>JAFSZV010000035.1 GCA_017455565.1 Clostridia bacterium
CCGCCGATGTTGGCGTTGGAGGCGATAATGGCGTCCTCCAGATTGAACTTGAACAGCTTGGCTGCCAGGAAACAGAAAATCATGTTGATCAGGACCATGATGGCGGTGAGGACCAGCAGAAGCGGACTCTTGGTCACGACGGTCATGATGTTCGCGGGAACGCCGATGACGAACAGGAAGAGGTAGATCAGATAGGTGCCGATCTCCTGCGAGCCGTGAAGCTTTTCCACTTGCCGGTCAAACAGCGAGGCCACCGCGATGGAGATGGTGGTGATCCACACGTATTGGCTGCCGAAGAACTTGCCGATGAAGTCCATGAAGGGGCCGGGATTCTCCGGCACCAGCCCGGAGATCAGGCCGGCGATCATACGGGCGACCCAGACCACGATGACGCAATAGGCGATGTTGAAGGCGATATCCCTCAGGGAGATGTCCTTGCGGCTCCAGAAGGAGGCGGCCTGCGTCTGCGCCTTGTCCCGGCTGCCGGCGCCGGATTCCACCTCGTCGATCAGCGGATGCTTGTAATTTCTGCGGAAGAAGCGCATGCCTGCAAATGCGATCAGCACGAAGAAATAGGCCGCCATCAGCAGATTATCGGCCACCGTGGCCGCCGCGGTCAGATCTTCACCGGCAGCATACTGGGAGGCCATGGCGGCAAAGTTGACGCCGCCGCCGATGTACGAGCCGGTCATCATGGCCGCAACCTTTGCCAATCCCTGTGCGTCGCCGAAGGGACCGTGCAGAATCGCATAGGACGCAAAGGCGCCCACCACGGTGCCGACGGCGCCGATCAAAAAGATGGTGAGCATACGGCCGGTTTCGCGCCAGATTTTTTTCATGTTGCACTGCAGCAGCAGCAGGGGAATGCCCATGGGAACGATCATGCCCCAGACGATGTCGTCGTACAGCACGCAGCTGGTGGGAATGACGCCGATGTTTGCCAACACCATAGCCAGGATCAGCGCAATGATGGCGCCGGAGATTTTGGAGGCCCAGGCATACTTCTGTTCCAGCCAGATGGAGAATGCGACGCCGAGACACATAACAGCCAAAAGACCCCATACATTGTCAGGTGCGATCAATGTGTGCCCAAACCACGATTCGAACAATGTCATACGATTCCCTCCCAATATAAAGTAATAGCAGGAAGCGGAAAAGACCGCTCCTGCTTTCATTATAATAAGAAAAAATTGTAAATCAAGATTTTTGCCGGCAACATTGGCAAAACCGGAAATATGCACAATAAAAAGCAAAAATTTTTGTTATTTATTAAATAAGAAAAATATTTAAGAAGAATCGAGAATAAGCGCTAAAATTCTGAGAAGATCGATCTTTCAAGCACCGCCGTCGCCGCGGCATTCCCGGATGCGCCCGGCATCCGGACAGGCCTCTGTTTGCCGGAAAAGGCGTCGCGGGGCCGCGACCCGGCTCTTGTATTTTCGGGATGTTTCCTGTATAATAACGGTATCAGAACGATGAACAGGAGATCGCTTATGCGGATGCGGAAAAAGAAGAATCTGGATACCCGAATGGCGGCCTGCGCGCCCTGGCTGGTGGACGGGCCCGAGGGGCTGCGCGGCGCGTGGCGCGCCCGATTCGGCGCAGGGGAGGGGGCCGAGCTGGAATTGGAGATCGGTTGCGGCAAGGGCAGCTTCATCACCGAGATGGCCAGGC
The DNA here is from genome assembly GCA_017455565.1 of Clostridia bacterium. Lineage (GTDB taxonomy): Bacteria > Bacillota > Clostridia > Oscillospirales > Butyricicoccaceae > UBA4644. Next base: position 1,675 of record JAFSZV010000035.1, read on the forward strand.
AAAACCCCGAACGGTGCTTCGTCGCCGTGGAACGTGTGGAGAGCGTTTTGCTGATGGCCATGGAAAAGGCGAAGGAAGCCGACCTGCGCAACGTGCTGTTTCTTTCGGCCGACGCGTCGCTGCTGGGCGATATTTTCGCGCCGGGCGAGATTGACCGCATCTATCTCAATTTTTCCGACCCTTGGCCGCCCAAGCGGCAGCACAAGCGCCGCCTGACCCATCCGCTGTTTTTGGCTGTCTATCAGAGCATTTTGAAGGAGACCGGCGAGATTTGCTTCAAGACCGACAACAAGGGTTTGTTTGAGGATTCCGTCTGCTATTTCAGTCAGTTCGGCTACGGGCTGTTCGAAGTGACCTTCGACCTGCACCGCACCGATACCCCCAACGTGATGACGGAATACGAGCGCAATTTTTCAGAGCAGGGTTTCCCGATCTATCGGCTGGCGGCCCGGCGGATGCTTCCCGGAACGAAGCGCACCGACGTGCGCGGCAGTGAAGGATTTCCGGCAAAAAAATCTAAACGGGAAGAATAATCCGCGGCTTTGCATAATATAATATTAGAAAAAAGGCGGTTTTTTCCGGCGCTTCCGCAATGTGGAAAAGCCTGCCCGGCGCGGCATTTTCGCCGCGCCTTTTTCTTCCGGAAAGTGGAATGAAAATATTAAAAAAGGCCCTGTTTTCAAAGAGAAATCCGCTGATGTTCAGAATGAAGGATGGGAAATAGTTCCAAATTTTGAATTGTGCATTGTGCCGAAATTCGCCAAATCTATAGTTAAATTTAAACAAAAATACGAAATGAAATTTAGTGATTATAGCAGAAAATCAAATTTATCCGCGGGATGAGAGAATGGTTTTCCTTGACAATTCCGGATTTTGTGATATCATGAAAACCGTTACAATTCAGTTACAAGAACAACGAATTAGTAACAACCCACGCAAAGTAAGGAAGTGAATTTATTGAAACGTGTGAAACGACACCAGCGCCTTCTGGCCATCTTCCTGTGCACTGTGATGACGGTGGCGCCGGTGACTGCGCTGGCCGGCTCGCCTCTGAACATCGCCGCGGAAGGCCAGCCCCCCACGGCCGAGGTTCTTTCCGGCGGGGAAATCATCGTCCCCGTTACCAATCCGACGGATCAGGAGATCGTGTTGACGGAAGGTGAGGAAGAACCAGCTGAAGAGCCTGCGGAAGGCGAAACAGTACCCGAAGAAGAAACCACAGAAGAAGAAGCGGAAACCGTGACCGAAGAGGTCCCGGCCGTTACCGACCCCAACGCGGTCGCCGTTGTGTTCAACGGCGAGACCCTGGCGCTTGAAACCTATGCCCGCACCATCGACGGCGTGACTTATGTCCCGCTGCGCAGCTTTTTTGAAGCCATGGGCTGCAGCGTGGGCTGGAACGCCGCTAAAAAGGCGATCTCTGTGACCCGCGGAAGCGAGCTGACCGCCGACTTTACCCAGAGCAGCCGCCTGGTCAACGCCAACGGACGCAGCTTTTATATGGATCAGCCCTGCTGCGCTGTGGAAGGCAACGCCATGATCCCCCTCCGTGCCGCCGCCAAGATCTTTACCTGCGAGGTGGCGTGGAACAGCGCCGAGCGGGTGGCGTCGCTTACCGGCGGCGCTGTGCTGGAATCCGGCGAGACCTTTTATGACGCCGACGAGCTGCTCTGGCTCACCCGCATTGTCTATCACGAGGCGGGCAACCAGAAGCTGGACGGCAAGGTTGCTGTGGCCAATGTGGTTCTCAACCGCAAGGCCAGCGATATGTTCCCCAACACAGTGCATGACGTGATCTACGACACCCACAGCGGCATTCAGTTCATCACCAAGTCCGATAAGAGCATTTTCCGCACGCCCACCGCCGAATGTGAGCTGGCGGCCAAACTGGCCCTCGAGGGCTACGTCACCGCTCCCAACTGCTTGTTTTTTGCCACCAAGCGCGCCCATCAGTATTGCTGGGCCTCCCGGCATCGTCAGGTCTATGCCGTCATCGGAGACCATGTGTTCTATCTTTAAGCGCAGTCAGAAGCGTCCCCGCAGCAGCGGGGGCGTTTTTTGTTTGCTTGACAGCCGCCCCCGGGTTTGCTAAACTGAATCGTGACCATTTTTGAAAGGAGCGCGAGCACATGCCGGATCCCTTTGTCCGCACCAGGATTTTGCTGGGTGACGCCGCCATGGAAAAGCTGGCCCGCAGCCGAGTGGCCGTTTTCGGTGTCGGCGGTGTCGGCGGATACGCCGTAGAAGCGCTGGCCCGCAGCGGCGTGGGCGCGCTGGATCTGATCGACAGCGACACGGTGGCTCTTTCCAATCTGAACCGCCAAATCATCGCCACCCATCAGACGTTGGGAATGTATAAGGTGGAAGCCGCCCGGAAGCGGCTGGCCGACATCGCGCCCAGTTGCGATGTGCGTACCTATCCCACCTTTTTCCTGCCGGAAACGGCAGACAGCTTTGATTTTACCCAATACGATTATATCATCGACGCCATCGACACCGTTTCCGGCAAGCTGGAGCTTGTTCTTCGGGCAAAGGCGGTGAATGTGCCCATCATCAGCGCCATGGGCGCGGGCAACAAGCTGGATCCCACCGCCTTTCGCGTGGCCGACATCAGCAAGACCTCGGTTTGTCCGCTGGCGCGGGTTATGCGGCGGGAACTGAAAAAGCGGGGGATCGCCCATCTCAAGGTGGTTTATTCTCAGGAGGAGGCGCTGAACCCCCTTCCCGTTCCCGCGGAAGAGGAAAGAATGGGTTCCCGGCGCAGCACGCCGGGTTCTACGGCCTTTGTGCCCTCGGTGGTGGGGATGATTCTTGCCGCCGAGGTGATAAAAGATCTGACGAAGGACTGTTTCCGGCAGGCGGAGCGGTCTTTCGCTGAACGTCCGTGAGCGAATCGCCGTCTTGGGAGGAAAAACGATGCGTCCGATGGAACTCTGGCAGCAGGCGGAACGCAGCCTGATTAAAAAATACCGGAAGGAGCTCTGGGGCCCCTTTATCACCGCCATTCAGCAATATCAACTGGTACAGGCGGGCGACAGGATTGCCGTCTGCATTTCCGGCGGCAAGGATTCCATGCTCATGGCCAAGCTGATGCAGGAGTTGCAGCGTCACGGTGAGGCGCCCTTTGAAGCGGTTTTTCTCTGTATGGATCCCGGATACAACGTCGAAAACCGCCGCCTGATCGAGCATAACGCCGCGCTGCTCCGTATCCCGCTGACGTTTTTTGAGACCGACGTGTTCCAATCGGCGGAAAAGGCCGGCGGAGGCTCGTCACCCTGCTATCTCTGCGCCCGTATGCGGAGGGGCAATCTGTATGCCGAGGCCAGGCGGCTTGGCTGCAACAAGATCGCGCTGGGCCATCACTTCAACGACGTGATCGAAACTGCGGTGATGAGCATGTTTTACGGCGGTCAGCTTCAAACCATGCCGCCCAAGCTTCACAGCCAAAATTTTCAGGGTATGGAGCTCATCCGCCCCCTTTACCGGGTACGGGAAGCGGACATCATCGCCTGGGCCCGTTATCACGGGCTGACCTTTCTCCGGTGCGCCTGCAGCGTGGCCCAGCGCAACGCCGCGCTGGAAAACGGCAGCAAGCGGCAGGAGGTCAAAACCCTCTTGCGGGAGCTGAAGAAGACCAATCCCAACATCGAGATCAGCATTTTCAACAGTGTCCACGCCGTCTGTCTGGACACCTTTCCCGGCTATAAATCCGGCGGCGAAACTCACAGCTTTCTGGAGCGATATGCGGAACCATAAAAGCGGGCAAACGCCCGCTTCTTTTTGAATAAATTGTAAATAAGTGGGGGTATTGCAGCGGCATCATCTAAGTGGTATAATGTTTTTACAATGGTTGCAGCTGCGAATGTGAAAAGGAGGCTTCCGCAATGAAACGAAAGGTCGCTCTTGTGCTTTTGTGCGCCGTGATGCTTTGCGCCCTGCCGGTTTTCGCCGCAGGGAACACCGTCACTGTCGTCATTCCCGACTATACCTGGGAGCTGGAATATCAGGAGGTAGATTACGCCCGCTCGCTTTATCCGCCCATCAGTTATAAAGACATCACCTATTTTCCGATGACGTGGGATTATTGCCGCCTGCTGTCGCTGACCTCCAGTTGGATCGAAGGGGAAGGGCTCTTTATCGCCTATACCGGCATTTCTTATAACAACAGCGAGCTTCCCACCTATCCTGCGGCGTCCAACGGCAAGCGGGTCACCGCCGTGCTGCCCTCTTATCCCGTCTACATCAACGGGAAGGCGATCGATAACGCCCGGGAGGAATATCCGCTGCTCAATTTCCGCGGCGTCACATATTTCCCCATGACCTGGCGCTTTGCTCATGAGGCGTTCAACTGGAACGTGGATTGGTCGCAGACCCAGCGCCGCTTTTCCATTCACGCCGGGATCGACAGCAACCGGAACGTGATTCTGGAGCCCTATGCGCAAAATGACGAGGGAGCTTATTTTGTCCGAACGATCTGTGAGAGCGTGCCCATCGAGGGCGCGGAAAACAGCTTTACCGTTCGGGACAGGACGGAGTTTTTCCGCCTGAGCTTCACGGGCGTCGGTCTGGGCAGCGCACAGTATATCTGGGACGGGGAAGCCGATCCCGCCGCTTACGAGGCGTGGAGCAAGGGACAGAGGCCTCTGGGCGAAGAGGGTCTGGAGGTCGTGAACACGATCACCTATACCGATGAATCGATCCCCGCGCCCTATACGCCCTTTGTTGCCGCGGCTTCCGTGGTGCTGGACGGGAAACAGATCGATATCGGCGAGGGCATCGTTATCACCAAAGCGCTTCGGGGCGCCGACGGCGCAGCTTACGTCAACGCGCTCCGCTATACCGGCTGGAAGGGCGAGACCTACCCCAATTACGAGCTTTACCGCGCCGCTGCCGACGGGACGGTGAACCGCATGGACGAAGAATTTTCCGATTATGCCAGCATGAAAATCATCGGAACGGCCGGCGGCAAACTCTATCTCAAATGCCAGATGGGAGCCAAACTTCCCAGCCGGGAGATGCAGATCTCGGCCTATAACGACGGCTTTTTCACCTATGATCCCGCGACCGGGGCGCTGACCCGGCTGACCCGCTATCTTTATACCGACAGCGAGATCGTAAGCCCCGACGGGCATATTTACGGCGTGATCAACTGGAAAAACGCGCTGGAAAGAGTCTTTTGACCCAAAATAAAAGCCGCTTCGCAGGATGGCGAAGCGGCTTTTTCTTTTTTTCTCAGTTCAGCGCCGCAAAATAGGCGTCGATCCCGTCGGCCATGCCGCACGCCAGCTTTTGCTGATAGTCTGCTGAGGCCATCAGCAGGTCCTCTTTTTCGTTGGTCATGAAGCCCATCTCCACGATGGTCACCGGCATGGACGCCCAGTTGACGCCCGACATGGTGTCGGTTTCCCAGACGCTGCGCTTTTTGGCCCCGGTGGCGGCGGTCAGCCCGTCGAGAACCAGATCGGACAGTCGTCTGCTCTCATCGTAAAGCTGCGGGCAATAAGGACTGTTTTTGGTCATGCAAATGGTCATCGCTCCCTCTGCGGAGGGGTCGTCCGAACCGTTGGCATGGATGCGGATAAAGACATCCGCCCTGGCGTCGGCGGCAATTTGCGCCCGCTGGGCGTTGGAAAGGTCTACGTCGTGATCGGCGCGGGTCATCACCACCTGATAGCCCCGGGCCTCCAGTTCGTCCCGCAAGAGAAGACTTACCGCCAAGGTGAGCTCATATTCTTTCAGGCCGGAGAATCGTCCCGTCGTGCCAGAAGCGACCTTTGCCTTGGTCTGGGAAGCACCGGGGCCGATGGGTTCGGGATCGCTGTTGCCTTTGCGCTGGTGGCCTGGGTCTATGGCCACGCAAAAGGAGTGTCCAGCGGGAACGGGCTTAGGCTCCACAGACACGGGCTCGGGCTCCGCGGGTACGGGCTTAGGCTCCACAGACACGGGCTCGGGCTCCGCTGGTACGGGCTCAGGCTCCACAGACACGGGCTCAGGCTCCACAGACACGGGCTCGGGCTCCGCAGGCACGGGCTCAGGCTCCGCAGGCACGGGCTCGGGCTCCGCAGGCACGGGCTCGGATTCCGCAGGCACGGGCTCGGGCTCCGCAGGCACGGGCTCGGATTCCGCAGGCACGGGCTCGGGTTTGGACTCCACAATAACAGGCTCCATGGGCGCGGGCTTGTCCGACTGAATGGCGCAGGCGGTTAAAAGACAAAGCGCCAGCCCCGCGCAGAGCAGGCGCACAAAACGGTTTTGTTTCAAAAAATCCTCTCCTTTTCAAAAAGCACCGAAGAAGGATATTCTACATCGGTGCGGAGGGTCAGCGTTTCAGGCAGGGAAAAAATCTCCCGCTTTAAAAACAGGGGATAGAAGTATGTTTCTTCCAGCCGCTCGAAGGCCAGCCACTCAAACACGTGGGAATGGCGGCGTTCGCATCCCGAAAAGCGCAGGCCCCTTTTCCACAGACCGGTGGTTTCGTGCTCCATCAAAAAGTAAAGACAAAGCTCGTGATACCGCAGCCCATCCACGTCCTCGGTAAAAAAGGCCTGATTGAGCCAGAGCGGGCGGGCGATCCGGGGGCCGATCCCCAGTTCCTCCCGCACCTCTCGCAAAATGGCGTCCTCCGCCGTTTCGCCCAGCTTGACCCGTCCCCCGGGAAGATAATAATAGGGTGAGCGTTCGTCGCGCATCGCCAGAATACGCCCGTCGTTCAAAAAGAGGGCACACACCCGGTAATTGAACTTCTGACCGCCGGTTTGGTAAGAAATATCCATATTCTTTAATAGCTCACGCGATAGCCAATGACCCGGAAAAAGGGCAGCTCCTTTTGCAGCTGCAAAAAGGCGGCCCGGCTGTCCAGCGCCGTCAGAGAGCCCGAAAGCTCGGCAAAAACGATGTTGATGAGCATTTGATCGTCGTATTTGGCGCCCATGGTCTTTACGCGGAGAAACTCCACGTTGAACTTCGCCTCGGCAAGGGTGGCCAGCGTCTGGGAAAGGTCCCCATACTGGGCAGTCCGGATGGCAAAAGCCACGCTGACGATGCGGTTGGAATCGTCGTTAAAGAGCTTTTTGGAAAACAGCGCCAGCATCCGTTCGTCAGGCAGGGGGATGAAGGAATTGATATAGAGAGGCTGATCGTAGATCATGCTGTAAAGCCATTCGGTGTCGTAAAAGCTGTTGACCACCAGCGCGGCAAAATCGCCTTGATCTGCCAGCAGCGCGTCGATGGCGGCCGAGATCGCGTGGCAGGGGACCACCTCCATCCCCAGCGCCGCCGAAACGGTGCGCGCCATATCGGCGGGGCAAAGCACCAACCCATCGCGCCGCAGTTCATCCACCAGATCGGCCTCGTGGGGAAGATGAAGCGATGGATTGTGCTGAATGGTATAGCGGTATTGCTTGCCGCGGCTCATGCGCATCAGCGAGCGCCACAGTGAGGTGGCCTTAATGGTTAGCTCCGGCGAGAGACCGGTGGTAACGTGCGTCAGGACGGCCTGCTCCCACTGTGGGTCGTAAACATCGCCGCCCCCGTTTTCCGGTTCCATCAGGCGGGTGGCAATCTCCATGCGTCGCAAAAAAGCGTCCCGCAGGGCGTCGTCACAGTTGTCAATAATCTGATGAAGGATCTCTTTTTCCTGCATACGCGCGGCCTCCCGTTTGGATCGGTTTTTCTGCTTTTATCATAAATCCTGGGGCAGAAGATGTCAATTGACACATAAAACAAAAGAAATCGGATTTTTGTCCTGAAAAATACAGTTTTTGCGGGATATACAGCCGGAAACCGCCCAAATTCCGGGTAAACCCATAGACAAACGGGAAAATTTGTGATAAATTAGCTGTGTATCAACAGTGATTTGAGGAGGATTCACCATGTCAAAAACTTCTGTGTATTATCCCGAGGGCGTCTGCTCCCGGCGGTATGAGATCACCGTAAGCGACGACGGCATTCTGGAGGACATCCAGATCGAGGGCGGCTGCAACGGCAACCTTAAGGGCCTGCGCCTTCTGATGCTCGGCCGTCCCGCCAAAGACGTGGCCGATATGCTGGAGGGCGTCCATTGCGGCCCTCGTGAGACCTCGTGCCCCGATCAGATCTCCCGCGCCATCCGGGAAATGCTTTGATTCGCGTGCCCGTTATGATAAATATACGATACGAGAGGAAATACTATGTGTGCTGCAACGGTAAGAGAGATTCTGCATCATCCGGAGGATTACATCGGAAAAGAAGTGACTTTGCAGGGCTGGGTCCGCACTGCCCGCGACGTGAAGGCCTGCGCCTTTGTGGAGCTCAACGACGGCTCGGTGGTCAGCAACCTGCAGATTGTGTATGACGCGGCAAACGAGCATTACGCCGCCGCCGCCAAACTCAACGTAGGCTGCGCCGTCATCGTCCGGGGCGTGGTGGCTCAGTCCCCCAACCCCAAGCAGCCGGTGGAGGTGCAGGCTGTCGAGTTGACGCTAGAGGGCGCCTGCCCTCCCGATTATCCCCTGCAAAAAAAGCGTCATACGCTGGAATATCTTCGCACCATCCAGCATCTGCGCCCCCGCACCAACACCTTCCACGCCATTTTCCGAGTGCGGAGCGCGGCGTCTTTCGCCATTCATCAGTTCTTTCAGGAGCGGGGCTTTGTTTATGCCCATACGCCTCTCATCACCGCCAGCGACGCTGAGGGTGCCGGCGCGATGTTCCAGGTGACCACGCTGGATCTCAACGACGTGCCCCGTAACGAGAAGAACGAGCCTGACTACACCAAGGATTTCTTTGGCAAATCCGCCTATTTAACGGTTTCCGGCCAGTTGGAGGGTGAAATTTTCGCCCAGGCTTTCAGCAAGATTTATACCTTCGGCCCCATCTTCCGGGCCGAGCGATCCAACACCACCCGCCACGCCTGCGAGTTCTGGATGATCGAGCCTGAGATGGCCTTCTGTGATCTGCAGGGCGATATGGACATCCAGGAGGACATGATTAAATACGTCATCAAATACGTGCTGGATCACTGCCCCGACGAGATGGAGTTCTGCAATCGCTTTTTGGATAACACCCTGCTGGAGCGGCTGCACGCCGTGGCCTTTGAAGAGGACTTTGCCCGCATTACCTATACCGAGGCCATCGCCATTCTCGAGCAGCATAAGGACGCCTTCGATTTCCCCGTGTTCTGGGGCTGCGATTTGCAATCCGAGCACGAGCGGTATCTCACCGAAGTGCATTTTAAAAAACCCGTTTTCGTTACCGATTATCCCAAGGAGATCAAGTCGTTTTACATGCGCCGCAACGACGACGGCAAGACCGTGGCGGCCGCCGACCTGCTGGTGCCCGGCATCGGCGAGCTGTGCGGCGGCTCCCAGCGGGAAGAGCGGCTTGACGTGCTAGAGCAGATCATCGAGGAAAATCATCTGGATCGCGACAACTACTGGTGGTATCTGGAGCTCCGCAAATACGGCGGCACCCACCATTCCGGCTTCGGCATTGGCTTCGAGCGCCTTATCATGTATCTTACCGGCGCGGCCAACATCCGCGACGTGCTGCCGTTCCCCCGCACCGTGGGCTGCGTGGAGTTTTGATCCAGGACAATCTGGATTTGCAGGAGAATCGTATGGAATATATCATCGGCATCGATATCGGCGGGAGCACCACCAAGATCGTCGGCCTGGAGAGCAACGGCAGGCTGATGGGTTCTGCCATGGTCAAGGCCAGCGACCCGTTGACCTCGGCTTACGGCGCCTTTGGCCGCTTTTTGGAAGAGACCGGGCTCAAGCTTTCCCAGATCTCAAAGGTCATGTGCACCGGCGTGGGCGCGTCTTTTTTACGGGACGAGCTTTACGTCATTCCCGTTCGCAAGGTCGACGAATTCCGCGCCATCGGTCTGGGCGGCAGATACATTTCCGGGCTGGATCACTGCATCGTGGTCAGCATGGGCACCGGTACCTCCGTCACCTGCGTCAACGGCGACGAGATCACCTATGTTGGCGGAACCGGCATGGGCGGCGGCACGATCCTGGGCTTGTGCGGCAAGCTGATCGGCAGCTCCAATTACGACCATATCACCGAGCTGGCCGAGCAGGGAAACGTGGATAAGATCGATCTGATGATCGGCGATATCACCAAGGACAAGCTGGCCAACATGACCAACAAGACCACGGCCTCTAATTTTGGCAAGATCAGCGACGAGGCCAACGATTCTGACCTTGCCATGGGCGTAGTCAACATGGTGTTTCAAACAGTGGGCATCATCGCCATGATGGCTGCCCGGGGCAACGGGACCGATCAGATCATTCTAAGCGGCACTCTTTCCCGCATTCGCGCCGCCAGCCCCGTCATCGCCGGGCTGGAGGAGTTATACGGCGTCCATTATCTGATCCCCGAACACTCGGAATACTGCACCGCCATCGGCGCGGCGCTTTACGGATTAACAGAAGAAAGAGGTTGAAGATGATGAACATTCTCACTGCTGACCGCGCCGCGCTGGAAGCGCTGCACCGCGACCTGATTGCCCGCTTTGATGCCTGTAAGGCCAAAGAGCTCAAGCTGGATATGTCCCGCGGCAAGCCCTCGAAGGCCCAGTTGGATCTGTGCGAGCCCATGCTCACCGTTCTGACCAAAAGCGAAGAGCTGATGGACGGCAAGACCGACGTCCGCAATTACGGCGTTTTGGAGGGCATCGCCTCCTGCCGTGCGCTGTTTGCCGAGATTTTGGAGGTTCCCGCCGACAACATCATCGTGGGCGGCAGCTCCAGCCTCAGCATGATGTACGATACCATGATGCGCCTCTGGGTCTTCGGCGCGTCCGGCCATACGCCTTGGAGCAAGCTTGACAAAGTCAAATGGCTTTGCCCCGTCCCCGGATATGACCGCCATTTTGCCATCTGCCAGCAGCTCGGCATGAAGATGATCCCCATTCCCATGCTGGACGACGGCCCCGATATGGACATGGTGGAAAGGCTGGCAGGGGAGGATCCCGCCGTCAAGGGCATCTGGTGTGTGCCCAAATACAGCAACCCCGAGGGCAAGACCTATTCCGACCAGGTGGTCCGCCGCTTTGTCTCCATGAAGACGGTCGCTCCCGATTTCCGCATTTTTTGGGACAACGCCTATGTCGTCCACCATCTCACCAACGAGCACGAGACGCTGCTCAATATCTTCCACGAGGCCAAAAAGCACGGGACGGAAGACCGCGTGCTGGAATTCTGCTCCACCTCCAAGATCAGCTTTGCCGGCGCCGGCGTGGCGGCCATGGCGGCCTCCGACGGCAACATCGCTTGGGCGAAAAAGATCATGTCCGTCCAGACCATCAGCGCCGATAAGATCAACCAGCTCCGCCATGTGCGCTTTTTCAAAAACCGCGCCGGCGTCGAGGCACATATGAAAAAGCACGCCGCCATCCTTAAGCCAAAGTTTGATATGGTGCTTTCCATGCTGGAAAAGAATCTGGGCGGCACGGGCGCCGGAAGCTGGCACACGCCAAAGGGCGGCTATTTTATCAGCTTTGACGCCATGCCCGGCTGCGCCAGGCGCATCAGCCAGTTGTGCAGAGAGGCTGGCGTGGTGATGACCGGCGCGGGCGCCACTTTCCCCTATGGCGACGACCCGCAGGACAGCAACCTGCGCATCGCGCCTTCGCTGCCCCCTGTCAGCGAGCTGGAGCAGGCCGCCGAGATCTTCTGCGTCTGTGCGCTGCTGGCCGCCGTTGAGAAGCAGCTTTCCCAACCGAACTGAAACAAAAAAGGGAACTTTTTTCCCTTTTTCCCGTCTAAAAAGCAATCAAATAACAGATAAGGAGGAATCTTTATGAAGCCGGTAAAAATCGCCGCTTGGATGCTGGCGATGACGATGTTCCTCTGTACGAATTGTTCTGTTTTTGCCACGGGCGGGACCTTCTTAGACGTGGCGGCCGGACATTGGGCCTATGCCGCTGTGGAACGGGCCTTTTCCGACAAGGCCGTGGAAGGAAGCTATTACAATCCCGGCACCGGCGAGCGCCGTTTTGAGCCCGAGCGCGATGTGACCGTTGCGGAATTCGTCGCCGTGCTCACTCGCAGCTTTTTCCCGGAAGAGCTGAAAACCACGCAGGCGGGGCTTGCGTTCCCCAGTACGCCGTGGTATGATCCGTATATCCGCGCGGGCAGAGATGCCGGCCTGTTTGAGAACGCCGAGCAGCTGGCCGACGCGCCTGACAAGGCCCTGATCCGTTATGATATGGCGGTGCTGCTGGGCAATCTCTTCTGCAGATTCTCCGATACGGTGCCGTCTCAGCTGGACCCCGCGCTGGATCCTCCCAAGGCCGAGGAGATCGTGGCCGACTGGAGTGTGATCCCGGAGCCCTATCGGGACGCTGTTTTGCTGACCGTCAGGAGCGGCCTGCTGCAGGGCGTTGACGAAAAAGGGATCTTTGACGGCGAAAGCACGCTGACCCGGGCGCAGATGGTCACCATCTATTGCCGCGTGGCCGACTGGTTGCATTCGATGGGGAAGCCGGAGGCTCCAACGGAGCCTGTCAGTCCTGATCCTGCGGATCCCATTCCCGTTCCCGTGCCCATCGAGCCGCCCGTTGTTACGGAATGATAAAAAGCAGATTAGCTTTACAGAGCTGAAGACAGAAGAAACAGCAGAGCAGGGAAGACCTGCTCTGCTGTTTTGCTTTATCAAATGGCTCATTGCAGCTTCTGCAAAAGCTGCCGCGCCACATATATACCGCTGGCCGAGGCGTGGGAGAGAGAATGGGTGACGCCGGAGCAGTCGCCAATGACGTAAAGCCCGGGACTGCAGGTCTGTAGATCGGTTCCGATTTCAACCTCCATGTTGTAAAACTTCACCTCTACACCGTAAAGCAGGGTATCGTCGTTGGCAGTGCCGGGAGCGATCTTGTCCAGCGCGTGGATCATTTCGATGATCCCGTCCAAAATGCGCTTTGGGATCACCAGACTCAGGTCGCCGGGCGTGGCGGTCAGGGTGGGGGTCACAAAATTCTCTGCGATGCGTCGCTCGGTGCTTCTGCGTCCCCGCATCAAATCACCGAATCGCTGGATCATCACACCGCCGCCCAGCATGTTGGACAGCCGGGCGATGCTCTCGCCATAGCCGTTGGAGTCCTTGAAAGGCTCGGAAAAGTGCTTGCTCACCAAAAGGGCAAAATTGGTGTTGTCCGTGTGCTTTGTGGGATCCTCATAGCTGTGGCCGTTGACGGTGACGATGCCGTTGGTGTTTTCGTTGACCACCACGCCGTGGGGATTCATGCAGAAGGTGCGCACCAGATCCTCAAATTTCTCCGTTCGATAAAGAATCTTGCTCTCGTAAAGCTCGTCGGTGAGATGGGCGAAGACCTCTGCGGGCAACTCGACGCGTACGCCGATATCCACCCGGTTCGAGCGGGTAGGCAGGGAAAGGGCGCGGCATACGCTTTCCATCCACTTGCTGCCCGAACGGCCTACCGAGATCACGCAGCGGGTGCAGAACAGGGTCTCCTTTGCCGTGTGGACGGCATAGCCCTCCGCCGTTTTTTCCACCGAGATCACCGGCGTGTTGAAGCGAAACTCTGCCCTGTCCTTGAGCTCATTGAACAGGCTTTCCAAAACGGTATAGTTGATATCCGTTCCCAGATGGCGCACCTGCGCGTCCAACAGATGAAGACCGTTTTGCAGACACATCTTTTTAATGCCGCCGTTTGCAGTGCTGTAAAGCTTTGTGCCTTGTCCGCCGTGAGAGAGATTGATCCCATCTACATAGCGCATCAGCTCTAGCGCGCGCTCTTTGCCGACGTATTCGTATAGCGTCCCGCCAAACTGATTGGTAATGTTGTATTTTCCGTCGGAAAAAGCGCCCGCGCCGCCGAAGCCGTTCATGATAGCGCAAGTGGGGCAGTGGACGCAGCTTTTGATCTTTTCCCCGTCAATGGGACATTTCCGCTTTGAGAGGGGATTGCCCGCCTCCAAAACGGCGATCTTAAGATCGCCCCGTTTCTTCGTCAGCTCATAGGCGGTAAAGATACCGCCGGGACCGGCTCCGATAATCAAAACGTCATAAACCATGAAATGATCCTTTCTGTAAAGACCTTCAGCTTTTCACTACACGTTGAACAAAAAGTTGACGATATCGCCGTCCTTCATCACATATTCCTTGCCCTCCGAGCGGATGCGGCCCTTTTCCCGGGCGGCCTGCATCGAGCCCAGCGCCTTCAGGTCGTCAAAGGCGATGACCTCGGCGCGGATGAAGCCCCGCTCAAAATCGGTGTGGATCTTGCCTGCCGCCTGCGGCGCCTTGGTGCCTCGGGTGATGGTCCAGGCCCGCACCTCATCGGCGCCGCCGGTGAGAAAGGAGATCAGACCCAGCAGGGTATAGGAGCACTGGATCAGCCGGTCAAGACCCGATTGCTGAAGCCCCAGCTCCTCCAAAAACATGGCCCGGTCTTCGGGGGGAAGCTCGGCGATCTCCTGCTCGCTGCGGGCGCAGATGGGCAGGACCTGGCTGCCCTCGTCCTTTGCGATGGCGGCCACCGTTTGAAAATAGGGGTTGCTTTCGGGGGCGCTGACACCGCTTTCATCCATGTTCGCGGCATAGATCACGGGCTTGAGGCTCAGCAGATCGGACTGCCGAATCAGGGCCATTTCGTCGGGGCCGCAGGAATAGGTGCGGGCGGGCTTGCCCTGATCCAGCCAGGCCAGCAGCCCTTCCAGCACCTCGGCCTCTTTCAGAAACTTTTTGTCGCCGCCCTTGGCGTTTTTCTTTGCCCGGTCGATGCGGCGCTCCACCATTTCGGAGTCGGCAAGGATCAGCTCGAGATTGATGCACTCGATGTCGCCGGCGGGGTCCACGGGGACGGCCTTGGAGGCGTCCTCCACCACGTGCATGATGTTGTCGTCGTCAAAGCAGCGCACCACATGGACAATGGCGTCGGTGTTGCGGATGTTGCCAAGAAACTGGTTGCCCAAGCCTGCGCCTTTGGAGGCGCCCTTCACCAAACCGGCGATATCCACGAATTCGATGACGGCGGGCGTATACTTTTTGGGATGATACATCTCCGCCAGATAATCCAGCCTGCTGTCGGGGACGGTGACCATGCCCACGTTGGGCTCGATGGTGCAGAAGGGATAGTTGGCGCTCTCGGCGCCGGCGTTGGTAATGGCGTTGAACAGCGTGCTCTTGCCCACGTTGGGTAGGCCGACGATACCTAATTTCATAACAAACGGCTCCTTTTATTTCAACGTTGTTTCATATCGTGATATTTGATTACATACACAATTATTATAGCTGTTATTTTCCGGCAGGTCAAGCACAAGCGGAAACGCGCCCGTCGTCGCTGTAACAAAAATGAAAGACGTGCCCGCTTGTTTCGACGCAGAAAATGTGTTACACTACCTGAAGAAACAGAATGCGAGATTGGAGGCGGTCGGTTATGGCAAAAAAACGCAACGTGGATTTTGCGGAGCATTACCGCCTGGTGGCGCACCGGGGCCTGCACAAAGGAGCACAGGGCATCCCGGAAAATTCGATTCCCGCGTTTGAACGGGCGGCGGAGGCCGGAAAAGCCATCGAGTTTGACGTTCACGCAACGGCGGACAACAAGCTGGTGGTCTTTCACGATGAGCAGCTCCAGCGGATGACGGGGGTGCCCGGCAACATCGAGGAATGGTCGCTGGCCGATCTGCGGAAGCTGCGTCTTTCAAACACGGAATACTGCATCCCCACGCTGGACGAGGTGCTGGAGCTGGTGAACGGACGCGTGCCGCTGCTCATCGAGATCAAGAATTACAAGGCCGCCAATGTGGGCCGGCTGGAAACGCTGCTGAAGGAGCGGCTGGAGCGCTATACGGGCGAGTTTATTTTGGAGTCCTTTAACCCCGAGGTGCTGGTCTGGCTCCACCACCACGCGTCGCAATTCATCCGCGGGCAGCTAGGGAATCTGTCGGAGGAAAACCGCGGCTTCAAGTTTTATTCCGGACATCTGATGTTCAATCCGCTGGCTAAACCGGATTTCATCGCTTTTCAGGTGTCGAAGATCGATTACCGCCTTCGCATGACCTGTAAAAAGAAAAAGATCCCCCTGTTCGGCTGGACCGTGCGCACCGAGGAGGAGCTGGCCCGCGCCCGCCGCCTGTGCGACGGCGTTATTTACGAGCATCTGGAACTGTAAGCATTCGGCAATCAAAAGCGCTGACCCCGGGACACCCTTCGCAGGGAAGCGGCTTTGAGGAGCCTGAAGCTGAAAGCATATGAAATCGGCGTGACCCTTGCGGTCACGCCGATTTTGTTTCATGAGCTTGCCGGGACAAATCCGATGCCCGCAATCCGTGCGGACAAGGGAAATCCTTTTCGATAAATATAAATTTGAATTCCCCAAAATCATAGGCATCCGCCAGTGATTATAGGGCTTTAATGAAATCCTCTGAAACCGTTGAAAACAAAGGATTTTCCGCAATCTGCTCACCGAATCCCTTTATTAAATGTTACACCGTTTCTACAACGCCTACGCCGCTCATAAGGGCAAAAGCAAGGGCAAGATAATCCATAAGGCTTCTGATGGCGGCGGAGAGCGATCCCCGCCGCCGTTTCATCTGTCTTTTGCCGCTTACAGCTTCTTATAGACCTCGTCAAAGCAGGTTAACTGCCCATCGCCGAAGCGGATGGTAAAATCAAACTTCTTGATGGCGAACTCATTGTCGCCCAG
>JAFSZV010000009.1 GCA_017455565.1 Clostridia bacterium
CGATGAATCTGAAAAAGCTGGCAGAATGGAGCTGGAAAGGTTCTTATTCTCGCCTTGTTTTCTCGCTGCTTTTGCCCAAATACAGCAAATCCCTCGCTTTTGCTTAACAAAAACGAGGGTTCTTTGACAAGCTGAAGCGGCCTTCGGGCCGCTTTTTTCCACTTAAAAGAGTTTGCAAACGGCGCAAAACGTGTTATACTGAAAAAAACAGCACAGAGGATAAGCGGTTTTCCGTTCCGAAAGGAGTAAGGATATGAGCGATAAGAGCTTTCGTACCGCCCTGTTCGGCGGATTTCGGAAAAAAGACGTGGTGAGCTATCTTTCGGAAGAAAAGCAGCGTCAGACGGAGGAGCTGGGCGCCGCCCAGGAGCGGCTTGCCGCCATGGAGCGGGAGATTTCCGACGCCGCCGCCCTGCGGGACGAGGCCGACCGCCGCGCCCAGGCCCTGCTGGAGCAGATCAACGACCTGCAGGCCCGGGACAGCGCCCGCACGGGCGAGATGGAGGAGCTGCGGGCGCAGAAAAGCGCCTGTCTTCGGCAGGAGGAGGAGCTGAAAAGCGCCGCCGAAGCCCGGGAGCAGGAGGTCCTGCGGCTGGAGGAGGAGCTTGCCGCCGCGAAGGAGTCCTACGACCTTTTGCAGCGCAGCAGCCGGGAGGAAAAGCAGGAGCTTTCCCGCAGGCTCAGCGCCATGGAGTCGCTTTGCGCGCGGCTTTCCCGGGAGGCCGAGCAGCCGCCCGCACAGCGGGCCGCCGTGTCCGGCGACACCCTCGACGCCCTGTGCGGCCGGGTAGAGCGGGCCACGGGCCAGCTGGAGCGCTTGCTGGCGGGGCCTTACCGTCTGGTGCCCTTTGAGCAGCAGCCGGAGCAGCCGGAGGCCGAGCCCGGGACAGCGCCCGACCCCGAAGAAGCGCCGCCCGCCCCTGCGCCGCAACAGCCGGAGCAGCCGGAGGCCACCGGCTTTGCCCGCCTGATGGATCAGATCCGCCGCCGCATGATGTAAGCGGCCTGACAATACAAGAAAAAGGAGACCGCGGCTTTGCCGCGGGGGAAGAAAAGATGCTGAAACACAGAAAGCATGCCCGCTATCTGAAAACCCTGAGTCCCTATGACCGCATCCTGGGCCACGTGATGGTCCGTCGTTCCGACGCCCAGGTGTTTTACAGCGACGACATCGACTGCACGCCGCTGGACGCCTATATCCAAAAAAAGAAGGAAGAGGGCGTCGACATCAGTTATCTGGATATCTTTGCCGCGGCCACCGTCCGCCTTTACGCCAAGCGCCCCGCCCTCAACCGCTTCATCATGGGCGGCCGGGTCTTTGCCAACGATAGGATCTATATGTCCATGGCGGTGAAGAAGTCGCTGCGGGAGCATTCCGGCAGCACCACCATTAAGATCCCCTTTACCGGCCACGAGACCATTTTTGAAGTCAAGGAGAAGTTCGACGCGCTCATCCACGACAACAAGGAGGCCGAAACGGTCAACAGTGTGGACAAAACCGCCAAGCTTCTGACCTCGGTGCCCAACTGGCTGATGCGTCTGGCCACCAATGTGATTCGTGTGCTCGACCGGTGGAGCCTGCTGCCCGCAAAGCTGGTGGAGCTGAGCCCCTTCCACTGCTCGGTGTTCATCACCTATCTGAAATCGCTGGGCATCCCGGGCATCTATCACCATATCTATGATCTGGGCACCACCAGCCAGTTCGTCGCCGTGGGCAAGGAGCAGAAAAAGCCGGTCATCGACAGGGTGACGGGCCAGGTGGTCCCCGGCAAGGTGCTCACCGTGATGATCGTGGCCGACGAGCGCGTGTGCGATGGCCTCTATTACGCCCGCTCTTTCCGCCTGTTCCGCAAGATCATCGAAGATCCCGCCCAACTGGAGATCCCGCTGGAGACCGTGGAACAGGATATCGACTGAAAAAGACCGCCGTATTCCGGCATGTCTCAGATCCGCCTTTGGGCGGATCTTTTTTTATTTTTGAAAAAGTGGCGGAAAAAGATGCGACAATCGGAAAAATTTCTGTAAAAACTAAAAAAAGCGAGAAAACATTAGTTATCCGTGTGTAGGGTGTTGATATAATCGGTTACACGTAGAAGAATAGGTTTTCGACGGCCATTGAGGGCGGAGTTGCCCGGCTGTGCGCGGGCATGCGACCACCCGGAAACGGATATTTCGATCTGCGGATCTGAAATATGCCTGCCGGCCAGTCCGGCGGAAGAATGAATGACGGCTGTCGCGCGCCGCCATTTGTTTTTAGGAAAGCGCGGTATATATCAAAAAAGGAGGAATTCTGATGACAACACAAAAAAGACTGGCAGCGCTGCTGCTGATCGCCGCGCTGCTGGTGAGCGTTGCGGCCTGCACGAAGACGCCTGCGCCGCCGAACACCGGGCCCGGAGAGGAAGTGTCCGATCCAAACGCCGGCGGGCCCCAGCCGCCGGTGACGCAAACGGCAAAGGAACTGAAAAACTGGGTGACCTATCTGACCACCGTCAATGAAATGGAAACCTTCAACATCCTTTACAGTCAGAACAACAAAGAACTGCAGGTGCTGACCAACTGCATCGATCCGCTGATCACCCATGACAGCTACGGCAACATGATCCCCGCAGCCGCCGAAAGCTGGAGCACCGAGGACAACGGAAAGACCTGGACCTTCCAGATCCGCCCCGGCATCAAGTGGGTGGATTATCAGGGCAACCCCATGGCCGACCTGGTGGCCTCTGACTGGCTTTACGGCCTGGAATGGGTGCTGAACTTCCACAAGAACGAGGCCAAGAACACCTCCATGCCCACGGAGATGATCCAGGGCGCCGCGGAGTATTACAACTACACCAAGGAGCTTCCCGAGGACGAGGGCAAAGCACTGGGGCTGGATACTTTCCTGACCATGGTGGGCATCGAGGCGCGGGATGAGCACACGCTGGTTTATACCTGTCTGGCGCCCATGCCTTATTTCCCCACGCTGGCCACCTACAACTGCCTGTATCCCGCGGCGCCGGCGCTCATTGAGGAGCTTGGCGTCGACGGCTTCCGGGCCTGCACCTATGACAATATGTGGTACACCGGCCCCTATACCATCACCACCTTTGTGGCTGAAAATGAAAAGGTTCTCACCAAGAACCCGAATTACTGGGACGAGAGCTGCAAGCGGTTCGACACTGTCACCTACAAGATGGTGGAGAGCGCCGACGTAGCTTTCCAGATGTATCAGGCCGGTCAGCTGGACCACGTGGATCTCACCGAGAGCAACCTGACCACTATTTACAACAACGAGCGCCACGAGCTGCACAACAATCTGGCGGAAGCCCGTCCCACCAAGTATTCTTATCAGATCCATCTTTGCTATGACAAGAATCTGGAGGATGGCGTGACGCCCGACGACAACTGGAACAAGGCTGTGGCCAACGAGGCCTTCCGTCTGGCATGGTATTACGGGCTGGACGCCACCAATTATCTCTCCCGCACCAACTTCATCAACCCGCAGAAGTGCGCCAACTACACCTATACTATGAACAATCTGGTGTCCTTCAGCGACGGGACGGAGTACACCGCCCGCGTGCGGGAGCTGCTGGGTATCAATCCCGACGGTCAGTCCTTTGCCCGGCTGGATGCGGAAAAGGCGCAGGCCTATAAGGCGCAGGCTATGGAAGAGCTGGCGGCGCAGGGTGTCACTTTCCCGGTCCAGGCGGACTATTATATCTCCGGTTCCAGCCAGACGGCGCTGGATACGGCCAACGTGCTCAAGCAGATTTTTACCGATTGTCTGGGCGACGATTTCTGTGTGCTCAACATCTGCACCTATATCTCGTCCATCGCCAACGAGGTGCGCAATCCCAAAAAGGCTTCCTTCTACATCAACGGCTGGGGCGCGGATTACGGCGACCCGCAGAACTATCTGGGTCAGGAGACCTACGGCGAGGATAACGCCTATTATTCCGATGCCTATTCCAAGATCAACGACGCCACCGATCCGCAGTTGATTGATACCTATCGGCAATATACCCAGATGGTGAATGAGGCGGCCGCCATCGTGGACGATATGGACGCCCGCTATGAGGCCTACGCGCAGGCCGAGGTCTATATGATCGAGCACGCGCTGGTGATCCCCTGGTATAAGAACGTCGCCTGGCAGGTGACCCACGCCAACGACTATTCCAAGATCTATGCCCTTTACGGCTGCCAGACCAACCGGTTCGTCAACTGGGAGACCTCCGAGGACGCCTATACCACGGCGGAATACGATGCCTTCGCAGCGGCTTATGAGACGGGGGCGAAACAGTAAAAAATGCTGAAATACACGATCAAAAGACTGCTGCAATCGCTGCTGACGGTCTTCGTCGTTGTGACGATCGTGTTTCTGCTGCTTCGTCTGATGCCGACCGACTATTATTTTACGGAAGATGAATTGATCAAGCTGACTGATGAGCAGAAAGACGATATCCTGCAGGCGGCGGGGCTGAAGGACAGCGCGTTTGTCCAGTTGGGGCGGTTTTACGCCGCCGTGTTTCGGGGCGACCTGGGAACGTCGCGGCGGATCATGAACGGCAAGCCCGTCACCGAGGTGATCGGAGACCGCTTCGGCATCTCCATGCGGATGGGCTGTATGGCGCTGATCATCTCGCTGCTGGTGGGGATCCCCATGGGGATCCTGCAGGCGCGGCACAAGGACGGCGTTTTTGATCATCTGGGCACCGCTTATACCATTTTCATCAACGCGGTGCCCCGGCTGGTATCCTATTCGCTGATCTATATCCTGGGCGTACGCCTACTGGGGCTTCCGGCCATGTATTCTACCCGGCAAACGACCACGTCCAGCATCTTGCCCGTCGTCTGTCTGGCCATGGGGTCGATTGCCGGCTATGCGCTGTGGATGCGCCGCTATATGGTGGACGAAATGACGAAGGATTACATCAAGCTGGCGCGGATCAAGGGACTGACCCCGCGGGGTATCATGTTTCGCCACGTGCTGCGCAACGCCTTTGTCCCCATGGCGCAGAATCTTCCTACCACGTTTTTGCTGACCATCGGCGGCTCGCTGCTGGTGGAGCGGTTTTTCTCCGTGCCGGGGATGGGGCCGCTTCTGACCAACTCCATCAATCGCTATGACACCAACGTGGTGCAGATCCTGGTCATGCTTTACGCCTCTATGGGCGTAATGGGGATGTTCCTGGGCGATCTGCTCATGTCGGCGTTCGATCCGCGTATCCGGCTGACGGGAAAGGGCGGTGAGAGCAGATGACCGATTCCATCCAGACCATGTTCGACGAAATGCCCGATCAGGGCGGCCGGATCTATTCCACCGACGCGCTGGAGCAGATGACCGGGGACTCCGAAGAGAATCTGTTCAGCTTTGCGGAATATCACCCGGAGGAGGCCGAGCGTACCGGTTACAGCGATTATTCCTATTGGAAAAGCGTCTGGCGCATTTTCCTGAAGAAAAAGTTCGCCGTTGCTATGGTAATCCTGTTTCTGGCGGTATTCATCTTTTCCTTCGTGGCGCTGGCCATCGGGAAATATCAATACGACAATCTGGTGCCCGACAACCGGCAGATGTTCATTTCCCCCAACAGGGAATACTGGTTCGGCACCGATAACATCGGGCGGGATTACTGGTGCCAGGTGTGGTACGCCACCCAGACCTCCATCAAGCTGGCGGCCATCGTGGCGCTGGGCGAGTGCGTGGTGGGCGTGGTGCTGGGATGCCTGTGGGGCTATGTCCGCAAGCTGGACCGGTTCTTCACCGAGATCTACAATATCCTTTACAGTGTCCCCACCATTATTTACATGACCCTGATCGCCCTGATGATAGGGCGGAGCTTCTGGATCATGTGTATCACGCTCATCCTGTTTCACTGGATCTACATGGCGAAAAACGTGCGAAATCTGGTGTTCATGTACCGGGACCGGGAGTATAATCTCGCGTCCCGCTGCTTGGGGACCCGTTTGGGGACCATCCTGTCCCGCAATATCCTGCCTTATCTGATCAGCGTGATCATCCTGCGGCTGGCGCTGTCGATTCCCAGCACCATCGGCTATGAGACCACGCTGAGCTATCTGGGACTGGGACTGGATGTGAACACGCCCTCGCTGGGGATCTTGCTGCGCAATTCCCGGGCCTATTTTCTGGATTATCCCTATCTGCTGATCTTTCCGGCAGCCATTGTGTCCATCGTTACGGTAGCCTTTTATCTGGCCGGCAACGCCTTCAGCGACGCCGCGGATCCCAGAAACCACGTGTGAGGAAAGGAATGCTTATGAAAAAAGAGAAGATCATCCTTTCGGCAAAAGACGTGGAGATCCAATTCAGTCTGCGGGGTGACCTCCTTACCGCCATCCGCGGCTGCTCGCTGGATCTGTATGAGGGCGAAACGCTGGCCATCGTAGGCGAATCGGGCTCCGGAAAGTCGGTTTTCACCAAGTCCTTTTTGGGGATGCTGGATCAGAACGGCTCGGTCACCGGCGGCAGCATCCTGTTCGAGGGCGAGGACATCGCCCTGCTGAAAAGCGAAAAGGACTGGCGCCGGATCCGCGGCGGCAAGATCGCCATGGTCATGCAGGATCCGATGACCAGCCTCAATCCGCTCAAGCGCATCGGGCAGCAGGTGGAGGAGTCGATCCTCCTGCACCAGCAGCTCTCGCCGGCCGAGGCGCGGAAAGAGGCGCTGCATATGCTGGAGCTGGTGGGCATCCCCGACGCCGCCCGCCGGTTTAATCAATATCCCCATGAGTTTTCCGGCGGGATGCGCCAGCGGGTGGTCATCGCCATTGCCGTGGCCTGCCGTCCCCGCATCCTGATCTGTGACGAGCCTACCACGGCGCTGGATGTGACCATTCAGGCCCAGATTCTGGCGCTCATCCGCGACCTGCAGAAGAAGTTCGGCATGACCATCATCTACATCACCCACGATCTGGGCGTGGTGGCCAACGTCGCCGAGCGGGTGGCGGTGATGTACGCAGGTCAGATCATCGAGATCGGCGCTGCGGAAGAGATCTTTTACGATCCCCGCCATCCTTATTCCTGGGCGCTTTTGGGGGCGCTGCCCCAGTTGGGCGTCAAGGGCGAAAAGCTGCCCACCATCGAGGGGACGCCGCCCAACCTGTTCAACCGGATCACCGGCGACGCCTTTGCTCCGCGCAACCGGCAGGCGCTGCAGATCGACTATAAGGTAGAGCCTCCCTATTTCGAAGTCACCTCTACGCACAAAGCGAAAACCTGGCTCCTGGATCCCCGCGCGCCCCGGGTGGAGCAGCCCGATTCCATCAAACGCCTCAGCGGGCGGATGACCGTGGATTACGGCAGCGACACCCGCCACCCCCACGAGGATCCCAACCGGGAGACCCTGATCGAGGTGCGGGGTATGCAGGTGACCTTTGGAACGGGCCGGAAGAAATTCGTGGCGGTGGACGATGTGAGCTTTGAGATCTACCGAGGCGAGACCTTTGCCCTGGTGGGCGAATCCGGCTCGGGAAAAACCACCATCGGCCGGGCCATCACCCGCATCAATCCCATTTCGGCGGGCGAGATCCTGTATAAGGGGCAGCGGATCAGCGGCCGGATATCCAAGGAGCTGGACCACCAGGTCATCAAGGGCTGCCAGATGATCTTTCAGGACCCGCTTGCCTCGCTGAACGAGCGCGCCAAGGTGGATTATATCGTCAGCGAGGGCATCCGCAATCTGCATATGTACCGGGATGAGGACGAACGGCAGGAGATGGTCCGGAAGGCCCTTTGCGAAGTGGGCCTGCTGCCCGAGTTTGCCAGTCGGTTTCCCCATGAGTTTTCCGGCGGACAGCGGCAGCGCATCGGAATCGCCCGTGCTCTCGTTATGAAGCCGGAGTTTATCGTGGCGGACGAGCCCATCTCGGCGCTGGACGTGTCCATCCGGGCCCAGGTGCTCAACCTGCTGAACGAGCTTAAGGCCACTTATGGGCTGACCTATCTGTTCATCGCCCACGATCTGAGCGTGGTGCGGTTCATTGCCGACCGGATCGCCGTCATTTACAAGGGGCGCATCGTGGAGCTCAGTGAGGCTGAGGAGCTGTTTCGGCATCCGCTGCATCCCTATACCAGGGCGCTGCTTTCCGCCATTCCCGAGCCCGATCCCGCAGTGGAGCGGAACAAGCGGCTGGTGGTCTATGACCCCTCGGTGCATGATTACACGGAGGAAAAGCCCGTGTGGTGCGAGATCCTGCCGGGGCATTTCGTTTACGGAAATGCCGCCGAGCTGGAATCCTATCGCGCCGCGCTGCAGGCCTGAGGCGCTTTTATGGCCGCAAACCGCTTTTGGAGGCTGATGAAAAGTACGCCTGTTCGCAGGGCGGCCCTGTCGATGGCCGTCCTGCGGGCGCTGGGGGGGATCGGGGCCGCCGCCCTGTGGGAGCGGGTTCTGCGCCCCCGGGGTTCGCCCGCGGCCGAAACGGTCTTTGCCCTGATGACGGCGGTGTTTTTCGGTCTGGCCTGGGTCGCTTATCTCAAATTGGATGGGATGAAGGGCCCCCGTGTGATTGTGAAAAAACCCCCGCCCAAACGGCGGACGGGAGACATGGCCGATTATCTAGAAGAAGACGCCAACCCCGCGGCGCGCCCTCTCACGCCCGACGAGAAGACGGCGGCGCGCCTGGCGGCGAATCTTGCGGTTTCCATCCTGTTTTTTCTCCTGTCCCTCTGTCTTGCGGGCAGGAAATAGCGCAATTGCGCTTGCTTTTTGAGGGCTGCATCCGAAAAAGGGTGCGGCCCTTTTTCCCAACCGGGCGCCCGGATGAAAAAAGCGATTCTAAAATTCTTTCTCACTTTTTTTCACAAGCCGTTGTTTCTCTCGGGAAAGCGTGATAGAATATCCTCAGAAAAGTATGACGTTCAGGAGGAAAAGCATGAAGATAACCTTTTACGGCGCGGCCCGCGCCGTCACGGGAAGCTGCCACTGCATCGACGCCTGCGGCAAGCGCATTGTGGTGGACTGCGGCCTGCAGCAGGGCGGCGACGAGATCGACGACAACGCGCTGCCCTTTCATCCCGGCGAGGTAGATTACGTTATCGCCACCCATGCCCATATCGACCACACCGGCCGGATCCCCATGCTCTATCAGCAGGGCTATACCGGCCCAGTGGTGGCCACCCGTCTGACCTGCGAGCTCATGCGGATCATGCTGCTGGACAGCGCTCACATTCAGGAGAGCGACGCCCAGTGGGCCAACCAGAAGGGCAAGCGTGCCGGACGCGAACCGGTGCAGCCCCTTTATACCGTGGATGACGCCAACATTGCTTTGCAGCATCTGGTCTGGCACGATTACGACCAGAAGTTCGAGCTGTGCCCGGGCGTCGAGATCCGGTTTCTGGACGCGGGCCATCTGCTGGGCTCGGCCATCGTGGAAATGTGGATCACCGAAGAGGGCGTCACCAAAAAAATTGTCTTTTCCGGCGACCTGGGCAACCTGAATCAGCCTATCATCCGCGATCCCAGCTATCTTTCCGAGGCCGATTACGTCCTTACTGAGAGCACCTACGGCGACCGGGAGCACGGCGAAAACGAGGGCGATTATACCGAGGCGCTGGCTGAGATCATGGACAGCACCTTTGCCAAGGGCGGCAACGTGATCATCCCCGCCTTTGCCGTGGGCCGCACTCAGGAGTTGCTGTATTTTATCCGCGAGATCAAGCAACAGGGGCTTGTGACCAGTATGCCCGATTTCCCCGTTTATGTGGACAGCCCCCTTGCAAAAGAGGCCACCACCATCTACGACGGCGATCTCACTGGTTATATCGACGAGGAGGCTCAGGAGCTGGTGCGAAGCAAGGTGCGGATGCTCACCTTCCCGGACCTGCGCCTCACCGAGACCTCCGAGGAGTCCCGCACCCTGAACGAAGACCGCATCCCCAAGGTCATCATCTCGGCCAGCGGCATGTGCGACGCGGGCCGCATTCGCCACCACCTCAAGCACAATCTGTGGCGGCCGGAGTGCTCCGTGGTTTTTGTGGGCTATCAGGCCGAGGGCAGCGTGGGACGCCGCCTTCTGGACGGTGCCGACGCCATCAAGCTTTTTGGCGAGGAGATCGCCGTTCGGGCGAAGATCGTCAACTTCCATGGTCTGTCGTCCCACGCGGGTCTCACCGGGCTGGTGCAGTGGATCTCTGCCTTTTCTCCCAAGCCCCAGCAGGTTTTCGTAGTCCACGGCGATCCCCAGGTGATTCCCAAATACGTGGAGCGGCTGCGGGTGATGGGCTTCGAGGCCCACGGCCCCGAGCTGGGCGAGGTCTATGACCTGCTGGAAAACCGTCTGATCCACGAGGGCCATACCCCCGAGCGCAGGGCGGCCGTGCCCGGCGAGAGCGAGGCATTCAAGGCCCTCAGGGCCCGCGGGCAGGAGCTGCTGGACGCCATCGCCCACAACAAGGGCGGCACCAACAAGGACCTCAAACGGTTTGCCTCCGAGCTGGCGGCGCTCATCGCCAAGTGGGACCGATAGCTCCGATTCAAAAGGGCGGCGTTTGCCGCCTTTTTTTGCGCGGATTTTTCTTTTTTGTAACAAAATGTTCACATTCTTCGGGCGGTTTTTCTGTATAATAAAAGCACCCTTACCGATGATACGGCTTTCAGCCGTCAGAAAGGAGCGACCGGAATGGACAACGGAAAAATGCATATGCCCCGGATCCAGAGCAGTCTGCGCCACCGGATCCTGAATATGCCGGAGGCCACCTACGAGGCCAGCGGCATCGTTATCAACGGGCGCCGGATCAAATCGCTGGTGTTCACTACCGATCTGGCTATTATCCGCAACTGCGATGCCGACGCCGTCTTTGCCGTTTATCCCTTTACGCCCCAGCAGATCATCAGCGACGCCATCATCAAAGCGTCCTATATCCCCGTGTTCTGCGGGGTGGGAGGCGGCGTGACCAGCGGCCGCCGCACCGTGATGCTGGCAAAGGACGCCGAGGCCCAGGGCGCCATGGGCGTGGTGCTCAACGCTCCGATTTCCAACGAGAATCTGACCCAGGTTGCACAGTCGGTGGACATCCCGGTGGTCATCACCATCGTAAAAGCCGACACCGACGCGGCGGCGCGGATCGCGGCGGGAGCGGCCATCCTCAATGTGGCCGGCGCGGAGCGCACGCCGGAGATCGTGGCGGCCATCCGGGAAAAGCTGCCGGATGTGCCCATCATCGCCTCGGGCGGCAATATGAACGAGACCATTCGCGACACCATCCGCGCCGGGGCCAACGCCATTACCTATACGCCGCCCACCACGCGGGAGCTGTTCAAGGACATTATGAGCAAACACCGGGAGATGTGACCGAACCGCCGGAGAAACGCCGTTTCCCCGGCGGTTTCTCTTGCGGAAGCGCGCCTTTTGTGATACAGTGGGGACAAGAGGGTGCGCCGGTACGGTGCAGGTAGAACAGCAAGGTGAAAGTCCTTGTCCGGCAAAGCGTAGCGAGCAGCCGGTACTCAGTCTTGGAGCCGAAGCCGCGAGGTGAGGTTTAAGCGTAGGCAGAGGAGTGCGAGAGCCGCAA
>JAFSZV010000010.1 GCA_017455565.1 Clostridia bacterium
CTGACTTTCCTACGGACGTAAAAGCCCTTGGAGGCGAAGGTCAGACCATTACCTCGCTATTCTAACAGTTTAGGCAATGAGATGTCCCATGCCTATGGCTGGCTGCCATAAATCAAGGGGCAAATATATAGTAACAGGAGGACAAGTCATCCAATAATACGATCTGCCATCCATTGAACGGAATGCGGACGGCTCCCTCCCCCGCATGATGCCCGCACAGCGCAAGCGGGCCAACGCCCTCATCCGGAAAGCCTGCTGCAATTACGACAATGGCAACTGCCTTCTATTGGATGACGGCGAACCGTGCCTCTGTCCGCAAAGCATCTCCTATTCGGTCTGCTGCAAACGGAAGTACATCCCCACATGGCTGTTCAAGCAGTCCGTCAGCCTTATCAAGCAGCAGAAAGCCATCGAGCAGTCTATCTCCGAGATCACCATGATGAACGCCGGGAAGAAGAAAGAGGAAGCCCTTACGTTACTTAACAAGTTCTTTCCCCGGTTGGAGGCCCATTTGGGGCAGGTGAAGAAGTACCAAGCCACGATTGACTATCTGACGCAGGAGAACACGGGACTGAAAGAAAAGGTCGCCGACCAAACCAGCATCCGAAAAAAGCTGGAGGCGGCCCGGCTCAAACAGGAGAACGAACAGCTCCGGGCGCTGGTAGCAAAAATCCCGCCGGAGGTCCGGCGGGAAATCCAGCAGCGGCACGCGCCGCAGAAAGGAAGGGAAGAACGAGATTGATTTGCACCTTGAAAACTGAATATTCTGGAGATACCCACCATGTCCGATAAGGAAGTCAGAAAGGAGCCTCACGACATTGAGCTTCCGCAGGCGATCATAGATTCCTTTGCACGGTTCCTCGTTCCAGAGATACGGAAGTACTATGAAAGCGAACAGGGGCAAAGGGAGTTTGAGGAATGGTTGGAGGAACAAGAGCGGAAAGAAGATAACAAATAAAACAGAGGGTCAAGGCGCAAAACCTTGACCCTCTGTTTTCGCGTTGACATTACAGCCACACCAGCTCGGCGAAACCGCCGCGGAAATAATAGGTGTTCGTGCAATGTCCGTTTGGTGGAGGCGAGGGGAATCGAACCCATCAACAGGGTGTCTCCGCGCCTTTGAAATCAAGGATCGCAGCGCGGCGTGTGTCTTTAACGTGTGCCTTTGGCGGTGAGCAGCTGCTCCACGTGGGTGGAGAGACTGATCCCGGCGCGCTGGGCGGCGGGAGCCCGAGAGAGGGCGCTCCCGTTAGACCATTTTGCCAGTCAGCGGATCAGCCCGGTGAGCTCGGCCATCATGCGGCGGACGTAGGTGGGGCACTCCCTCTCACCCAACGCCCATCCCTGCACGGTGCACAGCGGGACACCGAAAAAATCCCTCGGGAGATCTCCCGAGGGATTAAAGTTATTGCCGCAGCGGCAGATCGTTGACGGCCTCCATCAGCACATTGAGGTCGCCGTTGCCGCCGAGGCCGTCGTGGTAGCTTTTATGCATCTCGTTGAGGAGCCGGCGATCGTCAAAGTCGATCTCGCCCTCCCGCAAAAAGGCCTGGCCCAAAAATCGGATCCGATCGTAGAGCACCCACTTGAGCGCCACTTTGACGGCTGCCATGTCGCTGCTCTCCCGATCCTCCGTTATGTCCTTCCGGCGGCGGCGCTCCCGGAGGGACTCCCCCACTTGATTGATCAGGGCAGCACCTGCGGCGCCTCCCACGATTGCCAGCAGGATCTGATACCACATAGGCATCGCCTCCTCATCCTTGCTTTGACAGCAGATAATAGCGCGGGCTGCGGCCCACGCAGTCGGTGTCCAAATCGGACACAGACGCAAAGATCAGATCCCCGGACACGGAGACCTTTTTCCGGCGGGCGGCGGAGCTGTATTTGCCGGCATAGAGGCCGGAGTCGGCAATGCAGAGCCTGCCGTCCAGCTCGCCCAGGATGGCCATGTAGTGGCCGCCGGTGGAAAAGAGCCCGCGCCCCGCCGTGTTGCAGATGGCCACGCCGCCGGACGCCAGATGGGCCCGCAGCTCGGCCGCGCTGGACGTCTGTCTGCAGATCACGCGATAAGCGATCTCGAGCTTTTCGGTCAGCCGGCGCATGTCGGTCCCGCCGGGCACCCTCGCGCCCCAGGCGCGGGAAAACTGGGCCATGGTGGCCACGGGGACGCGGACGCCGATCAGCGCGCCCAGGGCGTTTACGGCGGCGCAGACGCCGCAGCCGCCGCTTTTGACGGTGGCCTGCTCGTAACCCGGGGCCGGGTAAGGGATGGAGGCGTAATCATTTTGGTTTACTAAAAAGCCCCGGAGCTCCCGCAGCCAGCGCGTCTTCGGCCCGCGGGAGGTGGGATAGGTCACCGGCCAGAGGCCGGAGAGCGTACGCGGCCCCAGCTCGCAGAGATCCCCGGCGTCGATGTAGCTTTTTGGATCGGCCGCGCCGGTGGCCTGGAGGACGGAGATCCGCCGAAAGGCCATGACCCTCATTCGGACGCCCCCTCCTCCTCGTTGTAGACCAGAGCCTCATAGCAGGGCTCGGCGGTCTGATCGACCTCCGGCAGCGCCAGCAGCTCGCCGATGCCGGCACCGTGATTAAACTCGCAGACGACGGATTCAATAAGCGTGTTCATTTCCAGCTCCGAAATGGGGATGCCCTTTTCCTGCAGCATGGCCACGATGCCCTCCTGCGCCTTTTTCAGCTTTTCGGGGCCGCTGAGGTCGTAGTAGAGCTGCTCCACCGCCTTGACACAGGTCCGGGCCACGTCGCGTTTGGTCCGGTTGTCCAAATACCGCTGGCACATGGCCTTGATCTGCATGCCGAGCCAACCGGCGACGGCGGTAAACACCGCCATGATGATGGGGATGATGTAAGTCACAAAGATTTCGCGATTCATTTTCTTCCTCCTTCTTACCACGTCACGGCCAGCACATAATCACCGGCCAGCAGCGGGTAGCCGTAGTAGACGTAAAGGTCGACACTTCCATCCGCGTTGACCCGCACAGCGCCGACGCTCCCGGTCACGCCATTCGTCCCGTCCAGCAGATTGACGGTAGGCATCGAGGTGATGGACGCGCCGCCCGTGGCCGAAGTCCTGAATTGAGCGCCCTGGTTTTCCGCGCTGCTGCCGATTTTTGCGTTTTTAGCGGCGACAAAGCCAAGCCCGATATCGGCAGATGGCGTCGTTTTGTACCACATTACGCCAAGCGAAGCATCGTTGCGGTGCTGCGCGATAACCGCCGCCAATGGGCTGGACGACGGGATCGCCGTGTACCAACTGGTGGCCGAAATTGCCTCCGTAACCGTAAAATGCGCCGTGACGCCGCCCTCCGTGTAATTGACAGGCGGATCGGCGATTACGCACACCATGTCGCCGGGCGTTTCATTTTTGGTGGAAAACCGGACATAGGCCGCCGCCGTGATGTCCTTCATCGTGCCGGTGCCGCCGTCATAAACGGTTGTGCCGGGCGTAAAAGTAAGCGCCTCGCCCGCAACGAGCACCCCATCAGAGATCATGCGCACAACGCGATAGGCCGCAATAAACGCATGATTAGCCCCGTAAAAACAGATGCCGCCGTTTGAGCCCTCAGCCCCCGTAAAGCCATCAAAGAAGATCTGTTTGCCTTGCGTGAACGGGATGAAACCCGTGACATTCTGCCCGCTTGCCGCCGTTTCCACGCCGGAGGAATTGAGCCTATATCCTTCCTTATAGCCCGTGCCGTTGTAAATGTTGCCCTGCTCATCCGTCGAGATCGGGATTTCATTTTCCGTTGCGGCCGTAGCCGAAGCGGTTATAACGACATTCCCCGTTACCCGCGGGATGGAGATCAAGCCGCGGTTTGCTGGATACTCTATCTCGCTGTAAACGCTCCCCTTAACGTCAACGCCGCCCATCGTGATTGCCACGCTATCCAGCTTATAGCCGCCGCCCGGCGTGATGACGGCCTCGTAGGGCTGATACATCGGTGCGCTTGCCGCCGCATTGTCAATCGTGCAGTGTGCCAGCGTTTTCGACACCGTGACCGTCGGGACGGCCGGGGTCAGCGTTTCAGGCGTGCCGTCGATCATGGCGGCGCGGTAAGCGTTAATCTCCGTGGCGGTAAATCCCAGCGACACCGCGAAGGTGACGCACTTATCCCGAAAGGTGCTGCCGCTCAACGCCTCGATCTGCCCGATCAGATGCGCCCAATCACTGGTGCCTCCTTGATAGTTGCCATTACGGGCCCTCTCGCTGTAAAAGCTCGTAAGCTCGTAATCCTTGTCGATGTCGCTCTGGCTCATTCCCAGCAGGCCCTCCAGCACACATGCCAGCGTTCCGGTTCTGTCCGCGCCCATGGAGCAGTGGAAAATCACGGGCTCGCCGTGCGTAACGGCGTCAAAAACGGCCCGCAAGTTGGTGCGCCATGCCCCGGTGTCGGCAAGACTGTACATCGCGTAGCTCGGATGGCAAACATAGCGCAGTTTTCCGGGGAATGCTTCCACGTTGTCCGCGGTCAGATCCACTTCCACGCGGATTCCGAGCTGGTTGATAACCAGGTCTTCATCCGCTGCCGCAGGGTTGCCAGACCGGAACAGCAATCCATATTTTACGGTGCCGCCGTCACAGGCCCAGCCGCCCAGGTCCCTCATGTTGCTGGTGGCGCTGTTGATCCACCGCAGGCGGTCAAGGGGCTTCACCGTCCCTGCTTTGTTGGCGGTTGCAAACGGCGTTTTTACAAGCGGGATTTCGTTGTAAAACGTTACGCTGTCAACCGTTTTGCCGATCGGCTTAGTGTTGGCCGTCACTGCCGGCGTGGGCGCATAATTTTGGACATCGCTATCCGTGTAGGCCGCGCCGGTGTAATCCACCTCCGCCAGATAGCTCCGCACCGCCGCGGGGCACTGATGCCACGTAACATTTTCAATACCAGACCCGCCGCCTCCACCGCCGCCGAGCCCTTTGCCGGCGGCATAACCCATCAAAAAATCATGATTGATCACAGGGCAGCCTCCTTGACGCTGAACATGGGATCCCATTTATCGTCTTCCCGGTTGTAAAAGCTCACCAGGCCGGACGATTCAACCAGCATCGACGCTTCGGCCAGATCTGCAGCATCGGCGCCGGTGGGTTTAACATCATCTTCGTGGCATGTGCCTTCCCGGTAATAGAGAAATTTCCCATCGGCAAAGCCTGCAGGCCGCTCGGTGTGCCAAAAAATGCTCATCAAACTTCCTTCTTTCTTCAATTATTTTATTTAGCGCGTATTAAGCATCATCACCAGCATCAACCGTAGTTGGATTCAGCCATTCCGTCGTGGCAACTATGATTTCCGTGCCCGGCACTGCAATGGCGTCATAGCTGGCCACATTCCAGCTGGCCTTGCTAATTAAGCTACCTCTGTAGCGGTAACAGTTCATGCCTTGCGCCGAGAGAATCTCATTTTGCGCGTAAGATGTTTTCTTTTCAAGCATGCTGAAACCCAGAAACGAGCCGGGAAGGCCGCTCTCTGCCAGGAGATACGATTGATAATTTGCCGTGTTCGTTACACCGTTGTTTGAGCCGATCACCATTTTCTTGACGTGAATTACCAGATAACGCCCGAACCGCCATCGGGTTTGTGACGAAGCAGCCAGGCTGCCCTCGACGCCGAGGACCGTCACCCCCTGCTTGATGTTGCTGGGGATCAGCTTTGCCTGCTCGGCGGCGTCAATGGCCACGGTGCCGGATCCATCGTGATAGCCCTGGGGGACGGTGTAGACGCCCGCCTTGCTAACGATCGCCCCGGTGACGCCGCCGCGGTTGGGCATGGTGCCCGTGATGGCTGCGCCGGAGGCGTCGTGCGCCGTGGCCCCCGAGAGCAGGCTCCCGGCGGCCACGGTGTCGGACGTCAGATCGATGAGGGTGGTGCCGTTTGCCAGCACCACCTTATTCGCGGCCATCAGGCCGACGCGCCGATGGTCACGGTCTGACCGCCGGCGGCGTTGTCGCTATACGTCACGGTGATCGCCGCCACGGTGACCTGGGACAGGCAGGTGTAGCCGGTGTCGGGCAGCACCACCTGCTGGGCGAAAGTGGGCGTCACGGCCTTGGCCTGCTTGTTTTCCGACTCTGAGCCGGACATCGTGCCCTCCACGCCCAGGATGGTGATGCCCTCGCGGATGTTGCCGGGGATCAGCTTGGCCTGCTCGGTGGCGTCGATGGACACCTTGCCGGAGCCGTCGTGGTAGCCCTGGGGAATGGTGTACTGACCCGTCTTGGTGGCGATCGTCCCGTTGACGCCGCCGCGGTTGGGCATGGTACCCGTCAGCTGCGCGCCCCGGGCGTGGGCCGTCTTGCCGGCGAGGATCTCACTGACGGCGGCGGTGTCGTCGGACGTGTCGCTGTCGTAATCGCATGAGCCGGTGATGGGAGCGCCGCTCTTGTCGTGGGCCGTGTAGCCGGAGAGCAGATGGGCGGCGTCGACGGTGTCGGCGGTCAGATCGATCAAGACCTCGCCGGAGGCGAGGACGACCTTGTTGTTGTAAGTGTTAGGCATTAGATTGCACCTCCGATGTAGATTGTCTTGCCGCCGGACAGATTGTCCGTGCGGGACACGGTGATGGGCTCGACCTCCACGTTGCGGGACATCAGCTGACCCGCCGTGTAGAGCGTCGTGCCCGCAAAATCAGGCGTCACGTCGTAGGGCCCGTCGTAGGTCGCGGCGTCCGCGACCAGCGCGACGGGGACTCCCAGACGGACCGTGACGGACATGGGCGCGCCCAGGGTGATGCGGATCTCTCTCACGGGGCGAGCACCTCCCTGGACCGGCTGAGGTCGATGAGGACGGGGCCGGCCTTGCCGCCGACCACGGCGCCGGTGGCAAAGTAGACTCTCGCCTGCACCGGCTGCGCGGTGGCCAGCAGGCTAAAGGACTCCTGCTGCGTCACCGGGAAAAGAAAAGCATGGTTTTCGGCGTCGTAGCTGCCGTCTGTCGGCCAAACCTTGCGGATGGTGCCGATCATCATCTCCACCACCGAAACATCGGCAGAGGTGACAGGCGTGCCGTCCTGATTGGTTAAATAGAAGGGGATGTAATACTGATCGCCCTGCATCATGTGGATCCCTCCTTTCGGGGGCGGTGTCCAAATCGGACACCGCACATCAGATCGTTTTGATGAGGCCATAGGCCTTTAGGATGCCGACAACATTATTGAGGACGTTAAGGTAATTGCTCGATGTTGCGGCGGAGTAGCCCTGATTCGCCGAGGACGTGTAGACTGTTTTTACCGTTTGCGGCGAAGCCCCAAAAAAGCCGAGACTGCTGTAAGCGGCTCCAATCCGGTGAGCTCCGTTGCCGGCGGTAAAATTATCGATGCTTGCTGCGGCAGCGTTGATGCCTTTCCACGGTAGCGATGATGTGCCAAGCGTCACGTTTTTCTGCGTTGCACTGTCTTTCGGCGCCAGTGCCGAGGCATTGAGGCTCACCGTGCGCACGACGTTACCGGATCGGTAAGTCAGCTCAGCCAGCTCCACCGGATCAGGCTCCTCAGGCGTGTCCGGCTGGGCGGGAGCGCCCACCACGTACTCCACCACATAAGTGCCGCTGTCCGGCAGGATCTTGACGCGGTCGCCGGCGGCAAAGACCACGGAGGTGTTGCATTTGTAATGCTTCTCACCGGCTTCGGCCTCGCCGTCGAAAATCAGGGTGACACCGTCCTCGTAGACGGCGCCCACGGTGGCAAAATTGCAGACAGGCGTCTCCTGCTCCGGCTGCTGCGCCACCATCTCGGTAATACCCTCCATCAGATGATCACCACCTTTCGCGCTTCGTGGGTCATGAGCTGTCCGACGCCCAGCGACATCGACCAGCCGGTCTCCTCATAGATCCCGCTGAATCCGGGATGGTCCACCGCGATCACGTCGCCCAGGCCGTGTCCGGGCTCGTTGAGGGTGGAAAGCTGGATCTGCTGGGTGGCCAGCATGGACTCGTTGCAGAGCCGGTCTGCGTAGGCCTGCAGGGCCGCCTGCGAGGCGATCTGGTCCACCTGCGACACGGCGACGATGCGGCGGCCGCGCCGGACCGTTGAGAGCGAGGACAGCGGGTTGTCGTTGACTGCCGTGGCCACCAGCGGCGCCGCCAGATCCGGGTTGGAGCAGCGGACCACAAAGACGTTGGCCCGGCCGAAGACGTCCAGGGCCGCGGTGGCCTCTTCGGCCAGCGGCTCCTGCAGCAGGTCCGACGCGCTGTAGCTGTGAGCGATCCGCGCCGCGTCCGGTGCGCGGTAGGGCTCGGCGTGGGCAAAGCCGCGAGAATCGAGCCAGATTGGATCGTAATTGATCTCGCCCAGCAGCTGATTGATGATCCGCAGATAAGGCGTGCCCAGATCCCAGTCTTCCCGGTCGGTGGCCAGCGTCAGCATCGAGGGCTCCACCAGCTGCAGCGCGATCCCGGCCTCGGTGAGCATCTGGCCCACGACGTCGGTGTAGCGCGTCCCGGCGGCAAAGGTCCGGCGGGACTCCAGCGCGGCCTCCTGCAGGCGATAGCTGCGGTCGTAGGCCTCCACGGCCACGGAAGCGCCGGACTCGCCGTAGATCTGCTGCACGGTGGTGGGGATGTAGATCCCCAGCGGGTGCTCCACGCCGTCCAGAATCATCACCGGCTGCAGCTCATCGCTCAGCCAGTCCACGGCGCTGTTGGCCCGGAAGGTGCCGGAAAAGCTGGTCTGGATCTCGGCGGACTTGCTGGCGATGATGTTGGGAGGCTCGGCCGTATCAAAGAGCAGCTGCGTATGCGCAACGCCGCGGCGCAGCACGTCCACGCGGTAGCTCACATTACGGATCAACGACAATCACCTCCTCGGCGATCTGCCAGACGGTGGCGGCGTAGACGGTATAAAACTCGCCGCCGGTGCGGGAGATGGCGTCCAGGATGCCGGTGACCATCCGCCCGCCGGGCGTTTTGACGCACACCCGCTTGCCGGGCAGCGCGTCGCATGCGGCACACAGGGCGGGATCGTTGGTGGCCCAGGTGACGGACACGCTGCGGCTGCTGTGCTCGGAGATCTCCACGACGGGATATGCCCGGCCGGCCAGATAGATCTGCGCGGTCTGCCGCTGCAGCGACTCCTCAAAGGTGCGGTGCTGCGCGTCGGACAGCTCCAGCCGGAGCCACGCGCCGGAGTCCAGCTCGCAGAGCATCAGCGTGTCGGCGGCGACGGTGACGGCGACCTCGGGCGACAGGCCGTAATCATCCGAGCTCTCATAGATCCCGCGGATCTGATAAGTCACGGGCCCGATGCTGCAGGGATCCTCGTAGACGGTGTCCTTGGTGACGGCCACAACCGCGCCGTTGCGATAGACCACAAAGCGGTCGTAGGCGCCGGAGGTCCTCCAGGCCAGGCGCGCCGTGTGGGTGGCCTCCACGGTGAGGGTGATGGCGTCGCCCTCGGTGTGGGTGACGGTGACGGGAGCGGAGCCCCACTCCGACCACAGCCCGTAGCTGTTGATCACCCGGACGCGGACGATGTAGCTGCCATCGGCCAGCCAGATCGGGCAGTGCCAGCTTTGCGCGGCGCCGTAAATGAGGCCGGAGGCGTAATCGCCCAGCCCGATCTCATAGCCCTGCTGGCCGGTGGTGGCCCATCGGATCTCGGGCCGCGGGCCCTGGGAGATCACCGTGACGCCGGGCGTTGCGGGAGCAGCCACCACGATGATGCTCACGGCGTCGCTCCAGGCGCTGACCACGCTGTCGGCGTTGTAGGTGCGGACGCGCCAAGCGTCGGCGGTGGTGGACAGCGTGCCGGCGGGGATCACCGTCGACGTGGCGGAGCCTGTCCCCGACTGGATGGTGGTCCAGGTGCCGGAGATCCGTGCCTGCAGGTCAAAGGCCGTCTGCGCCGTGCCGGTGGAGATCACATGATCCCAGACAAAGGTGTTGTCCTCGCCGCCGTCGAGGACGGCGCTGATGGGCGACCGGGGGACGGCGGTGGGCGTGGCGTCGGCGGTGGTGATGGTATACCAGGGCGAGGTGGTCACCTCGCCGGAGTTGGCCGTCAGCTGGATCTGCCACTGGATCTCGCCGGCGGGAAAGGTCCCGGCCGGAATGGTGACGGAGCTGTCCTCAAACGCGGCCACGGTGTGGATCTGGCCGGAGGAACCCTCACGCCAGCGGAAAAAGCCGCTCTCCTGCACCACGGGCGTGATGCAGGAGCCATTCGGCCGCGCGTCCCAGGCAAAGACGGCAGGCTGCGCCCGATCCACAAAGCCGGAGGTAGGCGCGCAGGAGCGGATGGAGAGGCCGACGGTGGCCGTTTCGTCCACCACAAGCTTGAGCGCCGGCTTGCGGGCCGTGGTGGCCGAAGCCGAGGCGATCTCGGCGCTGATGCCGGATCTAAAATCATTGACCAAGATCAAAAAGTTATGGACAATCCTATCCGCGTCATAGTCATCAACTGCGCAGCTCCCAGCACACGGAAGGTCAGCATCTGTTTCGATTTCGTCGTAGTCCCAATGGGCATCACAATTGGCGTAGGTTAAGTTGGCTAAATCGATCGATTTGCGATCAGCGTACCCCACACACAGACCATAGATCGCGCCAGAACTTCCGCGCTTGCCGTCATAGACGTAACAGGTCACCTCGCCGTTTAAAATCTTACAGAATTCGTACCCGGCGGCAACAGACAAATCCAGCTCCGAAACAAGGATTTCCTGATAGTCCAGCGTGGTCTTTGCCGGGGCGCTGTAATGGGCGTTGACGGCGTTGCGCGAGATCACGCAGGACTCGGAGGCCCGCAAAGTTAAGGTTTCGCTCATCCTGTCACCCCCATTCGCTCAGCCCGGCGGGCATTCTTCGCGATCCGGACGATGTCGTTGAATTCCTTGACGTCTTTGGCCGCGATCGTGATGTTGTAGACGTCGCCGCCGCCCCGGCTCTCCTGGGCCGTCTGGATGCGGCTGCCGGAGGGCAGCCAAACCCGCTCGGGGCCGCCCTCACCCACCCAGGTCATGCCGCCGCGCCAGTAGTCCGTGCCGGCCGCGTTGCCGCCGGTACCCTCCACAAAGATCTTGCGATCCCAGTCGTAGTAATAGCTGGGCGCTGCCGGCGTGCTGTCGTCGCTCCCGCTGCTGTAGTTGCCGACCCACGTGCCGCGCTCGGCGTCCCAGACGGATGTCTCGGTGGCGTCGCCGTACCAAATCTTGTGGAGGTTGGACAGCTTGCCGTTTTTGGCGTTGAGGCCGAGATAGGTCTTGATGCCGTCCCAGTCGCCGCTCATCACGCTGGAGATCAGGCCGATGGTGTCGGCCATGGCGGCCAGGGTCTCCAGAGGACCCTTGAGCCCCGCGGGCAGCTTGCGCATGGATTTCAAAAACTTGCCGACCGACTCGCCGCCCTTGATCAGGGCTTTGCCGATGCTGGTCAGCAGGCCCAGCAGATTCTTGGCGAACTCCAGCAGGCCGCTGTTTTTGAGGCCCTTGCTCAGGGCGCCCACAAGCTCGGTGCTCATGTCGAAAAAGTCTTCCACCGCCGGAGCAAACTCGGCGGCGATGTCCTTTTTGCCGCCCTCCAGCCGCTTGTTAAAGCGCTTGACGGCGTCGTCCACGTTGGTGAGCGCCTTGACGCCCTTATCGTCCAGGACATAGCCGGTTTTTTCGGCCTCATCGCCCAGATCCCGGAGGGCCGAGCTGCCCTGGATGATCAGCGGATTGAGCTCCTGCGCGCTCTTCCCAAAGATGTCCATGGCCAGAGCGTCCCGCTCGGTGGCGTTGCCCACACGGCCCAGGGCGTCGATGGCCTCGTAAAAGACCTCTCGCGCGTCCCGCAGCGAGCCGTCGGTGTTGGTGATGCTGACGCCCAGCCTGCGGAAATTGTCCTCCATGGCCGTGCTGCCGTCCCGGGCGGCCTGCATGTTGTTTGTGAGCTTGGTAATGGACCCGGTGATGGTGGACACGGAGACGTCCACAAACTCGGCGGCATACTCCAGCTTTTGCAGGTCCGTCACGCTGATCCCCGTCTGCAGGGACAGGGTGGACAGCTCATCGGCGGCCGAGGCGGCCTCTTTGGTCATGTTGATCAGCGCCTTTTCGGCCTTGATCACGGCGGCGGCCAGAGCAGCGGCGCCGGCTGCCGCGGCGACGAATTTGGGATTGATGGTGCCCAGCTTGTCAGCGGCGTTTTTGACTCCGGCGGGGAGCTTGATCCCCAGCTTGTCGGTGAGCGCCTCCAGACCCTGGCCCAGCGTGGCCGACTGCTCGCCGGTCTGCTGGGTGGCTTCGTCCATCTTGGCCAGCGCGCCGGAATAGTCGTCGGTGGCCTGCTGCGCGGCCTCCAGCTGCGCGTTGTTGTCCCGGAGCGAGCGCTCCATCTTGATCAGATCGGCCTCGGCGCTGTTGAGGCTTTGTTGCCATTTCTGAGTGCGGGTGTCGGACTCGCCGTAAACCTCGGCCGATTTTTCCAGTGCTGCCCGTGCGGCATCGACCTTTTTTCGCTGCTCCTCGATCTGCCGGCTGAGTATATCTCCTTTTGCCGACAGCGCGTCTACGCTATCGGCGTTTTCGGCATATTTTTCGGACACCAAACCCATCTCGGTTTTCAACGTTCGCAGCGACACGTTAATGTCTGCGATCGCTTGTTTGTATTCCTTCTCGCCGGTTATCGTGATTGCATTACCGATTTTTCCGAGCGCCATTTAGCCACCTCCTTTCAAAAGAAATTCAGAGAGGGACGGCGAAGCCGGCCGGGCCGTGTCCGACTTGGACACCGGCGGCCGGAAGTGCTCCCGATAGAGGGCCATGCACCGGGCCGGCGTCATGGTCCGCCAGAAGGTCGGCTCATCCAGCCGGAGCTCCACCATCCAGATGCGCAAGTACCACGCGAAGTTGAGCGCGCTCAGCTCCGCGTGGCTTCCGCGTTTTTTGCGTCGTCCTCGCTGTCGTCGCCGGACAGGGCCAACACCACCAGCTCCATCATGCCGTCGCGGACGGCGTCGAATTGAGCAGGCTTCAGCATGCGGCCCACCTGGCGCTCGGTGTAGCGCACGTCCAGCCCCTGGGCGTCGGCGGCGTCGTTGATCGCCGCCGTCAAGAATTGGAGCACGCTGCGGGTCAGGCGCTTGCCGGTGAGAGCAGCGCCCAGATTGCCGCCGTTCATTTCCTGGACGTCAGCCAGGACGTTCATATTGACGGCCAGGTCGTAATGCCGACCGTCGAAATCCAGCGGGAGCGTTTTAAGCCTGATATCCATACTCAGGCCCCGAAGACGGCGCCGCACCAGGCGATGGCGGTGGTCTCATCGTCGCAGATCGCCGTTTCCAGCAGATCGCCCGCCGCGTCGGGCAGGAATTCGCCGGAGGTGGTGGGCGTCTGGAAGGTGATGCTTTCACCCAGCGCCTGGTAGACGTAAGAGGGCGGGCCGAAGAGCGCGCGCTTGACGTGCACGCAGGTGTATTTTTCCACGCCGTCGATCATGTCCGGCGCGTAAAATGCGACGCCGGCATACTTGGCCACGGCCGTTTTATTCATCATCAGGCCGTTGACGGTGGCCTGACCCACGGTGCGGGGCTTGTCGGTGTAGCCAAAGAGCAGCTTCTGCACGGCGTTGGGGAGATATTTGACGCCGATGGAGATGCTGCCGCCGGTGGCTTTTTTCAGATATTCAGCCAGCGAGCTTTCGGCATAGAGCCGGCCCTCTGCGTGGCGCAGCTCCAAGTTGACGTTCATGGCGTCTCCGGCGGTCTGCGCGGTCTCATAGCCGGGGGTGTTGTTGGTGACCTTGTACTCGGCCACCTTGATGCCCCGAAGATCAAAAGCAGGCATGTGTTAGCTCCTTTCGTTTTCTGACAGGATGCGGTCGGCCGCGTCCTGCATTGCTTTTTCCACGGCCGGCGCAGCCTTTTCGGCCGCGTCGGTCCAAAAGTGATCGGCCCGGATCCGGCCGCGGGTCCGGCGGCCGTAGTTGAGCACAAATCCCTTGACGGCGTGCCTCACGCCCTTCCGGGTCTTGCCCACGGCGGTGACGGTGATGTAAGGCGTCCCGTGCTTGTCCTTTTTGACGGTGCTGCTGCGCTTGATGCTGGAGGCCAGCTGCCCGGTGCGGACGTGGTGCGACCGACGCACGGCGGCAGCGATCGCCTGCTCCAGCACCTGGCCGCCGGCGTCGAGCATCCTGGCTTCGGCCTCATCCGTAAAAAGGTCAGCACGGCGGAGGGCGCGGACGGCGGACTCGATCCCCGTCGTGTCAGGATCAAATTTCGCCATCAGATCACCTCACAGGGGATGTCCACGTAGGAGGTGATCTCATTTTCCGCGTATTCCTGCGCCGGAGCGCCCACGGCCACGTGGGCCCCGTGGAGCGCGGCCAGCACCTGTCCCACCAGCGGATCGTCGTCCGTCTGGGACACCACCGTCACCACGGCGCTGTAGATCCGGATGGCGGTGGAGCCCTCGGCATACAACGAGCGGGAGCCGGTGGGCGTCCACACGATGTAGCGGGTCAGCGGGATTCCGTCGGGCCGCTCCGGCGCCTCCAGGCGAAAAACGCCGTCTGGCAGAACGGCGCGCAGCGCCGCGTCAATCTTTGAGTAGCTCATACTTACCCTCCGGTGTGGACAGGGACAGCACGGTGACGGGCTGCCCGTTGGCGTCGTAGGTGTGCTGCGCCTGGACGATGCGATAGATCCGCCCGTCCTCCGGGATGCAGTACATCTCGGCCGTGACGCGATCGTCGCAGTCCTGCCGCGGGATCACGGCCATCATGCTGATGGTCTCCCCCGCCTGCTTGGCCTGCCAGTATCGGGAGGCGTAGACGTCCGCCTCCCGATAATAGTGCTCTACGCCGCCGGTGAGCTTGCGCTGCGCCGGCGACGTGCCCTGTGACAGGCGGTAGACCGTGAGGATCCGATCATAGATCAGATCAGCCATTCCCGTCACCTCCCGCGACGGTCTGGACGATCCGGTCGTAGATCGCCCGGCGGAGAGTCTCCGGCATGGCCGGGGAGGCGCTCTGCGCTCTCACCCGGTACTTCCAGGCTGCGACCATCTCCACCAGGATGTCGTCCTCGATGGTGTCCGTGAGGACGATGCCCTTGCGCTCCAGCTCGGCGGCCGACTGCGTCAGCAGCGCCGTCAGATAGGCAGCCTGCTCCGCGCTGACGCGCATCAGGCCCAGATCAGCCTTGAGCAGCTGCAGCTTTGCATCCATCCCCATGCCGCATCACCTTAGGTCCCGGAGGGAGGAGTGACGCCGGCGAAGGTGGCGGTGGTGACGGGGTTGACGTTGTTATAGCTCACCACCACAAAGCCCTCGCCGCGGGCGGGCTTGGCGTCCCAGCGGTCGGTGCCCTTAAAGACGGTCTGATCCTGGATAAACATGGGCAGGTCGCTGTAAGAAACCTTGGCGCCGGTGCGGTGCAGGCCGATCATCAGGCTGGAGTAGCCGCCGGCGATGTTGTAATCGCTCATGCACTCCTCCTCGATGATCTCGCCGCCGATGACGGGCATGGTGTTGTTCATGCCGGCCAGCAGAGCCGCGTTCATGTCGAACGCCAGGCAGCGGGTCAGCAGATCGATGTGGGTCTTGCGATTCATCACCCACACGGGCTTGCCGTCGGAGTAGGCAGGATCAGCCACGCCCAGGGCGGCCAGCAGGGGCTGGAAGAATTCCGCGCCAACCTTGGCCAGCAGGTTCAGCTTGAGGACGTG
Source organism: Clostridia bacterium (assembly GCA_017455565.1). Taxonomy (GTDB): domain Bacteria; phylum Bacillota; class Clostridia; order Oscillospirales; family Butyricicoccaceae; genus UBA4644. Next base: position 15,650 of record JAFSZV010000010.1, read on the forward strand.
GGTGGCGCTCAGGTCGGTAAAGGTGCCCTGCTTGGTACCCCACCAGGCGGGCTGAGTCGCGGCGGCCAGGCGGGTGACAAAGCCCACGGGCATGTTGGTGCCGGTGCCGAAGATCACGGCCTTGTCAAAGGCCAGGCCCATCGCCTTAAAGATCATCTCCATCACGGTGGTGATCAGGCGGAGGTCGTCGTCATCCTCCAGGGTGGCGTTGGGGATGGCGGCATAGCCGCACACCTTGGCGCCGTCCAGCTCCAGATTCGTAAAGGACAGGGTCAGCTCGGACACGGCCGCAGTGGCCTCCACCCAAAATGCCTCGGGGACGGTGCCGGCGATGTTCAGGCGGCCGGTGCCCTTGACGGTGTGGACGGTGATGTGGCTCACCAGCTTGCTGTAGCGCTCGAAATTATTTTCCAGCAAGCCCAGCAGGACGGTGGGGATACCCAGATCGGCATTGGTGACGGCGCGGGTCTGGCCGCGCATGGCACGCAGCTGAGCGGCAAAGTTTTTGACGTCGTCCCGCTGCATGATGCGGTCGCGTTCTTCATAGCTCAGGCCGAACCAGCGGCGGTCTGCGGTGGCATTGTAAGGCATGGGATCATTTCTCCTTTCGTTTTCTGCGGCCGGCGCGGGGTCGGCCTGGTCGTTGCCGCGCTCCTGGGCGGCTTCCAGCTCGGCGATCTGCCGGGTGATGTCGTCGATCTCCGCCTGCAGCGTGTCGATGGCGGCGTCGTTCTCAGTGATCTGGGTGTCCAAATCGGACACGGCCTGGTCACAGACGTTCAGCTCCTCCTCGGTGGCTGCCTCGTTGATGTCGCTCTCCAGCTCGGCGGATCTCTGCCGGAGGGTTTCGCGGGTCTGCTGCAGCGCGGTCATGTCCGCATTGCGGGCATTGAGCCGGGCACGCAGCATCAGGACTTTCAGTGCCATGGATCAAATCTCTCCTTTCAGCTTCTTCATGATTTCCGCCCGGCGGCTTTCCAGCTTCCGGCGGTTGATCTCTTTCAGGTCGGCTTCCCGGGCCGACACGGACGTTGCCTCATAGGCCGGGAAGGTGCAGACGCTCACCTCAAAGAGCTGCCCGATTTTTTCGATCTCCCAGCGGCATTTTCCGCCGCCCAGATCCACATAGCGCTCGCTCTCGATCGTAAAGCCAAAGCTGCACTGATCCACGTCGCCACGGTCCACCCGGGCGTATAGATTCATGGCGTCGGTGTCGGCCTTATTGATCGTGATCCGGCCCCACAGGCCGTGATCGTCCTGTTTGAGCTCCAGCGTCCCGTTTTTCGTCCGGCCCAGGACGAGGGTGGTGTCGTGATTCACCAGCGCCCGGGTGTCCTGGCCCATGCAGCCGTCAAAGGCGCCGGGCAGGATGATTTCTTCCGCGCCCTCCCACAGCACATAAGGCGTGTTAAACACCGAAAAATAACCCTCGATGTAGGCGTTTTTGTCATCCTCCCGCAGCGTGTAACGCTGTGGCAGACTGCGGATCTGCCGCACGGCGGCATTGCGTTCTTCCATCAATTCTCACCCCCTTCATTGAGCTTTTTCTGATCGCCGATGCGATCTAGCGGGATATAATTCTCCAGCACCACCAGCTCATCCAGGCCGTCCTTGGGGCTCAGCTCCACCCAGTCACGGACCTCGTTGCCGGTCATGATGCCCCGCACAAAAAGCGTAGAGCCCACCGTGCTCAGCTCCTGCATGCTGTAGGAGTAAAGGCGGCGGGTAGAAAACTTAAAGTAGAGATCATCCGACCAGAGCAGCTTGCGGGTCAGTTCCTGGGCGATGATGTTGGAGATAGAGGTTGCGGTGGTGCGGATCATGTTGTTGTGCTCGGCGGCGTTGTAGTTGCCGGCGCCCACCATGTAAGGCGTCACGCCCACGATGCTGGCCACGGCCTTGCTGTCGATGGCCACGTTGTCGGCGATCGCCAGATCATTGAGCGACAGCGGCTTGACCTGGCTTACGTCCATCAGATCAGCCGGGAGGATCCACGGTGCGCCGCTCTCGCTGTCGGCCAGATAGGCGTCGCGGATCTTCTTCCGGCCGCTTTCGTCGGCCAGCTCGCCGGCGTCGGCGTTGACCCGCACGATCAGCGGCGGTTTCCATTTGTCCGCCAAAAATCCCCGGCGGGTTTTGGATGCCTGCCGCAGGTTGCGGCTGACCTCCTGCAGCGACGCCGTCAGCCCCATCCCGTTCCACGGCTCTGCCGGGTCCGGGCGGTAGACAAAGTGCAGCACGCTGTCCGACGGATAAGCCCGGCCACGCCACAGGACCTCATAGGTCTGTCCCCGGTCGTGGGTCACGGCATAGGCGCCGGGCATGGGCTCCAGCTCGGTGAGATAGCCGGCCTCGCTGTGGGGCAGCAAAAAGGCGCTGCCGTGGCTGTCGGTGAGCATGGTCACCACGATCCATTGCACCAGCCCCTTCCGGCTCCCGTGCCGCCAGGGGCCGATGTCCATAAATCGGGCCAGCCCGTCCTTGATCCGCACGTCGCCGGCCTCGGTGTTGCGCATCAGCTGGATGGTGGCATTGCTGATGATGTCGGCCAGCCCGCCCACGGCGCTCTGGATGGCAGGACAGTCCATCAGTCTCACGTAGCCGGCGGCCGCCAGGCTTTCGGGCCCGCTGAGATAAGCGGCAAGGAGGACGTTATCCCGTCGCTTCCAGGGCGGACGCCAGCCGCGCGCTTTGCTCATGTGATCTCCTCCTCTCGGTCCGGTCCGCCGAACCACGCAGATCCGGCGGCGCTTTTGCTTGTCATGTCTTCCAGATAGGCACAGGCCGCAAAGACGGCCGCGTCAAAGATGTCGATGCGCAGCTCCGGCGCGATCTTTTGGTACTGGACGGCGTCGTCGGTCTTTTCCACCGCCGCCACGTTCTGCACGCAGTACTCAAACGGCTCGGCGTGGCAGTAATAGAGCGTGCCGCGCTTGGCGCTGGCCTCTAAATACCGAAAGCCCTCGGATTTCCGGTAAAAGAGCTGCGGCTGGTCCCGCACCGGGAACCGGGCCTTTTTCATGGCCACGTAATATTCGCGGCAGAATTTCCGGTCGTGGCCGATGATCCGAAATTTATGGCCGGCGCTGCGCTTTTCCTCGTACCATCGCACCACGTCGATGTGATTGGTGATGTTGTCGTTGGTCATGTCCAGCCAGCCGTCATCCAGCCAGCCGAAGAGCGGGATCTGATCCTGCTGCGCCTTGACCATGGCAGCCGGCCGCGGGAACCAGGCGTGCGGGATGATGATGTCCACGCCGTTATAGTGGCCGAAGATGCAGGCCGCCGTCAGGTCGTGGAGCTTGGACAGGTCCACGCCGCCGTACCACTTGATGGGCAGCTTGGCCAGCTCGGCAAGCGTCCAGTTATACTTTCGATCGCTTGTCCGGAACTCCTCGATGTCAAACCACGCCCGCAGGGCGGCCGTGAAGACGTTCAGGCTCTTGTTCAAAAACTCAGGCCGGAGCTGCGGATCGGCCGCCGCCTGGGCGGCGTCGTCGATCATGCTCTGAGGCCGGATGGAGTGCCCCCAGCCGGGGCTTGCCGCCCGGAGCACGGCGGGATCGGTGATATCCACCTCGCCGCTGGGCGTCCTGGGCGCCCGGGCGATAAAGATAAAGATCCGGTCGGCCCAGGCATCCTTGACGGTGCCGTCCAGGATCTTGGACAGCAGCTCCACACGCTTGGCCAAAAAGCCCTGGGCATTGTCGCCGCCGGAGCTGATGACGATGATCAGCTTGTTGGTGTAGGCCTTGGTGGCGTCGCGCAGGATTTGGTACTGCTTCGGCCCTTTATAGGTGTGCGCCTCATCCGCGATGATGATGTTGGCGTTAAAGGAGTCCTGCTTGTCCGGGTTGGCCGCCAGGGCGTTGATGGAGACAAAGCCGTCGCCGATGTCGCCGGAGATCGAGCGCTCCATGTTGTTGTCGATGATCCGCAGCCCGCAGGCCGGATCGTCGTCCACGGTGATCCGGTTCCGGCGGAGGTTGTACTTCAAAAAGTCAAAGCCCTCCAGCGCCTGCTTGAGGGCGCCGCCCACCTCGTAGACCTTCGAGCCGGAGGCCCGCTCATAAAGGGCCAGCGCCCAGGCCAGCGCCGCGGCAAAGGTCGTCTTGATGTTTTTTCGGGGGACGAAGTCCAGGCATTCCTGGAAGCGCCGCTCCCGGCTGCCCGGAAGATAAAAGCCCATCAGGTTCCAGACGATGAACTTGTGGTAAGGCAGGAGGATGAACGGGGTCCCGCGCAGGGGCGTGGCGTCGATGGCTTCGCCCTGCTGGTGGCAGACGGTGGTCTCGATGATGGCGATGATCTCACAGGCCGGCTCCGGCCGAAAATCCCACTTCCCGGTGTCCAAATCTGACACGTAGCGCCGGCATGCCTGGACGATCTCCTGGCAGAGCCCGGATTCGCCGGAGAGCACGCTCTCCACAAAGCCGTCCACCTCCGCCTGGATGTCCGAGGCGTGATCCAGGGCGTAATCGTGAGCCGCGTCCAGCAGCTCCTCGATGCGGCTCTTCCCGGCGGCGCCGGTGTCCAGAGCGTTGCGCACTTTGTTGAGGCCGGTGGGCGTCAGACCCAGCTGATTCCGCAGAGCGGTGACGTCCTTTCGCATCTGCTCCACCACGGCCCAGTTGGGGTCCTTGGCGGTGTACTTTCCGCCGGTCTTGTTCACCAGCTCGGCCACCATTTTGCCGCCGGCTGCCCGCCAGGCTTTCTCGGCCCGGGAGAGCTCGCGCTCGGCCTTGGCCAGCTGCTTGATCGTCGGCTCGAAGATCGCGTTGTAGGTCCCCACCGAGACCATGCTGTCCCGGATCATCTGCTCTTTGCCCATCGTCCACCTCCTTCCGGCTGCCGTTCGCGCGGCCGCGTCGTTTGCGGGCGCATCCCGCGTCCGGGCGAGATCCAGTCTTGCCCGCGCGCCGGGTGCGTGCCTGCTTTCGTTCCCGTGCCGGCTGCCGCCCGGCTTTCCCCGTTTACCCCTCCGGCGGTTTTCCCGCCGTCGGAAAAAGGGGTCGCCTCCGGTGCATCAGCCGAAGGGATCCGGCGCATCTTGAGGGGGGGGAACCCTCCGTTGCCAGGCGAGCCCGCGCTCAGTGAGCTTACCGGTCTTGCGGTCGTGCATCGCGTTGTGCGCCTCTTGCGAGAGCGAGATCAGATTCCAGCTGCACCACGCCCAGCCCGGAAACTCCTCCGCAGGCCACACGTGGTGGACCGTGGTGGCTGGGACAGGCACCGGGGAATACCGCGCCGAATCCCGGCAGCGATAGCCGTCCCGCCGCAGCACCCGCGCCCGCAGGAGCTGCCATCGCTCGCCCTTGTAATCCATCCCGTCACCTCCCCGGAAAAGCAAAAACGCCCGACACCGCTGCAGGGTGTCAGGCGATCAGGCTCTCGGCGTGCCAACTCGGAGCAAACAAAAAGCCCGACAACCCCGCATAGCGGTTGTCAGGCTCAGGCTCGATGGCTCAGGCTCTCCGACGCTGTGTCGGTGATTTCCACCTCAAGCGCCGCGATGTTAACTTGCACCGTTGCGCCGCAGTGCCGGCAGTAAAGCGGCAGCTTCCGGGCCACGGTATCGGGATTGATCTGCAGGAGCTTCTTCCGGCCGCAGACCGGGCAGAGCACCCACCCATCCCTTGAGATCATCTTACCAGATTTTCCCGCATTTTGCAAGGGCAAACCCTCCTTTTTTACAATATGAAGCCAAAAAGTTATACACTCCCCAAGTCAGAAAAAATACATTAGGCGCCTTTTGCCGCGGGCAGCGGCAGAACATAGCGCAGATAACTGAATTCGCCGTATTCATTTTGAACATTGCTTGCCTCCAGCTGCCACGCGCCGGGCGGCAATGTCAGCGTCTCGCCGTTGCCACACCATTCGTTTATCACGATGGGCCGGAGCAGGCCTTTGCTGGGCACCCACATCCGTTCGCCCACCCGCGGACTGCCGTGCTCCCGCGCCTCCTTGGTCAGGTAGATCGCCCAGCCGCGGTAATCCTCCGCCACCGTCGCGCCCGGCTGATCGGCGCCATCCAGTTGATTGAGCAGCTTGATGTCAACGTCGTCACCGTCCTCGGCCCACAGTGCCCGGATCTCTTCAAAGTCCCGGCCGGTGGCGTTGAGGATCAAGTGATGGTGCCAGCGCCGGTCGCCGTGCCAGCCCTCGGTGCAGTAGACGTACCGCAGCACCTCGCCGCGCATCCGGCGGCTTTCCCGCAGGAGCCGGAGGAATCGTTTGATCCGCGTCACCGCCTGGGCTTTGTATTGAGGCAGCCGTGCGTCCCGGTAAGTCAGCGTCACGGCCAGATCGCCGGGCGAAAAGTTACAGGCCAGCAAGGTTTCGAGCTTTTGCCACGATGCCTTGTGATTGAGCATTTGCCGGACGGCCGAGCTGGAGCGGGCCCGCTGCTGCCGGATCCGCGCGCCGTCCCGCGGCAGCGCCGCCGTGTAAAGGCAGACGCTCACCAGCCGCCCGGCGATCTCCGTTTTCTTCCGTTTCATCGGCTGTCCTCGCTCTCGCTGAGGCAGCGAAAGAACCAGCCTACGGCCAGCCCCGCCGCGAAGTAAAGCCCAAGCAGGAGCAGCTCAGCCATCGGACTCACCCCGCAGAAGCTCCGCGTTGTCGATGATGTTGCCGATGATTTCGAAGCTCGGCCCGCTCTCGGCGTCCAGCAGATAAGCGCCGCCCGCCGTGCGTATCTCATAGCCGCACATGGTATCACTCCACTTGATGTAGCCCAGCTTGCCGGTCGGGATGCAAGGCAGCCGCAGCGCGGCCTTGAGGATGTCGCCCTCAAAGATCCGCGCACCGGAGCGGTCCCGCAGGCCGGTAAACTGCCGCACGGTGGAGGGATCGACGTAAAAGCTGTCATTCCGGTGATCCGGATCAGCTGCAGGGCGATAGATCCACCACGCAGCCCCGAATGAGTCGACGCCCTTGCAGATGTAGCCCTCCACCCAGGAGCCGTCGTCTGTCGATTTTGCCTTAAATAAGATTTCCCGCATAAAGCTCCTTTCTTCCGCCGACGCCTCCGGCCGAAGCCGGAGGCAGACGGCAGATCTGTCACACCTCGCCCAGCACGTCCAGCGCGGCCACGGCCTCGCCCTCGGTCAAAAAGAGCGAGCGGCCGACTTGATTCAGCCGGCGGCGCTGGAAAAGCTGTCCGCCGGTGGGCGTCCGATAGACGGTGTCGATGTAGCAGCGGTTGGGCCGCTGGCCGATGGTGATGCTTTCCACCGTCACCGGCCGGACGATGCCCGCCGACTTGATTGGCTGCCACACCGTCGCCCCGGGCGAAACAGGTAGCTCCACCGTGATCTTGTCATTTTCCATAAGGTCCTCCCTCCCCCGGAGGGCTTCGCCGCCCTCCGGGATGATGATATAATAATACTCCTCCGGCTCCGCCTGGCGGCGCAGTGCCCGGAGCTCCCGCAGGTTGCCGATCCAGATCAGCGCAAGGATGGCGGCCACCAGCAGCGCCAGAAGGATAAAGACATAATCGAGCCCACGCCGCAGCGCCTTGAGCTGCTCTCTGATCTCATCCATCCGACGCCTCCTTTTTCTGCGGCAGCGGCGTCCACCACAGCGGCGTCACCGCAAACGTGAGCTTCGATGCCGGGAAGCGCCACGCGCCATCTTCCCACAGTGCGAGCCTCACGCGGCTGTCGTCGCTCACCGGGAGGATCACCGACGCCAGCATGGATTTCTCCGGCGGCTTGGTCGAGCCCGGATACCATCCGCCCGCGCCGAGCTCCGGCTCGGGCCGCGCGGATGCCGGTGTGGGGTCGTCGGTGATCCCGCAAAGATAGTCGGCAGAGCAATCCAGCAGCCCGGCCACGGCGGCAACCGTTTCCATCTCACTGACGCCGTAGTTGTAGACGTTCAGGCCGGCGTCAAACTCCGGATCGGACAGGGCGGCATTGATCGCGGTGGTGTGCCATTGCGGGATGAGCCCGGTGGCCTTGGCGATGTCGTTGACCGTCAGCCGTTTGGCGTTGGCCAGCGGCATGATCCGCTGCCACACGGCGCGGACGCGCTGCCCGTTTTTCCGGCCCGCCGTCTTGTTTTTCCGCTCTTCCTCGGCCTTGCGCTTTTTGGCGGCGGCTTTCTCCTGCTTTTTCTTTTCCTCGGCCGCCGGGCAGCGGAAGGAGCAGTCCTTCCAGCAGCTCATGCAGCAGGTCGCCCCGTCGCACATTTCCCAGCTGTTGCGCACTTTGATGTCGTGCTCGGCAAAGCGCAGGCCGTTGGTGCATTCGGGGCAGCCATTCAGGGAGGCCCTCGGATGCAGGTAAGCCTCAGCGTTGGCCAGCACCCTGCCGGTAACGTAGCCGTTTACCGATGATTTGGAGCTGCTCTCGGAGATCATTTTCTGCAGCACCTCCGGCATGCGGGCGATGTTATAGGCGGCGTCGGTGGAGATCTGGCCTTGCTCCCAGCGCAGCGTGAGATCCGTCCGCAGCTTGGTGCGGATCACCTTGAGGGTGTTGAGCTTTGTCTTGCTCACCTTAACGGCCTCTGCAACATGGTCGCGCATCCGACCCGGAAACTCCACGCCCTTTTCCTGGAGCTCGTACAGCAGGCGCTCCACCCGCTCGGCCTGCATGCTCAGCTCGCCGTCGGTCATCCGCCGGGTGTCGGCGTTGGCCAGGATGAGCTTGAGCTCGGTCATTTCCGGCAGCGCGTCCGGCTGCTCGACGATGCAGGGCACCTTTGCAAATTGATCCTTACCCTCGTTGATCAGCAGCTTCAGCGCGGCCATGCGACGGTGACCGGAGATCACTGTGTACCCGCCGTCCTCAGGCCGCACCAGGATCGGCTGCTGCAGGCCCACCAGCTCGATGCTGCCCGCCAGCTCTTCCACGTTGGCCACGCTTACGCTGTAAAAATTCTTGGGATCGGGCCGAATCTTGTCGATGTCGATGTAGACGATCTGCTTTTCGCCGGTGTCCGATTTGGACACCGACCCCAGCACGGCCGCCAGGTCAAAGCCTTTTTTGGTCTCGCTCATTTTTTCGCACCTCCCATCCACTCCAGGACAAAGGCGCGGTAATCGATCCCCGCAGCCGAGCGCGGCGAATAGATCCGCAGAGGCTCCTGCGCAAAGGTCATGGCGTTGACCTTGTCGCTCCGCCGGATGGGCCCGTAGACGTGCAGGCCGGATTTTTCCCGCAGTGTGCCCTCCGCCTGGATGATCAGCGGATCCATGTACCACATAGTAGGCAGCAGCCCCGCCACCCGCAGCCGCGGGTTGATCTCCCGCATGTTGGCCACCTGCTTCAGGAGGTTGGCCATGCCCTGCAGGCTAAAGGCGTCCAGCTTGACGGGGATCAGCACCTCATCCGCCGCCACCAGCGCCGCCGCGCTGGCCGCGTTAAAGGCAGGAGGGCAGTCGATCAGGACGTTGTCGTAGACGTCGTCCTCGACGCAGGCCTCCAGCAGGCTCCGCAGGACGCCCGCGGAAGTCACGCCGCTTTTGAGCGTGCTTAGGTCCAGATCCATCAGCTCATCGGAGGCCGGCAGGAGATCCACGCCGTCGACGTTGCTCGCCGAGATGTAATCCTCGTAGCCGCCGGGGCTGCCGGCCAGCTCCGGCATGAGCAGGAGATCCGCGAGGGTGTTTGGCGTGCCGTCACGGGCCGGCGACAGAAATTCCGTGGTGTTGCACTGGCTGTCTGCGTCGATCACCAGCACGCGCCGGTTGTGATCGCCGGCGAGGATCGCCGCCATGTTGATCGCGGTGACGGTCTTGCCGACGCCGCCCTTGAGGTTAAGAATTGCTGTAGTCTTCATCACTACGCTCCTTTCAAAATTTGAAACTTTCGGTCAGAGTTTTTCCGAATTGCTCGTAAGTTACGGTAAAAAACCGGTGCTTTTTGTTGATGTAGGTGATCCGCCCGTTTAGCTTTTGCTGATAGTACGGGTCGGCCTTTCGGCCGTCGTCTTCCGGCTCGAGCTGGACGGGCCGTCCGACGTAGACGTCTTTTTCCGCGAGGTGGAGCTGCATCCGCGGCACCTCCCCTCCGGCCCGGACAGAGCGGCCTCAAGCGCCTCGGCCAGAGCGAGGCAGTAATCCCGCCGCAGCGGGGACATGGTCAGCTCCGCGACGGTGCGATTGCGGTCGGCTTCAAAGCGGAGCATCCTGCGCTGATTATTTGTCATGGGCACCTCCTTAAAACGGGATTTTTTGCTGATCATTGTCCGGCAAAAGAGTAAATCCCGAGCCGTCGGACGCCACCTGTTTCAGCCTAGCCGGCGGGACATCCTTGCCGCGATAATGGCCGAGCACAGAAAACCGCTGCGTCCAGCCCTCGAATTTGAGTGAGAGCGCCAGTTTTTCGCCGTCCTTGTTTTTGCTGACCTTAAGGATGCGGTCGGACCGGTAGTCCGCCGGGTCCTCCGGATAGATCAGCGCCACCACGTCGGCGTCCTGCTCGATCTGGCCGGACTCCCGAAGATCTGACATGGTGGGCGGGAGCTGCTTGCCGCCCTTGGTGGTCTCGGGGCGGGAGAGCTGTGACAGAGCCACAACGAGGACATCGTGCTGCTGAGCCAGCTCGTGGAGCTCCTGGGAGATCGCCGTCACCTGCTCATAGCGCGAGGCGCCGCGGGAGCGGATGATCTGCAGATAGTCCACAAAGATCACGTCGTAACGCCGCGACAGAGTCACGGCCCGGATGTCGGACACCGACATGCCGGAGGTGCGGATGATCTCCACCTGGGCATGCTGGAGCTCGTGCTCCGCCTGCTCCAGCGCGGCCAGATCGGCGGCGCTGAGATCGTGCTGCAGGACCTTTTTGTTGCCCACGCCGGAGAGGTTGACCAGATTGCGGATCGCAATGTCCTGGCTGTCGGTCTCCAAACTGAAATAGCCCACGCGAAGGCCTCTCGACATGTTGCGGGCGATTTGGAGCGTCAGCGCGGTCTTGCCAGAGCTGGCGAAGCCGCCAACCACCACGAATTTGCCTTTGCGGAGGAAGACTTCGTCGTCGAAGATCCGCAGGCCGGTTTTGATAAAGCGCGGCCGCTCCTTCCGCCGGACGGCGTCCATGTAAGCCTTGGCGGCGTCGCCGATGGAGACGATCTCCGCGCCGCGCCGGTCGCAGGCCAGGGCATGGAGCTTGTCCAGCAGGTGCTCGGCGCTGCTCAGGTCCTCGGCCGAGACGATGGCAAAGGCCGCCTGCTGCATGGCAGCCAGCCGGGAGGCCTCCCGGAGCTGGCCGATGTAAAAGTCGATGGAATCAGACTTGCCCGGAGCTTCCCAGGCCTTGTTGATCGCGGGCCCGCAGGCCGGATCCACCGCGGCAAGGGAGAGCTCATTGACGGGCGCCCCATCAAAGTGCAGCTGACGGATCGCCAGAAACAGGGCCCGGGCGGCGTCGACGGTAAAGTCCTCCGGCTTGAGCTCGGCCACGGCCACGCCGACCGTGTCCGGAAAAAGCAGCATCGATCCGAGGATCGAAAATTGCAAATCGCCCAGCGTGATCTTGTCGGCCATCACAGCACCTCCCGATCCTCGCCCCAGCCGGAGGAAGATCCGACCACAGGCGCCTTGTCCTCATCCTCCCACCGTCGGCCGTTGAGCCAGGTAGAGGCGTAGGGCATGTACCGCCTTGGATTTTCCGAGGCTGCAATCTGCCGGAGCAGCGCCGGGCCCATGGCGTCGATGGTGGCGTCCGAGGGCTTGAGCCTGTCCCAAGCGCGGATTGCCGCCTGCTTGTCCTCGCCGCGGGGGTAGGTTTTCCAAAAGCCGGCGAAGCGCTCGGGCTTCCAGACCGGGGCCGCCTTCGGGGCGCGCTTTTTCGGCTGCGGCTTTGCGGGCACGTCCCCCGGCTGGGGGACTATAGGGGGTAATGGTAAATTTCTTGTATTATTCTCCACGAAATTTTTTTCGTGAGGGGTCACGAAAATTTTTTCGTGAGGGGGGTCCGGGATCAGCGGGCGATCGATCCAGAGCCGACGCTCCACAACCTCGCCCTTGTCATCCCGCACCACCTCAACGGCGATGTAGCCGTGCTCGGCCAGCGTTGCTGTGAGACCCTGGACCGTCCGCGGCGTGAGGCCGAAGAGCTTGCCCAGGTGCCCGTTGGACGCCCAGCAAAATCCACGGCTGTCCGCCAGTGCGCTGATCTCCGCATAAAGCAGCTTTGCGTTTGGCGGCAGCTCCGGATCGTAACGGACGCCCGCCGGAATCACGGCCCAGTAAGCCGGACGCCTGGCCTCATCCACGGGGATCACCCCCGAGAGGGCGAATCAAATCAATCATTTGTGACCTCCATCATCATGATGCTCATTTGCTCCACCTGTGCCTGCAGGGCCTCGATCTGCCGGCCCGTCACCGAGACGGCATAGGTCAAAAGCCCGATGCACAGCAGCAGCGTGGCAATGATCCCCCGCAGCACGCGGACGCGGGAGACCCGGTCATATTTGCGATTATTCTTCGTCGACATGTTCGACGACCTCCTTTTTCGATTTTGCTTTGAATACGACGCAGGCGTCCACCGGGCAGCCCCGGCTATGGCCGGCGATCAGGATATACTGGCAGATGACAGAGCCTCCGCTCCCGCGGAAGCCGTAAACGCAGCGTCCGCATCGCGGCGCTGTGTCTCGTTCGTGATCCAGTGCAGGATCTTTTCCGTGGGCGCGGCTGCCAGCCGCTTGCCCGCCAGGAAGCTGCAGATGTGCCACTGCTGGACGCCGATCAGCTCTGCCGTTTTGGCCTGCGAGAGCCGGCGTCCGGCCATGATCATCCGCAGGCGGTCCGGAAAAGAGACGGTATTGTCAACCTCCACCGGCCGATCTTCGGGCGGCGGGTCTTGCTTGATCGGAGGCACCGTCTCAACCTCGGGAGGCGTTTCCTCCGGAAAATCCTCCGGCGGATCGCCGGACGCCGCGCGCACCTGTCCGCTCAGGTAGTGTTTTTGTTATCCTTGGCGCGGAGCCCGGCTTGGAATAGGAGGCCCGGGCGGCGGAATCAACCGCCCGGCGATCCGCCGGATCTGTAAATTTCGGTCATTCTCCTTTGCGCTCACCGTTCACACAATCTTAGCAACCCGTGCCACATGGCGGAACGAACGTCAATAAAGCTTAAAAGTCTATGCTTGTTCAAGGCTTCTATAACCTCTTTGCTCTGCCTTTCCGTTTCATACCGCCGCTCTAAAATCTCACAATCGTCCGTTTTTGCAATAGACGGAAATGGGTAGCCCATTGGAATAAGCTCTCCCGTTTGATGATTAACTCCAGCTACAATCCATGTCTCGCCTGTGGGCTTATGTTTTATAATATCATTTGGCATGATTTCTTCACGCATCGTTCACACCTCCTTCCACTTCGCCTCGGCTTCCTCGCGGGTGAGAAATACGGTTTTGCCTATGTCGAGATAATCTCTAATAGAAAATCCGCGTTCCTCGACATACGGGATATACACCGTATCCCCAACCTTGCATGGCAACACCACCAACCGCCCCTGTTCCTCCGCGTCCTCGTAGGCGGCGAGGCGATTGATCGCTTCTTGCTCCGTGCAAAAACCGCGCAGTCCAGCATTTCTGCTATTATTTGGAACAACTGTCAGTCTCTCCATCACTCGTTCTCTCCTTTTGACAGTGCCGCCTCCGCTGCCTCGCGGGTGCGAAAGACGGTTTTGCCGATAGCACGTACATCGAATGCAATGTTTTCCGTATCAAATATCAGCTGACGCACAGTGGATTCATAAACCCTGATGCCATCTGTCTGGTAGATTTTGTCCCCCACCTTGCACGGCAGCACCAGCAGTCGCCCCTGCTCCTCCGCGTCCTCGTAGGCGGCGAGTTTCAAAAACCGTTCTTCCGGGATGTTTCGCGGATAACCTTGTTCAAGTCGGCGCTCATACGATTTGCGCTGTGCATCGGCTTCTTTCTTGTTTGTCAGTCTTTCCATCTTCCATCCTCATTAAAACGCTCATCGGTAAAGCGGCCGCTGGTGGAAAAATTCCACCAGATCGCGCCGTCGGCGTTGACGTGGACCCCGTGGGCCACCATCAGCCAGCCATCCGGCCGGAGCAGGATGGCGTCGCCGAAGCTGGAATCCTTGCAGAGATAAACGGAGCCGTTGCTCTGGTGGCGGTAGATCTGTCCCGGGGTAAGATCCACGCATGCGATGCTCATTGCGTCACCCCTTTCAGCGCGTCCAGCAGCTCCGCCCGGGGAATGTTAAGAGCGGACTCCAGCCGCAAAATCTGCAAAACGGTCATCGCGCTTCCTTGCTTCCGCTTGCGGTTCCAGGTCGACACAGACAGACCCAGCTTGCGCGCCAGCGTCTCCGCCGTGGTGCCTCGAAGGATCTGATACTTGGCAATCAGCGCCTCGACCTGCCGGTCGATCCGATCGCCCTGTGTAAGCATGATCTGGCTCATCTGCCGGTCCTCCTCTCTCACGCCGACGCATCCGTCGGCTCGAATAGATCGTTGATGCTGCACCCCAGCACCGCCGCCAGCTGCGGGAGCTGACGGGTGCGAGGTAAAAAGGTCTCAGACTCCCAGCAGCTCACGACGCCCTGAGAGACCCCGACGCGCTCGCAAAGCTCGGTCTGCGTCATTTCTGCGGCCTCTCGTGCGGCCTTAATACGCATGATCTGCTGCATGGCTCCACCTCCAAAAAATAAATATCAAATATCAAATATCAAATATTTGTGTTGCCAATAATATAACCCCGAAAACGGTGGCTGTCAAGTGTTTTATTGGAATTTTATTGGATTTTCCGGAATTTCCTTGATTATTTGCCCGACCTATACTATAAAATTATTTGAGGAGGCGATAAAAGTGAATAATCTGCGAACGGCCAGAAAGGCTAAGAATCTCACGCAACAGGAAGTCGCAGAAGCAATCAACATTTCTCAAGGCTCTTATTCCGCTTGGGAAACCGGACGCACCAAGATCGACGCAAGGTCTCTGCAGCAGCTTGCCGCGCTGCTCGGCGTATCGACCGACTATCTCCTGGGCAATACAACCGCCCCCGCAGGACGAATCAAGATCCCCGTCGTGGGTACGGTGGCCGCCGGCCTCCCGTGCTTTGCGGAGGACGACATCCTGGATTATGAGGAGGTCACCCCCGAGATGGCCGCCCGGGGCGAGCTCTTCGGCCTGCGGGTCAAGGGCGCCAGCATGGAGCCCCAGATCATGGACGGCGACGTGGTGATCGTCCGGAGACAGGACGACGCCGAGACCGGCGACACCGTGGTGGCCAAGGTCAACGGCGATGAGGCCACCGTCAAGCGGCTCAAAAAATCGCCGGGCCTGCTGACGCTGGTGCCAGCAAACCCGACGTTCGATCCGTTATTTTTTACGCCGGAGCAGGTGCTTGCCATGCCGGTGCAGATCATCGGCAAGGTGATCGAGCTGAGACGGAAATTTTGAGGGAGGAAAAGCATGAAATTGAAATGGACGTTTCTCATCGGGGTGATCCTCGCCGGATGGAGTGTGACTGCCATAATTGAGGGAGTGCCTATCGTTGGCATTGCTCTGATCGCAGCGGCTGTCATCGTTTTCAGGAAGAGCGTCGTCAAGCGAAGTGATCAATCCAACCCCCCGCAGACAGCCCCCTCACAGCAACCGCCTCTTGCAGAAGCGCCCCATGAAAAACAAAGCGAAAAGAAAAAAGAAGAACGATTGACACAGCACACCCTCTATGTGCCAGAAATGATAAACGGAGAATATCGGGCTTATTTTTACGAAAACGTCAAGATATTTACGCCAGACGAAATTGCAAAAAAGCTCCGATACGACGAATCGCTATGCGGGCAGCTCGTGACGCTGGAGGCAGAGCCGTCGAACGCCTACAACCCCAAAGCGGTAATCGTAAAATGGGGTTATCAAAAGATCGGATATCTCTACCGCGGAAAGCTGCAGGACATGGCAAATGATTTTATCGCCGACGGTCTGCCGATCTGGTGTGCAACGTCAAGTCTGGATCTGGACGAGCGAATCATTTACATTTCCATTGCTTTTTATCGGGGTCCCGCCCCAGATTTTGATGATGATGAATTTAAGGATGAAGACTTAGTCTGATCCAGTGTCCAATTCGGACACGAAAAAAAGACCGCCCCGGCGTTGCAGCGCCGAAGCGGTCAGCGTAAACCGTCCCACATCCATCACGACAGGGCGAAGTCTACACTTTTACTATAATCGACTTTGCCCGGAAAGGCAAGCGCAAAATGAGCTCCACACCTCAAAAACTTCCAAGCGGATCCTGGCGCTGCATCGCTTATTTGGGTAAGAATTCAGATGGAAAGCGGATCCGCAAGAGCTACACGGCGGCGAAAAAATCGGAAGCCCGCCGCCTGGCCGACGAGGCCGAGGATGCCGCGGCGAGGGCCGCCCCGACCAAGCTCGACGACACCGACACCTACGGCGAGGGGATCGACAAGCTCCTGCAGCTGCGCGGCTCGGTGCTGTCGCCGACAACGGTGGCCGCCTACAAAAAGATCAAGCGAAACTATTTGCTGCAGCTCCTCCCGATGAGGATCTGCGACTTGACGGACGTCACAATCCAGGCCGCTGTGACCGCGGAGGCCGAAAAGCACGCTGCAAAGACTGTCGTCAATGCTTACGGCGCTTTAGCTGCCGTGCTGGCGCTCTACCGGCCAAAATACGAGCCAAACGTGATCCTGCCGCAGATCATGCAGCAGGAAATTGTGATCCCGGACCAGGCGACCGTCAATGCACTGATCGATGCTGCCGACGCCCGAGGCGACAAAGATCTTGCGCTCGCCATTATGCTGGGCGCTCAGCTGGGGCTCAGACGGTCGGAAATCTGCGCGCTGACGCTGTCAGACGTCGCGGGTGGCGTCGTCCGGATCAATAAGGCCGTCGTCATCGACGCCGACCGCAAATGGCAGGTAAAGCCGCCGAAGACAAAGGCCGGCACTCGCACACTGTCGCAGACCGAGCCGATCCGCCAGCGGATCGAGCAGCTGCACGGTGCGCCCGGCGATCCGGTGATCCGTCTTACGCCGGACGTCATCACCAAGCGCTTCGGCCGTCTGCAGCAAGCGCTTAAAATCAAGTCCTTCCGATTCCACGATCTGCGTCATTTTAACTGCTCCGTCATGCTCTCGCTGGGGATCCCCATGATTTACATCACCAGCAGACTCGGCCATGCGTCCGACGCCATGGTCCGGCGGGTTTACGGTCATCTGATGGGGGACAAGCTCCAGGACGTCAACGCTCAGATGAGCGCTTTTTTCGGCCCGTGACGTGTGCCCCGCGTGTGCCTCTGCACTACTCATTTTTGATTTTCCCGCTTATTTTTGAGCGGATTGAAGCGGGATTTATCGGTTTTCGAAATGGCCTCAAACCGTTGCAAACGCAGAAAAGCCCGGACACCAACGATGTCCGGGCTTTTCCTGCTTTGGTGGAGGCGAGGGGAATCGAACCCCTGTCCGAAAACCCATCCTCCGGTCTTTCTCCGAGCGCAGACGGTTATTTGCGTTCCCTCGGGCGGGCGACAGCCGTCAATCTCACGCCTTTGGTAGCTTCATGATGCATGGCACGGGCAAAGCTTACCGTACTCACGTTCGCCACTGATCCACGCCTTTATCCGGGCCGTGGCCCTCCCGGTAAAGACGGCCGCCTTAATCAGGCAGCGTAAGACAAATTAGAATTGTCGTTTGTTTGAAAGGTTGCCCATTTTATAGAGGTCAGGCGCCTCTGCTCGCTTAACCGGCCTCAAGATCCCCGTCGAAACCTTTACGCCCCCTTCTATCATTTTCTCATCTTCATGGCAGTGTTCCCGCATTCGCACCGAAAGATGTAATTCCGCCATACCGTTCCGTCATGGCCGACCTCCCGTTCAAAGGTAAACAGGCCGTCAGACGCCTCGATCAGCTCATTCAGCGTGTGGGCAATGAAGTTCCTGTCATATTCCTCTCCGTCAATTGTTGTAACGCTTCGCTCCGGGATTTTCCCGATACCATCTCTTACTGTGATGAACAGGCTTCCGTTCTCTTTCAGAACAGACCGCATTCGCAGAAAAGCCGTCCGCAATTCCGCTGTCTCGATATGGACGAGGCCTGCAATGATGATGATGGCATCGACTTTACCGATATAGGAGTAGTCATTTAGCAGGTTGTCTTTATAGAATGGGATCTCAGGATTCTTTTCCCGCGCGATACGAAGGCTTTCTTCGCTGAAATCGATCCCAACCACATCATACCCGCAGACATGAATGCGCTGCGATTCATAGCCTGCGCCACAGCAAAGATCCAGGAATCTGCTTCCCGGTTCAAATTGTTTGACAAAATCCAGCAGACAGGGGAGCTCCGCGTCATTGCCGTATCCCTTTTCCGCCCAATCAGATGCAGTTTTATCGTAGAAGTCCGCAGTTCCTTTTACCTGATTCATCGTTCGCACGCTCTCTTCGTAGGCTGCCTTAGGCTAAATCGCTTGGGATTTCCCGCTCATTTTTCTAATGCCGATTCGGACGATCCCATATCCTTCTCGTCTCAACCGCAGGCGAGTCAAGTTGCGAATATTACGTTTGTGAAAACTCGATCTCGGCAAGTCCGTTTGGGACGGCGTGAATCTTCCCCGTTTCCCGAAAGCCCAGCCTTCGATACAGGCGTTCCGCGTTTTTGTTGTTTTCCAGGATCCAGAGCGTTGGCGTGTCTGTGCATTGCCGGATGGCAAATTGCAGCAGCGCGGTTCCGCAGCCCCGGTTTCGCCTGTCGGGAAGAACATAAAGGTCTTCCACCAAGCTGCCGGTCACGGAGACAACGCCCACGGGAGCATCCTCGATGAGCAGATAGATCCGGCTTCCGCCGTCCATCTTTTTCCGGAGATATTCCCGCTGGCGCTCCGGCGTATGCAGCGCGACAAAGGTGGGAGAACAAAAGGAACGGTGAGAATCCCGCCAGGAAACGGCGTGAACCGTTGCCGCCGCCAGAAGGTTGGTCTCGTCTGCGGGTACGATCATGTTCCTTGCACTCCCTTTGTCAGAATCCTTCCAGCATCGCGTTCCAGCCCTCCAGCAGGACGGTATGCCCGGCGATGTATTTCTCCCGAAACCGTTCCGCTTGCGAAAAAGACCGGGAGACAAAGAAGCGCGCATCAGAAATTCTCTATTTTGAATTCCCGGCATTTTTGAATGGCCAGATCATGGTCCTGCTTTGCCGCTTGCAGATACCAGTGTTTTGCCGATTTCATATCGGGTGCGACGCCGATTCCCTGCTCATAAAAACAGCCGAGATTGAACTGTCCGTCCCTGTCGCCGTGTTCGGCGGCTCTTTTGGTCCAATAGAAGGCTTGTTCGGCATTCTTTTCCACGCCAAGGCCGTCATAGTAGAAATAGCCGATCTGGCACTCCGCCAGCGGATATCCGCTTTTCGCAAGCGGCAAATGCCCCTGAAAGCATTTGGCGTATTGTTCCGTTTCAAAGTATTCTTTGATAAGACGGTTGCATTCGTCCAGTTCCGGGCACGGTTGATAATATCCCATCGTCGTCTCCTTCGTAAAATTCGCCTTGCGGCCGCCCAAAACGCCGGGTTATCGGTTCCGCTCCTTCATTGCCCGGTCCATCTCCCGGTGGGCGTCGCGGCGAGCCATATCGTCCCGCTTATCATGGAGCTTTTTTCCTTTGCAAAGCCCCAGCTCCAGCTTGACCCGGGAGCCCTTGAAATACAGGCTCAGCGGGATCAGGCTGTAGCCATCCCGCTTCACCAGGCCGAAGAGCTTCAAAATCTCCCGCTTGTGCATCAGCAGCTTGCGCTGGCGCATGGGGTCGCGGTTAAAGATGTTCCCCTGCTCATAGGGAGAAATGTGCATCCCCACCACAAAGATCTCTCCGTCCTTCACCGAACAATAGCTGTCCTTCAGGTTGACGTTGCCTGCCCGCAGGCTTTTGACCTCGGTGCCCGCCAGCGAGATGCCGCATTCATAGGTCTCCTCCACAAAATAGTCGTGCCGCGCCTTGCGGTTGAGGGCGATCTGTTTGGTTGTTTCCTTTTCCGCCACGGGGCACCGCCTTTCCTTGGAGTCTCTCTTATCATAGCTCAAACCGGGCCGCAGGTCAAGTTACAAGTATATTACGCCCGCTCCAGCGCGGCGATGGCCGCCTCCAGCGCCCGAGCGATGTCGACCGCGGGAAGTCCGGGACCCCGTCCGCCGGCCGCCTGCGCGTCGGTCAGGGGGACGTGGATAAAGCCCGCCCGCGTGCCGGGCAGTTCCCGGGCGCACAGGCGCAGCACGCCGTACAGCAGGTGGTTGCAGACAAAGGTTCCCGCCGAATCGGACACCCGCGCCGGAAGGCCGGCTTTGCGGATGGCCTCGGCCATGGCCTTGACGGGCAGGGTGGAAAAATAAGCCGCCGCTTCCCCGGGGAAAATGGGGGCGTCCACTGGCTGATTGCCCGCGTTGTCGGGGATGCGGGCGTCATTGATGTTGACCGCCACCCGCTCGGGGGTAACGGCGTCCCGCCCCGCCGCCTGTCCCAGGCAGAGGATGAAATCGGGCCGCAGCGCTCTCGCCGCCTGCGTCACCGTTTCAATGGAGCGGTAAAACACGGTGGGCACCGTCAGGCGGGTGATCTCGATCCCGCCGACGCGCCGGGGCAGCAGGGCCGCCGCCTCGGCAGCGGCGTTGATGGTCTCGCCGCCAAAAGGGTCAAAGGCCGTGAGCAGCAGTTTTTTCGGTCCGCGGACATCGGGCGTTAACTCAGGCGCCGGGGCCGCCGGCTTGAAAAAGTAAGCGTTGTGAAAGATCATCCCCGCGTCTTCCGCATAGAATTTCAGCACCTTCCGCCAGTCCTTGGTGGAGGTGGTGAGGGTGATGAAAGCTGCCTGCGGCCGCACGTCGGCCTCCATGACGGCGAAAAGCCGCCGTCCCACCCCGCGGGAGCGGTATTCCGGCAGGACATAAAGCTCGTCGACCTCAAAGCATTCGCTGCCCGGCTCCACGACGGAGATGCGTTTTTCCTGCCTGTAAAAGTGGCCGAACAGATAGCCCGCGAGCACCCCGTTGTCCCGCGCCGTCCAAAGCGGCTCGCGCAGGTCCTCCGGGTCGTTTTTCACCATGCCGAAGCTGCAGCCCTCCTCCACCCACAGGGCGGAAAGCGCCATGAGGCGCGCCGCCGTTTCGTCAGTCAATGCCTCCCGGCGTATCTCGATCATTCCAAATGGCCCCTTTCCCGCGGCAGCCGCCGCATGGATAGTATAGCGCAAAGCGCGGGAAAAAGAAAGAAAATCCCGCCGGTCATAAGAAAAGCGCCCTCAAAAATAGGGGCGCTTTGTTTCGAAAAACCGCTCAGTCGCTGAAATCGCTGTCGATGACGATGTCAAAGGTATAATCGGGCCTGCGCTTTGTCAGTGCGGCGCGGATCTCCTCATAAAGCTTCTGCACGTCGCTGCCATAGGAAAAAACCAGGTCAAAGGTTGCCCGCTTCTGGGCGGGCTCCACGTAAAAGCCGTGGAGCTGCTGCACCTGCGGAAAACCGGCCAGAACGGCGTCCACGTCCCGCCGCAGGTCGGCGATCTCGGGACTCTGGGTGTTGGCGGCATAGACTCCCACGGTGAGAACGATACCGAAAGAGGAAAATACCTCTTCGCTGATCTTGCGGGTAAGGGCGTGGATCTCCCGGGCGGTCATGGTGTCGTCCACCTCCACATGCACCGAGCCAATGGTCGTTTCCGGCCCGTAGCGGTGGAGGATCAGGTCATAGGCCCCGTGCACCTCCGGGTGGGCGCAGATCTGCTCCCGCAGAGCGCGGGTGAGCTCGCCGTCCACCCGGATGCCGATGAGATCGTTGAAGCTGCCCAGCAGGATCTCGACGCCCGCCTTGAGGATAAAAATCGAAATCACCGTGCCCAGCCATCCTTCCAGGCTGACCTTCCACAGCAGGCTGATCCCGGCGGCCGCCAGCGTGGATAGGGAGATGATGGCGTCAAAGGAGGCGTCGGTGCCCGAGGCCACCAGCGATTCGGAGTGATATTCCATGCCCCGCGCCTTGACGTAACGGCCAAGGAAAAACTTCACCGCCACCGCCGCGGCAATCACTGCCAGCGACACGACGGTGTAGCTGGCGGCGGCGGGATGCAGGATCTTATCCACCGATTCCCGAAACGAGGCCAGGCCCGCCAGCAGGATGATGACGGCGATGATGACGGCGGTAAGGTGCTCGATGCGGCCATGGCCGTAAGGATGCTTGCGGTCAGGGGGGCGGTTGGCCAGCTTAGTGCCCAGAATGGTAATCACCGAGGACAGGGCGTCGCTCAGATTGTTTATCGCGTCCAAAACGACGGCAATGGAGCCCGCCAGAAGCCCCACCGCGGCCTTGAAAGCCGCCAGCACCAGATTGGCGGCGATTCCCACCAAGCTAACGCGGACGATCTGTTTGCTGCGTTCCATAAAAAGACCTCCTTGTTCAGCGCAGTCCCGCAAGCAGTTTATGCAGCAGGGCGTGAAGCTGTGCGCCATCGGCCGGTTCCAGCGGCACGCAGGCGCCCACCTGCGCGGGGACCTGCGCCGCCCGCTCCCGCAGGGCCTTGCCCTGCTGCGTGAGCGACAGGATCACGCTGCGCTCGTCACTTTCGTTGCGGGCGCGGATGAGATAGCCCTTCTGCTCCAGCTTTTTCAGCACAGGCGTCAAGGTCCCGGAATCCAGCCAGAGGGCGTTTCCCAGACTTTTTACGGTGTCCCGGCCCGCCTCCCACAGGCGGAGCATGACGATATATTGGGTATAGGTCAGCCCCAGCGGCTCCAGAAAGGGCTGATAGAGCCGCACGATTTCCCGGGCGCAGGCGTAAAGGGGAAAACAGAGCTGATGTTCCAGCTTGAGCTGGGAATATTCCTGTTCCATAATGCCTCCTGCGGCAGCGCCGCCGATGCTCAGAACCGCACGATGCGGGGCGGCTCGGTAAAGGACGAGAAAACGGCCGAGGCATTTTTCAGATAATAGACCTCCGTATTGCCGTCGCCGGGACGGTACATGGCCTGCAGCGCGGGATAGGCCGCCAGCATGTGCTCCTGAGCCTCGAGCCGGTCGTCGAGCACGGCCTGCGCCGCAACCCGAAGCCAGACGCCGCCGTCAAAGGCGCAGATCTCCACCCGGGGATTGTCTTTCAACTGATCGGCCACCTTTTTGGAGCGGCCGGTCTGGAAATACAGCCTTCCCTCAAACAAATCCACCGTGCCGAAGGGACGGACACGGGGCTGATCGCCCTCTGCCGTCGCCAGATAATAAGTGCCCGCCTTTTTCAGAAAATCATAAACTTCCTGCATGATCGTTTCCTCCTCAAATCAGGGCGGCGACGCAGGCCGCCAGTTCTTTCATGTCGGCGGTGGGCTCAAAGCGGGCGGCCACTTCACCCTGCCGGTCCAGCACGAATTTGGTGAAATTCCACTTGATGTCGGGATTGGTCTTATAATTTTTGTCGATGGTCTTGAGCATGGCGCTCATGGCCAGCGCCTTGGTACCCCTGCCAAAGCCCTCGAAGCCCTTTTTTCTCTTGAGCCAGGCGAACAGCGGCAGCTCGTTTTCCCCGTTGACGTCGGACTTTTTCATCTGTGGGAAGCGAGTGTTGTACTTCAGCGTGCAGAACTGACGGATCTCCTCGTCAGTGCCGGGTGTCTGGCCAGCAAACTGGTTGCAGGGTACGTCGATGATCTCAAGGCCCGCGTCGTGATACTGCTCGTAAAGCTGCTCAAGCTGCTCATATTGGGGCGTGAAACCGCAGCCAGTGGCGGTGTTGACGATAAGCAGCACCTTGCCGCGGTATTGTTCAAGCGGCACCTTGCTGCCGTCACCGGAAATCAGGGTATAATCGTAAACGCTCATAAGCAGGCTCCTTTCGCACCGTTTTAAGTTTTCTGTTTGATGCTATTAGATTGTAAACGATTAAATTGTGGTTGTCAAGTATTTTTTATCGGTTGCCGGCTTTGCAGGCGGGCAGGACGAAGTCAATCTGCCCCTCGCGCTCTGACCGCATTTCTCCGTTGTTTTTGCAAAAAACCGGCCCGCCAAAGGCGAGCCGGTGTGTTTTTTCTTCGGTTCAGTCGGCCTTGTCAAGCTCGGTCAGCACGTTATAGAACAACTGGCAGACCTCGGCGCGGGACAGGGTCTTCGCGGGGAGGAACGTCCGGTTGCTGTCCACGCCCTGGGTGATGCCCACCTTGTAGGCGTTCAGGACGTCCTGCTTGTAGCTGTCAGAAATGCTGTTATAATCGGGGATGTCCTGCTCCGTGACCGTCAGGTCGGGACGAGTCCCGTCCATGGCGGCAAAGAAGATCCGGGACATGGCCGCAACGGCCGCCTCGCGAGGCATGGCAGCGTCGTAGTTGGCGGGCGTGATGACGCCGCGGTCGGCAATGTAGCCGGCGTCGATGCAGGACTTGACGGCTTTATAGGCCCAATAGCCGTTCTCCGTACCGTTGTCCAGCTTCTTGGTCTTGGCAGCAATGTTGCAGAACTGCGCGTAGGTGATCGTTCCCTCCGGGTCAAAGGTGCCGTCGCCCATGCCGTTGACGATGCCTCTGTCAGCCATGGCCTCAATGGCGGTGAAATACCACTTGGAGGGCAGCACGTCGGTGAAGCTGCCGTTGGGATCCTTGGTCGCGAAGGCCATCACGACCTCTTGGCCCTGCGCCGCGGCGCTGAGCTGCATGAAATCCAGCGTGAGCTTGTTGCCTTCGATGGAAACGCCTACGGGTTCGCCCTTTGTCTGCTTCACGGGGGCGGGGAACTCGATCTCCCAAAGCAGCACGTAACCGTCCAAAAGCGCATCGGCCATCTCTTCCGCGGCCTCCTTGTCTTCCGCAGGGATCTCCTGGGCGGGTTCTTCCGTTTCGGCCGGCATTACCTTCATCTGGAAGTCCATGGTAATGACGCCGTTTTCGCCCTTGCGGAAGGTAGTCTTCCGCTCGGTCTCGGGCATCTGGGTCTCCGTCATGGAGGGATCAAGCTCCACCTGCACAAGCTGCGCGTTGAGTTCGTCCAAATTCTTGAACTCGGAGGTCACAATCTCGCCGTAATAGGTCTCGTCTTCATACACGAAGGACTGGAGAGCCGATTTCACTTCTTCCAGGCTGGCATACTGCTTCCCGTTGTACTCAAACGTCACAGTTTCGGATTCGTCACCCGGCGTAAACATGTATTCCAGCAGTTCTTCCGAATAACCGGCCCTTACGTTGACCGTGCCGGTGCAGTCGTCATTGATCTTGACCTGTACGCTGGCCATCATCAGGGCACAGCCGCTGAGGCAAACCGCGAGCATGGCCATTGCCAGGATTAGTGCCAGAGCTTTCGTCTTTTTCATGTACGTTCTCCTTTTCTCTCTGTTGGTTTGTGTCCGGCTTGGCGGGCAGGACCGCTGCCGCCGTTCGGCTGACGTTAGTTTTATTGTACGATATCGCGGGCGACAAGTCAATGCTTATCTCACAAACAAAACCCCCGTTCATTTGCCCGCATTGTAGCACATTCCCGCGAAAAAGGAAATAAAAACTCGCGCAACGATCTGTTGCAGCGCCCTTTTTTCGGGAAATGTGCTGTTGCGCTCCGCAAAAAAAGAGGTAAAACGGGCGCGCAAAGAGCAGACGCTTTGCGTGCGGAAGGCGTTACAGGGTTTTGACGAACAGGCAGCGGATGGCGTTGAGCACCGCCAAAATCATCACACCCACGTCGGCGGCGATGGCGATCCACATATTGGCCAGACCCAGTGCGGCCAACAGCAGGCAGAGCAGCTTGACTCCCAGAGCAAAGCCGATGTTCTCCTTTACGACGCGCAGACATTTACGGGCGATCCGGATGGCCTTGGCGATCTTCAGCGGGTCGTCGTCCATCAGCACCACGTCGGCCGCCTCGATGGCGGCATCGGAGCCCAGCGCGCCCATGGCGATGCCTACGTCCGCCCGGGACAAAACGGGCGCGTCGTTAATGCCGTCGCCTACAAAGGCCAGCTTGCGCCTTCTGCCGCAGCCGCACAGCAGTTCTTCCACGCAGGCCACCTTGTCGGCGGGTAGCAGCCCGGCCCGATAGTCGGTGATCCCCACGTCTGCGGCTACCTGTTTCGCGGCGGCTTCGGCGTCGCCGGTGAGCATCACGAGCTTATCCACGCCGGCCCGCCGCAGCGCCGCTATGGCCTGCTTCGCCGTATCCTTCAACTGGTCGGCAATGACGATATGCCCGCAGTATTCTCCGTCGATGGCCACATGGAGCACGGTGCCCGCATGAAAGCATCCCTCATGTCCGATCCCCAGCTTCTGCATCAGCTTTTCGTTGCCCACCGCCACGGCCCTGCCGCCAATCTTTGCCGTGACGCCGTGGCCGCCGATCTCCTGCATCTCGGTCACCCGGTTCCCGTCGGTCTCTCTGCCGTAAGCGTCCCGGACGCTCCGAGCGATGGGGTGGCTGGAATTGCTCTCTGCGTGCGCCGCGTATTCCAGCAGCTTTTCGGGCGGGAGAGGGCTTTTGTGCACCGTTTTCACGGCGAAATTGCCCTTTGTGACGGTGCCCGTCTTGTCAAAAGCCACCGTCTTGACCTGCGACAGGGTCTCCAGATAATTGGAGCCCTTGATGAGGATGCCCTGGCTGCTTGCCCCGCCCAGCCCCGCGAAAAAGCTCAGCGGGATGCTGATGACCAGCGCGCAGGGGCAGGAGATCACCAGAAAGGTGCAGGCCCGCAGCACCCAGTCGCCCCACAGCGCGCCCGCCGTAGCGTAATGCTCCGTACCCAGCCCCGTCGCCGCGCAGAATAACGGCGGCAATACCGCCAGCGCCAGCGCCGCACAGCAGACAACGGGGGTATAATATCTGGCGAATTTGGAGATGAAATTCTCCGATTTCGACTTGCGGGAGGCGGCGTTCTCCACCAGATCCAGAATTTTGGAGGCGGTGGACTCCTCGAACTCCGCGGTGGTGCGTATCCTGAGCAGGCCGGTCATGTTGACGGTGCCTGAAAGCACAGGACTGTCCGCCTCTGCCTGGCGCGGGATGCTCTCGCCCGTCAGCGCCGCGGTATCAATGCCGGAGTTGCCCTCGATCACCACGCCGTCCAGCGGGATTTTTTCCCCGGGCCGCACCACGATAACAGATCCCGTCTCCACCTCGCTGGGATCCACCCGGACCAGCGCGCCGTCCCGTTCCACGTTGGCATAGTCGGGTCGGATATCCATAAGCTGAGCGATGTTCCGGCGGCTTTTTCCCACGGCACAGCTCTGGAACAGCTCGCCCACCTGATAGAGCAGCATAACCGCCACGCCCTCGCCGTATTCGCCCAGCACGATGGCGGCGGCCGTGGCCACCGTCATCAAAAAGTATTCATCGAAGACCTTGCCGTTTTTGATTCCCAGAAGAGCTTTTTTCAAGATGTCGTAGCCCACAAGCAGATAGGGGATCAAAAACAGCGTCAGGAGCGCCCATTTCGGCAAGCGCGACGCCACGATTCCCTCAGAGATCAGATAGAGCGGCACAAAAAAGATCGCCGCTGTCAGGATGCGGAGCAGCAGATTTTTTTGCTTTCTGTTCATCGTCTTTCCTCCTTACAAGCGCGGCGCAGCCGCAAAACGGCCGCGCCGGACCGATTTACAGATAGATCTCGCAGTCGCTCTCGACCTTTTTGCAGTTGGCCCGCACGGCCTGCATCACGGCACCCTCGTCGGCTCCCTCCTCAAACTCCACCTTCATCTTCAGGGTCATAAAGCTGACGATGCAATCCTTGACGCCGGCAGTCTTTTTCGCGGCGTCTTCCATCAGGTTGGCGCAGTTGGCGCAATCCACGTCGATCTTGTAGCTTTTTTTCATCTAAGCGGCCTCCTTTTTATTTTAAATCAACATATGAACACTTGTTCATATGTTGATAATATATCTTTTCTCTGCCGCTGTCAACCGTTATTTGCGATTTTCCGCGCAAAATAACGCAGCTTGCCGCTTTTTCTTGCAATTTTTCCGCCTTTTCGCTATAATGCTGTCAAAGCCCCGTAGCCGCGAAGGAGGAAGCGTATGAAAAACGACCGTTATATCAGTTGGGACGAATATTTCATGGGCGTGGCCGCGCTGTCTGCCCAGCGCAGCAAGGACCCTAACACCCAAGTGGGCGCCTGCATCGTCAACCCTAAAAAGCGCATCGTGGGCATCGGCTACAACGGCCTGCCCTACGGCTGCGACGACGACGTTTTTCCCTGGGACAACGACAAAGAAGGGTTTCTGGACAACAAATATCCCTATGTGGTCCATGCCGAGCCCAACGCCATTCTCAATGCCACCTGCCCGCTGGAGGACTGCACCCTTTACGTGACGCTCTTCCCCTGCAACGAGTGCGCCAAGCTGGTGATCCAGAGCGGCATCAAAAAGATTGTGTATATGGACGACAAATACGCCGACACCCTGTCCGATCAGGCCAGCAAGCGGATGCTGGACGCCGCCGGGGTGGAATATGTGAAAATGAATCGCATCACCGTAACGGTCGAACGGTAAACAAAAAGCGCCGCGTTGGGATACGCTTCATAAAGATGTTGCTTTGAGGCAGTTGTCACGAACGAAAAGAATATAAACCAGGCGTGACCGAAGTGGTCACGCCTGGTTTGATTGTTGCGTTCTCTGGATTTTGGGGGCCAAAATCCGATGCTCGTTATCACTGCGGACTATATTAGACCGGTTCGACAACCTGAAATCAGCCGGGCAATTGCTTACAGCTTTTTGCAGGTGAGATCGTCGAACATCAGGCAGCCGTCGCCGAATTTCAGCGTGAGCATGCCGCCCTTGCGGCCAAACTCATCCTCGCCGAGGGGATAGAGGCGGAAGGTCATTTCATCCCCATCGTCAAGGGCATGGACATGAAGCTCTCCATCCTTCATGAAGACCTCATCGATCATGAAATCGGCGTCTTCGGGGTGCTCGTATTTGCCGCAGAAGCTCTCCCACTTCGACTTGTCGGGGTTTTTGAGGGCGATATCCTCAATGGTTCGTATCGGCTTTGGCTCCCGGTCTCTCGCAATATCCGAAACCCCGTTATAAAAGCCGTCAAATCCGCGTTCGTCCTCCGGTCCACGGCAGCAGAGAACAATCAGGACACGATCACAGTCTACGCCGCGCTCAAAATGTGTGATGTATCCGGGCCAGCCGCCGTCGTGCAAAACGACGCGTCCGATCTTCGGATCATTGTAAATGTCCCAGCCGAAGCCGTAGCCGATCTCGTCCGGTTCTCCCCAGTTTCCATGTTCACCGGAATTGAGTGTTCCCGGTGTATACATTTCTGTCTGCTCTTCCTTGCTGAGCAGCGTTTCGTTTCGCAGCGCGCGATCCCATTTAAGCATGTCGAAGATATTGGTGTAAACAAATCCATCACCGGATTCTCCGTCAAGCAGGACGACCTCGCGATACGACTCCAGCTCATCTGGAATCCGGTACACATCGTCCTCGAACACAAGACCGCGAGCGAAGTTCTCAAATGGAATCCCATCGATGCGGATGTGACAGACGCGGGTATTGTTCATTTCGCACGGCTCAAAAATCTCTTTCTGCATAAAATCCTCGAATGGCCTGCCGGATACTTTTTCGACGATCTCTGCAAGCAGGCAGTAAGCCGTGTTGGAATACTCAAACTTCTCTCCCGGTGCAAACAGTGGTTCTTGTCCGCATTCTTTCAGAAAACGCACACAAAGACTGTTGTCGGGCGTGCCGTCCTCGTCGGTCAGCGTTTCCATCGCCCACTCCTCATGATCGGGCAGACCGCAGGTGTGCGTCAGCATATGGCGGATCGTGATCCCCTTGTACGGGTTTTCAGGGAAGAACTTGCTTAACTCGTCCTCCAAAGACAGCAGACCTCTCTTGCGCAGCAGCATGATTGCCGCTGCGGTAAACTGCTTGCTGACAGAAGCGAGTTCAAAGATGCTCTCTTCCGTAATAGGCTTCTTATCCTCCGGATCGCAAAAGCCGAGTGCGCCTTTACTTACGATCTTGCCGTTTTCCGCATACAGCCATGCGCCGGTGAACACGCCCTTTTCATGTGCCTCGCGGGCGAGGTTTTCCATCATTGTTTTCTTATCCATACTTATTCCTTCACAAATTCCGATTTGAAATCCTCAAAATCATAGGCATCCGCCAGTGATTATAGGGCTTTAATGAAATTCTCTGAAACCGTTGAAAACAAAGGATTTTCCACAGTCTGTTCACCGAATCCCTTTATTAAATGTTATACCGTTTCTATAACACCCGCGCCGCTCATAAGGGCAAAAATAAGGGCAAGAAAATCCCATAACAGGATATAACAAGGTGTGGCAATCGGGAGCCTGTGACATATGTGCGAATACATCAACAACGATATTATACAGGAGGATTTCACAATGGAAAAGTATATTTTTGATAAGAACAACGGTCTTTGGTATGAGCTTCAAGGCGACTATTACATCCCCTGCCTGACAGTACCGGCTCAAGAAGAACGGTCCATCGGGATTTGGGGGCAGCGGCACCTGCGGTACATCAAAGCCGATCGCAAAGCCCTGTACATGGAGCTGCTGACCAGCGGCAGACTGAACACCTACCTTGCCGACATCAACGAGCAGGCGACGGAGCAAATACTCCTGCTGACAAAGCAGATGGCCGAGCGTGAGGGTGTCACCGAACAGCTAAAGGCACAGGATCAAATGCTGTGGGTACAGCGAATGAACAACATTCGGGACAGATCAACAGAGATAGTAAATCATGATCTGATTAACGCATAAGATATCGGGCGGCGGGGAACAATCCTCGCATCTTTTCCCTTTGACGTTTTTCTTCGTTGGAGTTATAAGTTGCTATGCTGTTTAGCGTTACTAAATAGTGGCTATTAGTAGAAGAAATATAATGGACAATAAATATGTTCAACAGTTTAAGAAGGGATCTTTGGAAATGATCCTAAGAATACTTATATGTAATATACTTGTTTAACAAAGGCGCCGCTTTTGTCTACAAAGGCAAAAGCGGCATCTTTCTCTCTTTTTTAGGCCAAAACGTAAAAAAGCAAAGAGTACGTTTCTAGTTTCTATCTCCGAAAAATGCCAAAAAGGTTAAAGGGACAGGACTCAAAGGAGCGGCCATTGACTATTGAGTATGCCGAGTTTCAGCCTATTCAGCATATCAATTGTTGCTCGTCTGTCCTCCGCATGCTGTTCCATAAGTATAGTGAGATAGTTGGACACCGATTCCCTCAGTGCGGGGTTGCGAAATACAAACGCGGCATATGGAGCCTGACTGCGCAGAACAGCCACAGCGTCTTTTCTCGTGAGGATTTGAATGCCCTGAAACGGCGCAAGAGGCAGAAGCGTCAGATGGAAATTTCTTTCGTTTTGCACCAACCCGATAATTGCTGCTATATGCTCCGCATATTCCTCCGGCGTATAATCAATGGCAAGTTCCGTCAGGTTCAGCGAAAAATTGAGGCGCCGACCCATTGCCGCCGCTCTGTCCGGAAGGCAGAGGAGCATGTTCACACTGTGTTCCCGCAGGGATTCTTTAAACTGCTGCCGCAGCTCGTGATGCCGGGAAAGCACCCTGGCCTTAAGCTCCTCTGAGACGTCGGCACGGGAGAGCATACGTATCATCAGGGTTTCCGGCACGGTGACGATTGGAAATTCATGTAGCAGATAATCCTGTGTTTCCGGGAAACTGAGCCAGTTCTTGTGGAACTTGTCACGCATAGCGGAGGTGTAAACCTCCAGGAACGGCGAAGCGGCGGCGAACATGGCGTCATACTCCCGTTTCAGTTGGGAGAGATATTCCCTGTTCGTGATGTAATCATACGAGCGATCTTTATCCGCACCCACAGGGTAAAAACCGTGTATACATGCCCCGCCCGACCGCAGAAATACCGTGTGGTGGAATCTTGGATTGCGCTCCCTTCGAAACACGTACGGCTCGATCATGCCGGAGATATAAAGGGGAAACCAGCCCTTGATGGCGTTCACCATCTCCCCACTCTCGCGGTCCACATTGTGGATGATCCGGATCCTCACGCCGCTGTTTACGCATTTCAGCATAAGGGACGCCCACAGA
This sequence comes from Clostridia bacterium, assembly GCA_017455565.1. GTDB lineage: Bacteria > Bacillota > Clostridia > Oscillospirales > Butyricicoccaceae > UBA4644. The sequence goes on from JAFSZV010000010.1 coordinate 47,632, forward strand.
GCAAAGTATGCCCGATCCCCGCTCATCCAGTCCATGGGCTCGTCTGAATAGAGCAGCAGCTCCCCGCCTTCGCGGGCGGCATCGGAAAGAAAATGCACCACGGCAGAGCGCAGGCCCTCCGTTCCCGCGTAACGGGAGGATACGGGTACATCCGGAACTTCCGGAACTTCCGGAGCAGTGGCGGAGAGTCCTGCTTCGGGAACAAAATCGTCCAGCGAGCACAAAAGCTGCCGGGCCATTTCCGCCTTGTCTTTTTCCGGAGAAGTATCGTAGAGCCATGCTGAAAGAGAATCCACGTTCAGGTGTTCTGCCTCCGCGCTGCAAAGGCTTGCCAGCGCCGGTATCTTGCCTTTCTTCTCGGCCCTGTCCAACAGGACTGTTGACAGCCGCTCGGAAAGCCGGTCGTTTCTCTGCGGCGAGTACAGTCCGGTGCGATAGCGGCTGACCATAGAAACGTCTACGTTTAGCAGAAAAGCGAACTGACGGTTGGATATCTCCAGCAGGGTCATAATACTGTCCAGCCGCTCCCCGAAGGTCTGGCGCTGGCTGGCTCTTTTCTGTTTCGACTTCGGCGTCATCGTGCGGGAGGGCAGTACCACGTCCACGGTTTCATACAGCCAACTGATAAGGGCGGGAATCAGGGTTTCCCGGTCAGTGTTTTTTACGCCGCACAGCTCTGCCAGCAGGGGCAGGAGGTTCTCATAATCCGCATAGCCGTAGACGCCGCCTGCAAAGGACGCGATAGCGCGGCTGGTGGGTTTAGGCTCCCGGTTGCCGGTTTTCAGCTTGGAGATGTTGCCGGATGAACAACCTGCAAACCGGGCAATTTGGGTATTATTGCATTGCAGCAGGGCAAAAAGCGCGGTGATCCTCTCTGACAGCATATGAACCCCTCTTTTGCTTTTGATGAGAACAGTATAGCATTTGGACAACTTTATTGCAATGAAAAAAAGTTGTCCAATGTTGTACTTGATTTGCCCCCTTGCTATAATGTATTTGTATATCTGGCAAAAACGCACTCTTTTGCTTCATATGAGGAGGTTTTGACCATGAAGAAACGATTGTTAAGTCTGGCCTTGGCGCTGATGCTATGTTTGTCGCTGCTCCCTATGACGGCGCTGGCGGCGGGTACGGAATACCCCCTCTGGGTCGCCGGGACCCAGGTGACCAGCGAGAACGCCGCTGATGTCTTTGGTGACGGCAAGGTCAGCTATGACGCCGACAGCAAGAAGCTGACCCTGAAGAATTATTCGTATAGCGGCGCAGACAGCCATTACATGCATAACGGCGATACCTATGAATACGGCGCGATCTTCTCCGCACTTGACTCGTTGACGATCGAACTGCTTGGCAACAACTCGATTACGCATACGGGCGGAACATCCACGAGTCAGGCTGTATTTGCGACCGGTGATCTTATCTTTACTGGTCCCGGTTCCCTGACGGCTACGGCCGGTGAGTCGACAGACGGATGGGCCGGTCACAGCATCGGTATAACTTCCTACACTGCCGTGACCCTCGACAGCGCCTTTACCGGGATTATCACTTCCAACGCTGGCGACAGCTGCAACTATAACGGATATATCGCGAGCGTCGGTCTTGGCGGCGGCAATAAGCTGACTGTCAAGAGCGGTACGCTCGTCGCAAACGGCGGTACGGTCACCGACACCGGCTACGGCAGATCCTATGGCATTTACGCCAACGGCTACGAGCAGACCGGCGGCACCGTTATCTCAAGCGGCGGCACTGTTCCGGACAGCTACAATAACCTCAGTTACGGTATGTACGCAGGGAACAATGTCAGCATTTCCGGCGGCGACTTCACCTTTTCCGGCGATGATTATGCGGTACAGAACAGCCTGACGCTTGGTCCGGATGTGGAAGCTCTGGCCTCTACGAACAAGGACGGCAGCGGGGCGGCGGCATACAGTGCAGGCAGCCTGAGCAGTTACAGGTACATATCAAACGGCGCGGTTATTCCGACGCCTCCTGCCACCACCTACGACCTCTGGATTTGCGGGACCCAGGTGACCAGCGCCAACGCCGCTGACCTCACCAAGATCAAAAGCGCCGTTCCATCTTATCCAGACGAGATTACCGGAGTGAGTCAGATGGAAGGCACAAGCGACTGTTCAGCCAGCTATGACCCCGCTACAAACACCCTGACGCTGAACAATGTGCTTATTGAGAACAGAACCGGTAATGATTCTGGCCCCGTTTACGCCGTCAACTACACGGGCGAGGATGACTTTACCATCAAAGCAACAGGGGAGAATATCATCCAGGTCAATGCTCTCAGCAAGGGTGATTCTTCCGGCCTGGTAATCGGATCGACCGATGGGCTTTCCGGTGAGGAGAAGAATCCGAAAGTGACCATCACGGTGGCAGAAGACGGTTCCCTCCGCTGCACCGGCGGCACGGCCCAGGAGGATTCTTCTTCCAGCTATGGCATCGTGAACCGGGGAGAAGGAATGCTGACCATCAACGGCCCGGGCACACTGACCGCCTCCGGCAGCTTGGGCACAAAATCTGTGTTCGGTATCTATTCCACCGGCGATTTGAAAATCAGCGACGGCACGGTGAATGTCGACATCAATGAACCCAGGGGCACTTGCGTTGGGATAGATTCCGCAAATTCAATCGAGATCACCGGCGGCAGCGTCACCACCATGGTAAAAAGCACACCCAACAATGCTGGTTATGGAATCCGGGCAAACAACGCCATCACCATCAGCGGCGGCACGGTGGTGGCCGCAGGCAGCACCAGCGCCCTCAGCAAAGCCCCCACCCTGAACGGCGTCACCGCAGGCGGCAGCGCCAACCTCGACGGCACCGGCGCGGTGGCGTATGTGGCGGAGGATAATGACAGCTACAAGTGGTTCCAGGCGCCGTTTACCGTTCCCGTCACCACCTATCCCCTCTACATCGCCGGAACCCAGGTCACAGGCGACAACGCCACTGACATCCTGGGCGACGGCAAGGTGAGCTATGACGCAACCACCAATACCTTGACACTGAACGGCGTCACCATTGACGGTGGAAGCGAAAACACAAACTACTACGGATGGGGTATCAACTACCGGGGGACAGATGATTTTAAGATCGTTGCAAACGGGACCAACACCGTCAAAGATGATCATTATAGAATCTACGCGTCCTATGGTATTGTGATCGGCGAACCCAGTCCGGTAGCATACAGTACGGCTGCAGTAAATGTCACCATCACCGTTTCGGATGGGGCAAGCCTTACTGTTTCCGGCGGAAATATCAACCAGAGCGAAGACTATAGTGGCAGTTGGGGGATCTATAATAAAGGTACCGGGTCCCTGATTATCAACGGTTCCGGCGTCCTGATTGCAGAAGCAAAGGACAACTCCAGAAAATCCATCGGTATTGTGGCACAGAATGTTACGATCGACAGCAGCTGCTCTGTCACCGCTGCGGGAGGCAATTCAGGAAACAGCATGAGCGCCGGCATCTATTGCGGAAACCTCAACGTGCCCCAGAGCTTTACCGGCTCTGTAACGGCAACAGCTGGGAACGCATTGGGCGCGAGCTATTCCACCGGAACCTTCGGTATCCGTACCACGGGGGACTGTGCCATCGGGGGCGGCAGCGTGACAGCCACTTCAGGCTTCAAAACCGGAAGCACTGGCAGTTCTGAAAATGCGGTGGGAATCTTCGGAGAGAACAGCCTTACCATCAACGGCGGCGCCACCGTTATCGCCACCGGCGATGGTCACGGATTATGGTGCTATCAGGGAACTACATCCGTCGATGCGAGCTCTGTCACTGCAATAGGCGGAAACTTTGCAGTGAACGGGCTAAACCTGACGAATGTTACAGCCGTAGGCTCCACCCGGCAGGACGGCGGCGATCCGGAGGAGTACGACAGCAGCGCAAACAACACATACAAGTACGTTAAAACGACGCCTGTTGCCACAGTTGCCACCCCTGTATTACCTGCAGCAGGCAAATTCACCGACAGCAAGACCATTGAGATAAGCTGTGAAACCGAGGGGGCGGCGATCTACTACACAACGGATGGCAGCGAACCGACCCCCAACAGCACGGAATACACCGAGCCTTTTATGATCAGTGAGACTACCACGGTCAAGGCGATAGCGATCCTGGATGAACAAAGCAGTGAGGTCGCTTCTGCCACGTATACCAAGAGCAGCGGCGGAGGTAGAGGCGGCGGGCCTGCCATCTATCCCGTCGAGGCATCTGTGGCAGAAAACGGTGCTGTAACGGTGAGTCCATCTGCCGCAACTGAGGGAGCGACCGTTACGATCACTCCGACACCTGATGAAGGCTATGAAGTGGGTGAAGTGGCAGTTACCGACAAGGATGGCAATGAAGTGCCGGTGACCGACAACGGCGACGGGACCTACAGCTTCACCATGCCGAGCGGTAAGGTTACAGTAAACGTGACCTTTAAGGAAATCGACCACAGTGCGGTTTGCCCGTCCAAGGATTTCACAGACGTTGATCCTGACGCGTGGTATCATGAGGCAGTGGACTATGTTGTGGAGAACGGACTCATGGTCGGAACCGCCGACGACAAGTTTGATCCGAACGGAACAACCACGAGAGCAATGATCGTAACCATCCTCTATCGTTTGGAAGGTAAACCCGCTGTCAGCGGCACAAGCCCCTTTGACGATGTGGCAAGCGGACAGTGGTACACCGATGCCGTGATCTGGGCCAGTGAGAACGGTATTGTTTCCGGCTACGGCGACGGTAAGTTCGGCCCCACGGACGAGATCACCCGGGAGCAGTTCGCGACCATCCTGTACCGGTACGCGCAGTACAAAGACTATGACGTGAGCGTGGGTGAAGACACCAATGTGCTCTCCTACAATGACGCTTTTGATGTCAGCGAATGGGCTATGCCGGCCATCCAGTGGGCCTGCGGCGCCGGCCTGATGCAGGGCGACAATCAAGGCAATCTCCTGCCCGGCGACAGTGCCACACGCGCTCAGGCTGCAGCGCTCATCATGCGGTTTATCGAAAACGTAAAGTAATTAATATAACCTATGCTGAATTGCTGAATGCTTCGGAGATAAACGCGAGGCAAATGAAGTCAGTCAGACTACCACTGAGTTGATTCGAAAATTATCGAAAATTGAGAGCCAAATATCTCAGCAGTTAAAAAGTAATACCTTCTATAACGCCCTGCAAGCCGCAAACTTGCAGGGCATTTCTATGTAGGCACCGCAGGGGCCACCTGCGGTGTTTTCTTCTGTTTTAGCGTCCTCTGTCATAATCGTGGCTGCGTGGTCGTGTCTGCTGACGCCGTGCATCGTTCCGGCGCTTGGCCTCCGCTTCCAAATCCCGGAGTTTCTTTCGGATGCTCTCTTTTTCAGGCGGCGCCTGTGGGGGCTGCTGCTCTCCGTGGACCTGTCGCTCCCATGCGGCCAGATCACGGTTGTATTGCTCCACAAGGACCGTGGCCTTGTTATACATCCGCATGAACGCCTGTGCGTCCGGGTATCCATCCTCTTTGAGAATGCCTGGGATCTTATCCTTTCGCTGTTCAATCTCACACTGTATGTGCTCGATCTGTGCCGACAGGGCCTTGCGTTCCTTGCCCTTGAACAGCCCGGTCGTTTCCGCAAGCTGCTTTTCCAGCTTCGGCAGCTCCACGTTTTCCATATGCCGGATCGTTTTTGCTTCATCCTGCAACTTGACCATTAGCTTCTGCATAGTGCGGTACTCTGCCATATTCACGGATAGAACAGGCTTGGGTGGAAGTTCTGTTTCCCGGATCAATAGCTGTAGGATTTCCTTGGCCTTTTGGATGATACACCGGAAAAGTCCCGGCAGCCAACCGTGCTTCTGCACGGAACGGGTGGCCTCATCGTAGACGTGTTCATTTCTGATCTCTATGATCTTGGATTCTTCGATTCCGGACACCAGCGCCATATCCGCCGTCCTGTTCCAGTCCTGCCGGGCGGCGTTGTCCGCCTCGATCTCCGCCGCCTTCGGGTTGTTCTTCCCGATCTTCTTGGTGGGGAGATAGATGCTGTTGGGATCGAACACCTTTAGCCGCCGTTCCGGGTCGTGGATATTCCGATTGATCAGGGCGGTGTAGAACTGCTTGGTTTCGTCCAGAAACAGCTCATTCTTGAATACCTCGTCCTTTGCTGTGAACAGATGGCTCTTGTAGACCTCGCCCTTCTTAATGACAGTGCAGCCTTTCCGGATTTGACCGTCCTCCCCGGTGATCTCCTTCTTCGTGCGTACCCGCTTGCCGAGTTCATCATAGAACACGCTTCGGGTGGCGATCTTGACCTCCGGCTTCGGCAGCAAGCGCCGCTCCGAGAAAATCAGATGGATATGATAGTTTTTCTTCGTTTTGTTGTGGTGGAGCGCCGAGACGCATTCCACGTTGTACCGTTTCTTGAACTGCTCCGTGAAATCTTCTAATACCTGCTGGGGATCAAACTGCGTGTATTCCTCCTGCAGCGCGATGATCAGCTCCCGTGCCTCGATACACTTCCCCTTCGTCATGGACCGCCGAAACTCCTCCTGACACTCCCTCGCCAGGTCGTTCCAGAAGGTCATATCTTCCCTTGTAGAGAAAGTGGCGTACAGGTGTTCCTGCCGCTTGGGGTCCGAGATATATGATATTCTTCCCTTGACATCAGACAGCTTTGACATCTGGATAAAGCTGTGCCGTGCCATCGTTCACCTCCGTTCTTGCTTTCGTCTCCCGTCCATCGTCCCCCGTATGTTGTCACGCCGCCGCAGCGGTGGGACAACACCGGAAAGCGCTGGGCGGTTTCCGGCTGCGTCTCTGTCCTCCATCGCCGGGACAGAGACGCAGGCCCTCCGCAGGAGCGAAATACCTCTTGTACAAATCGTCAGATTTGTGCGAGGGGTGTATTTCGCTCTCAAACGGCGAGGCCTTTTTTTCTGCTGTATCCATCCCTTAGCGCACCTCCCGGACGTCCGACTGATTGAGCAGGTTTCTGCCCTGATTGACGGTCATGAAGTTCTCCAGCGTGTCCCTTCGGATGATCGTCTTTCGACCCACTTTGAGTACAGGCAGCTTGCCCCAGTCCACCAGCTTCCGCATGGTGTTCCGTCCGATGCCGGTCATCTCGGCGGCTTCCTCGATGGTCAGCCCCATTTTGACATCTTTCATTCTCTAACCTCCATTTCACAAATACCTGTTTTGCAACCTTTGCTCTGTCATTATACTTATTTCGCCTCTGCTTGTCAACTCGTTTTGCAACCTGTTAAGAAATATTTTTGAAACGATACGCAAAATATGGTTGCAAATCGAGCTGCTATGTGCTATACTTGCATTTGTTAGGAGGGGAATGCCTTGAAAGAGAAAGAAATGTTCAGCCCGAAACAGGTCGGACAGCGTGTCAAAGAACGGCGCACGGAGCTTGGCCTGTCCATGCCGGAACTGGGAAAGAGAATCAGCGTCAACAAGTCAACGATCCAGAGATATGAGGCGGACGGTGTTGATCCAAAGCGTTCCATGATCATCAACGGTCTGGCAGAAGCACTGCTCACTACACCGGAATGGCTTACAGGTCTTTCCGACGATAAGGAATACAGTAGTTATACGGTCTGTCAGCTGGATCTGGAGAAACACATCAAAAACTATCTGGATACAGTAACTTCTACTGTAAACGGCGAACCGCACCAGCAGCTTCTGACTACATTCTTGGGACAGCTCGTTGATCTCTATGCCATCCTCGCGCAGCATTGGGCGGTGTCCATGAAGAAGGTCGATGAAGTGGCGGAGGACGAAGGGCTGAAAGAGTCTATCGGCAAATATGCGATCCATATCGGCTCCATTACCGAGCAGGTCTATCAGAAGGAAATGGAGGTCCCGATTGAGGACATGAAGCGATACCTGGACGGCATCCTGCATCTATATGATGAAGGCCGGACGAAGGTATCCATCCCGGAGCTGTTCGGGATCGTCGATCAGGCAAAGCAGAAGCTGATCGAAAAAGGTACATAAGTACCGTGGCACCTTGAAATACGAATACGGGAACGAAAAAAGCCGGTCATAACGACCGGCAGCTATGGTAACACGCACACCATATGTCACAGACCCGATTGCCACGGATACGGGAAGGAGAATTACGAATCTATGGCAAAAGGATCTGTCAGAAAGAAAGGCAAAAAGTGGTACTACCGCTTCTACGCGGAAAACGAAAGCGGGAATCTGGTGCAAAAGGAGTTCGCCGGGACGGAGAGCAAATCCGAAACGGAAGCTCTACTCCGCAAGGCGATGGAGGACTACGAGGCAAAGAAGTTCGTTGCCAAGTCCGAGAATGTCACGGTGGGCGATCTGCTGGATATGTGGATAGAGGAGGAAGTTAAGCCCGGAAATCTCTCCAATGGCACGGTAATGGCTTATCAGGGCACTGTGGGACGCATCAAGCAGTTCCCCATCGGCAGCAGGAAGCTGAAAACCGTCACCTCAGAGCATTTGCAGGCGTTCTTCGATCTTCTGTCCTTCGGCGGCACAAACGCCGACGGTACGAAGGTCAACCCCATAAGCAAGGGCTATATGCGCCAGTTCTCAGCGGTGATGCAGGGAGCGTTCCGCTTTGCAGTGTTCCCCAAGCGACTGCTGTCCTTCAACCCCATGCAGTATATCAAGATCAGGCACAAGCAGGAAAGCTACGAGCTGTTCAATGAGGACAACGAGGACGGTCTGACCGTCCCGACGATCTCCTACGAGCAGTTCAAGGCGTTGACGGACTATCTGAAAAAGAAAGAGAATCCGGCGCTCCTGCCCATCCAGATCGCCTACTACACGGGGCTCCGCATCGGCGAGGTCTGCGCACTCACATGGCAGGACATCGACCTCAAGGAGCAGACCATCACGGTGCGGCGCAGTATGCGCTATAACGGAGCGAGGCACAAGACGGAGATCGGCACCACCAAGCGGAGCAAAATCCGAACGGTGGACTTCTGCGACACGCTGGCCGCAATCCTCAAGGCAGCGAAAACCGAGCAGCACAAAAACCGCTTTAAGTACGGCGAGCTCTACAGCCTGAACTACTACAAGCAGGTGCAGGAGAAGGGCCGCAGCTACTATGAGCTTTACAGCCTGCAACGGTCAGAAGATATTCCGAAGGATTACAAGGAGATCGATCTTGTGTGTCTCCGTCCGGATGGCTGCTATGAATCGTCCAGCACCGTAAGTATTGCCTGCCGGACAGCCTCAAAGAAAGTGCCTGGGCTGGAGGGCTTCCATTTCCATCAGCTTCGCCACACGTTCACCAGCAACCTGCTGTCGAACGGAGCCGCACCGAAGGATGTGCAGGAGCTTTTGGGACACGCCGACGTCAGTACCACCATGAACATCTACGCTCACTCGACAAGGGAAGCGAAACGCTCCTCGGCCCGCCTACTGGATAAGGTAGTTGGCGGCGACTGATAAAAAGTTTCCCTTGTTTTGCCCCACAAGGGCAAAAACAAGGGAAAACGGAGCTTTTTACGGTAGCAGACATGCGGGAAATGCAGGAAAATCAATGGGTTTCAGAGATTCGGATAGACAAATTACGATTTATTTTCATCATGATTCCGGGTCTGACTTGCGTGGTCGATTGCCTCATGTTTAACCGAAAAGGAGACACTTCCTTACGAAATGCCTCCTTTGGGCGGCGCTTTTTTCGCTCTTTGATTGAATTTTTCTCAAGAAACTGCTAAGATAATTAACAGAACGTAACGGCGTTTACAGCAGGCTCAAAAGCTGATAGATCCAGTGGGCCGCCACGCCGGCACACAGGCCGCCCACGGTGTGGCTGGCGATGGCCTTGCTGATCAGATTGTTGCAGTTCAGGCTGTTCATCATGGAAACGTGGGTGCTGAGATAGCCGCTCCAGCACATGCACATGGCGGTGAACACGGCGATGTCGCCTGCGTTGGCCAGACCGCTGGACACAAGCTGGGCCGTCATGCTGGTGGCTGCGCCCGCCGCGCCCAGCGCGGTGATGGGAACGCCCACGCATTCCGGCGTGGAAAAGCCGAACAGGGGCTTGAGGATGAAATTGGCCTTGTCAGCCAGCCAGGGCAGCAGATGCACGCCCTCGTAGGCCGCGCCGGTGTAGCTGCCTCCTTCAGCGGGGCCGTTGGTCAGCATCATCACTATGGTGCAGATAATCAGAACGCCCGGGATGATGCTGAAGCCCATCTTTACGCCACTCATACCGCCCTCCAGAAGGGCGCCCATCAGGCGGCTGCCCAGATTGCCCTCGCGGATGGGGCGGGTCCGGACGGCGCCCTCTGCGGGCCGCGCGCCGGGGACCATATCCTCGTCCTTGCCGTAGATCTTCGCGGTAAAGCGCAGCATCATGCGGGTGCTCACCACGCTGCCCACCACGGCGCCCGCCAGACCCACAGCCACAGGCAGCAGATAGGATTCGCCCGAAACGGCGGACAGGCTAATCATATAAGTACAGACGATGAGTCCCATTCCGAAGGCCGTCCCCAGGTTGGTGAGGGCGGGGAACTGATATTTTTTGAACAGGCTTTTGAAATAGCGATCTTCCGCCAGAGCCAGAATGGCCGGATTATCCGACAAAAAAGTGGTGACCACGCCCACCGAGGCCGCCCCGGGCAGACCGTAAAGCGGCTTCATCAGCGGGTCGAGCACCCGGTTGGCCAGCGCCACCACGCCGAACTCCGAGCACAAGGCCGACACCGCGCCCATGAGGACGCAGATGGCCATCAAATAAAAGACTGTGTTCATCAAAAGAGAATAGGCCGTGTTCATAAAGGTGTTCAGGGTATTTGCCACCCCCATCTGCACCACGAAAAACACGAAAAAGCCGATCAAACACGCAAGAAAAACGAAGTTTTCCGCGCCGATCTCTTTTTTTGGGAGCGTTTTTGCCGTCTGTTCCCGTTCTTCCATGCTTGTTTCCTCCTTTGCCGCGTAAGGCGGCCCATTCAAGGGTAAAGCAAGCGGTGAAAAAAGTAAAGTTAACAGTTTTCATTCGAAAGGTAAGAAATGCTTATGACACTGTCTACCTGCGACGCTATTTTGAAAATCGTCGAAACGGGCAGTCTTGCCCGCACGGCGGAGGCGCTGGGTTACACCCCCTCGCGCATCAGCCAGATCCTTTCGTCCGCCGAAGACGAGCTGGGGCTCCTGTTGTTCCACCGGGGGCGGCCCAGCCTGATCCCCACCCGGGAATGCGAGGCGCTTCTGCCCGCCCTGCGGGAACTTCACGAAAGCGAGACCATCTTTTCCGAGCAGCTCAATCGGCTGAAAAACCTTCAGACCGGCACCATCCGCATCGGCGCCTTCACCAGCCTTTCCTGCCATTGGCTCCCCGCACGGCTCAAGGCCTTCCGCGCCCTGTATCCCGGGATCCGCTTTGAACTGATGCTGGGTCATCGGGATCGGATCGTGGAATGGGCGCGGACCGGGATCATCGACGTGGGTCTGACAGAGGACCCCCAAACGCCCGAGCTTTCTTTTACACTGCTGCAGGAGGATTCCTTTGTTCTGGTGGTTCCCGAAAACCACCCGCTGGCGGGACGCGGCAGCGTCACCTATGACCGGCTGACCGAGGAAGCCTTCATCTTTCTGGAGCCCGAGGACAACCGGGCGGTGGAGGAGGCGCTGGTCCGCGACGGCTTTTTCCCCACGGTGGATTACCGTGTCAAGGACGATTACACCATCATGGCCATGGTGGAAAGCGGCCTCGGTGTCAGCATCCTGCCCCGGCTGGTGCTCAACCGTTCGCCTTATCACATTCGCGCCGTAGAGTTCGACCCGGCCCACCGGCGGCGGATCGGCTTTGTCCTGCGAAAAAACGGCCGCCTTTCTCCCGCCACCCAGCGGCTCGTCGCCTTCTGGCGGCAAGAGCAGGAGTCTTCGTCCGCGCCGGGGAAAGGAGATGCCGAATGATTTTGCCATGGAAGATCTTAACGTCCGCCGATTACGCCGTTTCCCGCTGGTCGGGCGGCGTCACCACCCAGCTTGCCATCTGTCCGCCCGAAGCCATTTACGCCAACCGGGACTTTCTCTGGCGGGTGAGTTCCGCCCGGGTGGAGACCGAGACCTCGGACTTTACCCTGCTGCCCGATTATGACCGGCTGATCGCCCCGCTGGAGGGTGGGATGACCCTTTGGCACGACGGCGGCGATCCCGTAGAACTGGCGCCCTTTGCCGTCCACGCCTTTTCCGGAGCCTCGTCCACCCGCTCGGCCGGGAAGTGCACCGATTTTAACCTGATGCTGCAGCGGGGCCGGGCCGGGGGGCGCATGGAGGCGCTGTTCCCCACGGGGCCGCTTGCGCTGGAGGCCGGGCCGCAGGAGGAAACGCTGGCGCTCTATTGCGTCCGAGGGAGCTGCGTCGTGTCGGGCGGAAACGCCTGCAGCCGCCTGAGGGAGGGCGAGACCCTGCTGGCGCACCAAAGCCTGCCCCTTTTGCTGGAACCAGAGGAAAGCGCGCCCGCTGCGCTGATGCTGTGCCGGATCATCGTCCGGCGATAGCAGCCGGCATTTTTCCGGCTTCCCCTTGCAATCTGCATGCTGCTTTGTTATAATCGTTTTACCAAAATCATACTGTTTTTCAGTGCTTCAAGGCGGGTCCCGCCTTGCTGAAAGAGGGAATCGGGTGAAAATCCCGAGCGATCCGGTCACTGTGAGCGGGGAGCGCGGCAAACCGCGGCCATTGTGCGTTGCGCATGAGAAGGCCTTGCTGCGGCTGCGATCCGCGAGCCAGGAAACCTGCTGAAAAACGTGGCAAATCCTCCGAAGAAGGCATGAACCACGGCATTTTGTCGTGCGGGCCGAAGCCCGCGTTTTTGTTGTGTCTGCTTTTTTTGAAGGGCAGGCGCCTTTTCTTTTATCCCCGTTTTTTGGAAAGGCGTCCGTTTGATGCGTCCGCTTCGGCGCCGCCGTAATCCTCCTGCCGTGAAAGAAACAATAAGCTTATCCGAAAGGACCGATCTGTTATGACCCGCAACCGATTGCTTGCCGCGCTGCTGGCCTTGTGCCTGGCTCTGTGCGCCGCCTCCTGCGGCGGCGCGTTCTCCAAAACACGCGGCGTACCCGTGATCGACGGTTTGAACTATACCGGCACGCTCCCGCTGGAATACGCCGACCAGTTTGCCGTTTATCACTACGAGGGCGGCTATTCCCTCATTGAAATAGTGAACAGTGACCGCATTCTGGTGGTGCCAGAGGGCAAGCCCGTCCCCGCGGAGTTGGAGGAGGACATCGTCGTGGTACAGCAGCCGCTGCGGGACGTTTATCTTGCGGCCACCTCGGCCATGGCCCTGTTTGAAAGCCTGGACGCCATGGATTGCATCTCCTTTGTGGGCAGCAAGCACTGGTACACCGCCCGGGCGGCTGAGGCGCTGGAAAACGGCACGTTTGTCTATGCCGGAAAATACAACGCCCCCGATTACGAGCTGCTGTTGAACGGACAGTGCCGGCTTGCCGTCGAATCCACCATGATCCTCCACAATCCAGACGTGCGGGAGAAGCTCATCGAGCTGGGCATCCCCACCGTGGTGGAGCGCTCCAGCTATGAGGAGCATCCCCTGGGCCGCACCGAATGGATCAAGGTCTACGGTGCGCTTTTCGGTCTGGAGGAACGGGCCGGGACCGCCTTTGCCGCAGAAGAGGAAAAAGTACGCGCACTGGAGGCGCTGGAGGGGACAGGCAAGACCGTGGCCTTTTTCTATGTCAACTCCGCCGGGAACGTGGTCACTTATAAAACCAGCGGCTATGTCCCCGCCATGATCCGCATCGCGGGCGGGGAATATGTCTTTTCCGACCTGGGGCTGGACGACGACGGCAGGCTCAGCACCGTCAATATGAACATGGAACAGTTTTACGCCGCAGCCAGGAACGCCGATTTCATCATCTACAACTGCTCTATCGCCTCTCAGCTTTATACTGCGGCCGATCTGCTGTCCCTCAGCCCGGTGCTGGAGGATTTCAAGGCGGTAAAGGAAGGAAACGTGTGGTGCACCACCGAGAGCATGTTCCAGCAGACCGACAAAACGGGCACCATCATCCAAGAGATGAGCCGAATCTTCCACGGACAGACCGACGGGTCGGATCTGACCTATCTCTTCCCCCTGCGATAACCGAGGCGCTGCGTATGACAAAACAGACTGGTTTTCAGACGGCCCGTGCCCGTTACGCCGCCGTGTTTGCCGTGCTCCTGGCGGCCTTTGCGGCGCTTATCGTATGGAACATCAACACGGGCAGCGTCCGCATCCCTGTGAGGGAGATTGCTCGTATCCTCTTCACCGGCGCGGGAGACGATACCCAGGTGGGCATCGTGTGGAAGCTGCGGATGCCTCGCATCCTTGCCGCCGCCGTGCTGGGCGGCGGGCTGGCGCTTTCCGGCTTTTTGATGCAGACTTTTTTCGGCAATCCCATCGCCGGGCCCTTTGTGCTGGGGATTTCCTCTGGCTCCAAACTGTGCGTGGCGCTGGTGATGATCGTGGCGCTGCGGTATTTTTCCTTTGTTTCCTCGTGGATGCTGGTGCTGGCCGCCTTTGCCGGAGCGCTCACCGCCATGGCCTTCGTGCTGCTGGCCGCCCGCGCCATCCGGCAGATGTCCATGCTGCTGGTGGCGGGTATCATGATTAGCTATATCTGCTCGGCCGTCACCGAGTTTCTCATCGCCTTTGCCAAAGATTCCGACATCGTAAACCTGCATTCCTGGAGTCAGGGCAGTTTTTCTGGCACCAAATGGAGCCATGTGGGGGTGTTTTCCGCCATTGTGCTGATTTGCCTGGTGCTGGTCTTTTTCATGAGCAAGCCCATCGGCGCCTTTCAGATGGGCGAAAGTTATGCCCAGAGCATGGGGGTCAACGTCCGGCGGTTCCGGGTGGCGCTCATCTTCCTTTCCAGCCTGCTGGCCGGATGCGTCACCGCCTTTGCCGGGCCGATCTCCTTTGTGGGCATCGCCGTACCCCATCTCATCCGGCTGCTGCTCAAAACGGAGAAGCCCATTCTGGTGATCCCGGCGTCGTTTTTGGGAGGCGGCGTATTCTGTCTGTTCTGCGATTATATCGCCCGCACCGCCTTTGCTCCCACCGATATGCCCATCAGCACCGTCACCGCCCTGTTCGGCGCGCCGGTGGTCATCGTCATGATGATCCGGCGGCACAGGGCGCGGCTGTAAGAGGAGGCGCGGCATGAACGACGCTTATTTCCGCACCGAGGGCCTGACGGTGGGCTACAACGGCAAGCCCCTGATCCGCGACATCGCCCTGGGGCTGCGCGCCGGGGAGATCCTCACCCTCATCGGGCCAAACGGCTCGGGCAAATCCACCATTTTGAAAAGCATCACCAAGCATCTTTCCGCCATCCGGGGCGACGCCTTTATCGCCGGCGCCTCGGTGAACGCCATGAACTACAAGGAACTGTCCAAAAAACTGGCGGTAGTGCTCACCGAGCGGCTGCGGGGCGAGCTTTTGACCTGCTGGGACGTGGTGGCCACCGGCCGCTATCCCTATACCAACACGCTGGGCATCCTGGATGCGGAGGACCGGAAAAAGGTCTTTGCCGCCATGGAGCGGGTCCACGCCGCCGATCTGGCGGACAAGAATTTTTCCGCCGTCAGCGACGGCCAGCGCCAGCGCATCCTGCTGGCCCGGGCCATCTGCCAGGAGCCGGAGATCCTGGTGCTGGACGAGCCCACCTCGTTTCTGGATATCCGGCACAAGCTGGAACTTTTGGGC
Source organism: Clostridia bacterium (assembly GCA_017455565.1). Taxonomy (GTDB): domain Bacteria; phylum Bacillota; class Clostridia; order Oscillospirales; family Butyricicoccaceae; genus UBA4644. The sequence goes on from JAFSZV010000010.1 coordinate 63,336, forward strand.
ATTTTGCGTTCGATGGCAAAGGAAAAGGGGATCACGGTTATCCTTTCGCTCCACGAGATCGACCTGGCCCAGAAAATTTCAGACAAGATCCTGTGCGTCAGCGGCGAGACCATCTCGCATTTCGGCACGCCCGACGAGATCTTCCGGGAAGAGATCATCAATCCGCTTTACGGCATTGAAAAGGGCTCCTTTAACCTCACCTTCGGCAGCGTGGAGCTGCCCAGGCCCGAGGGCGAGCCAAAAGTCTTCGTCATCTCCGGCTGTGGAAGCGGCGTGCGCCTGTTCCGCCGTCTGCAAAAGGCGGGTCTGCCCTTTTACGCAGGGATTTTATACGAAAACGACATCGACCTGCAGGTGGCCGCCCCGCTGGCGGCCCGGGTGATAACCGAAACGCCCTTTCTTTCTATCCGCGACGAAACCTATGAAGCGGCGCGTTCGCTGATGAAGCAATGCGAGGCCGTTGTCTGCGCCGGCGTTCCCATCGGCGAGAGCAACCGCCGTCTGGGAGATCTGATCCGCGAAGCCGGTGCGCTGGGTCTTTTGAAGGAGGAAAACGCCTTGTTCCACAGGCAGGAAGCACGGTAACAAGCTGCAGCGGTAAAGCGCAGGCCCGGAGAGCAGAAATGCTTTCCGGGCCTGTTTCGCATGTGCAGATGCGCTCTTCTTCCTGAATGACAGCGTTGTTCCGAAAGAACAAAACCGTTCGTCCAGATTCTGCACTTTCGGTTGTGGTTTCCTCATGATTCGCGGCATACTGGGATTCCTTAAGGCAACACCGCACAGAAAAACAGTGGTGCAAATGAGCGCAGAGAGTGATATACGTTACGTATGAACAAACAACTGAGTCTGTCCGCCTTCACCGACGAGCTGGCGCAAGTTCGGAGTTCTGCAGGGTGGATTCGAGCAACCAGGTCCCCAACGGCGACACGCTGGGGCGGTTCCGCAATCTGCTGATACAACACGGCCTGCAGGAGCAGCTTTTCACACAGGTCGTCGTGATGCTCATGGGGCGCGGATTGATTCTCAAGAAGGGAACGATGGTGGACTCCACGATTATTTCTTCGCCCTCTTCCACCAAGAACAAGGACAAGAAGCGTGATCCGGACGCGCATCAGATTCGCGCTGGCGAATCTGATTCTGGCTGACAGGCCCTGCCTGGCGGCTTGATTCATTGCGCCGCGTGAAATGAAATCGAAAAGCTTTCCACAGCAAATTATTCATACGGGCAGCGCCCGCATAATTCTTGAAAGTTATGCGGTGTTGCCTTAACTCAGCCGCCTTCTTTATAACGGACGCCTTGGGCGGCTTTTTTGTTTTCAGATGGCTTCCAGCAGCTTTTGCACGTTCTCCTTGGTGGTGGCCCAGCTTGTGCAGAAGCGCGTGTAGCGGTGATGCGCGTCGGCGGGGCCGAAGTCGTCGAAGGAGAAATCCCTGGAAAGCCGCTCGATCTGTTCATAGGACAAAATGGGGAACTGCTGGTTGGTGGGGCTGTCGCACATAAAGGAATAGCCCTTTGCGGCAAAGCCCTCCCGCAGGCTCCTGGCCAGATCCATGGCGTGCTTCCCCAGCTTGAAATACAGGCCGTCGGTAAAGAGCGCGTCGAACTGGATGCCCAGCAGCCGCCCCTTTGCCAAAAGCCCGCCCCGCTGCTTGATGAGCGGGCGGATGTCGGGGATAAGGGCGGGATCGGGCAGGATGAGCGCCTCACCAAACAGCGCCCCCACCTTGGTGCCGCCGATGTAAAAAACGTCGCACAGGCGGGCCACGTCGGGCAGGGTGACGTCGGTGCCCTCGGCGGCCAGGCCATAGCCCAGCCGGGCCCCGTCCAGATACAGAGGCAGATGGAGGCGGCGGCAGGTCTTGCTGAGGGCGGTGAGTTCGGCCAGAGTATAGAGGGTGCCCGTTTCGGTGGGATGGGAGATATAGACCATCCCGGGCTTTACAATGTGTTCCCGGGAGGCGTCGGCCTTCCACGATTCAAAGGCGGCTTCCACAGTCTGCGCGGTGAGCTTGCCGTCCTGTCCGGGCAGGGCGATCACCTTGTGGCCCGTCCCCTCGATGGCTCCCGATTCGTGGCAGTTGATGTGGCCCGTGTCGGCGGAGAGCACGCCCTCCCAAGGCCGCAGGAGGGAATAGATCACCGTGGTGTTGGTCTGCGTCCCCCCCACCAGAAAGTGAACGGCGGCGCCGGGGCAGGCGCAGGCGGCCCGGATCTTTTCTGCGGCGGCCGCGCAATAGGGATCGGCCTCGTAGCCGACGGTCTGCTCCATGTTGGTCTCTATGAGCCTTTGTAGAATGGCGGGGTGGGCGCCCTCCAGATAGTCGCAGTCAAAACGGATCATGGAATCGCTCCTTTTCCAGAGAATGGTTCTGGCATGATTGTAGCCCAAAGCGGCGGGAAAAGCAAGAGGCAAAGGCGCTTTACACCAAAAGCGGAACTTGGTATAATAAAACAAGATCCTTTTCGGAAGGGGGAGCGATTCATGGGCCGGAACGGCGGGATCTTCGTGGCGTCTGTGGCGTCGGATTGCCGCGAAGCGGCAAAGCGGTGGGGCCTCGGCGTGGAGAGCGACCGGTTCTGCACCGCCGCCGAGATGGACGAGCCGGACGCCCTTGCGCGGGAAGAAGGCTTTTTGACGGGTGTTCCCCGGCGGATCGTCCACGGACCCTTCAACGAGCTTTCCACCGCCGCCATCGAGCCCCGGGTGACGGAGATCACGCGGGCGCGGTTTTTGCAGGCCTGCGGGCTGGCAAAGCGGCTGGGGGCGGAAAAGCTGGTGCTGCACACGGGCTATATTCCCCTGATCTATTATCCCGAATGGTATATCGGGCGCTCGGTGGCCTTTTGGCGGGATTTTCTGGACAAGCATCCCGACGCACCCCCCATCGTGCTGGAAAACGTGCTGGAGCGCGACCCCGCCATCCCGCTGGAGATCGTCCGTCAGGTGAACGATCCCCGTCTGCGGCTGTGCCTTGACGTGGGTCACACCAACGCACAGGAGCGCGCCCTCCCGGCGGGAGAATGGGTGCGCCGGACGGCGCCGTGGATCAGTCACGTCCATCTCCATAACAACGACGGCACGTGGGACACCCACAGCCCGCTTTTTTGGGGGACGATCCCCATGAAGGAACTTTTGCTCCTGCTGGAAGAGCTGGCGCCCGACGCCACATGGACGCTGGAAACACGGGAGGCCGAGGCCTCCTGCCGCCTGTTGGCCGAACACGGCTGGATTGAGAGATGAAGATGAAAGGAAACAAAGAAGAAGCCATGCTGGCGGCGGTGCTCGCCGCCATCCGTCCCGCCGACCGGGCCGCGATGGAGAAAGCGTCGGCTTATCTGGACAGTCTGGCCAAGCCGCCCCGCAGTCTGGGCAAGCTGGAGACGCTGGCCATCCGGCTGGCGGGCATGACGGGACAGGTGCATAATCAGGTGAAAAAACGGCGTATTCTGGTGTTTTGCGCTGATAACGGCATTTGCGAGGAGGGCGTTTCTTCCGCCCCACAGAGCGTCACGCTGGCCCAGACGGTCAACCTCACACGGGGGCTGACGGGGGCCTCCTGTCTGGCGAAGCATTTCGGCGACGAGCTGCGGGTCATCGACGTGGGCGTCATGTCCGAGGTGCCCTGCGAGGCGGTGATCAATAAAAAAGTGGCCTGCGGCACGAAAAACTTCCTGCGTGAGCCCGCCATGACCCGTCAGCAGGCGCTGGAGGCGCTGAAAGCCGGCGTGGAGCAGGCCTGCATCGCCAAGGCCGAGGGCGTGGAGATTTTGGGCGTGGGAGAGATGGGGATCGGCAACACCACCACCTCCTCTGCCGTGCTGGCGGCGCTGACGGGGCTTTCTCCCGAAAAAGTCACCGGCAGGGGCGGCGGCCTTACCGATGACGCCTTTGACCGGAAAAAGCAGGTGGTCGCCGCCGGACTGGAGCTTCACCGGCCCGACCCCGCCGACCCCATCGACGTGCTGGCCAAGGTGGGCGGCTTCGATCTGTGCGCCATGTGCGGCGCGTTTTTGGGGGCGGCGGCCGAGCGCCTGCCTGTGGTCATCGACGGATTTATTTCCGTGGTGGCGGCTTTGTGTGCCGCACGGCTTTGCCCCGACGCCCGGGATTATATGATCGCCTCGCATGTGTCTTTTGAACGGGGCTATCTTCCCGCCGTCAAAGAACTGGGGTTGGAACCTTTTTTGCAGATGGATATGCGGCTGGGCGAGGGGAGCGGCTGCCCGCTGGCCTTTTTGACCGTGGAGGCGGCCTGTGCCGTGATGAACGAGATGGCCACTTTTGAACAGGCGGCCATCGACGACGGTTATCTCGCAGATATCCGTCGGGGCGACGCCTTTACCGTGAAGGAGCGGGGAAAGGCATGAAGATTTTTCTTTCGGGCGGCGCGAAAAACGGGAAATCCACTCTGGCGCAGCGCCTGAGCAAGACGCTGGCGAGAAACGGGCCTCTGTATTACGCCGCCACCATGATCCCCCACGACGGGGAGGACGAAGCCCGCATCGCCCGCCACCTGCGGGAGCGGGAGGGCTGGGGCTTTGAAACGGTGGAATGTCCGCTGGAGCCCCATGCGGCCATGGAAAAAAGACCCCGGGGGACGGTGCTGTTTGACAGCGTGACGGCCCTTTTGGCAAACGAGATGTTTTCTGCCCGGGGCATCGATCCTGACGCGCCGCAGCGGGCCAAACAGTCGCTTCTGCGGCTGGCGGCGTGGGCCGAGCATATCGTTTTCGTCAGCGATTTCATCTACAGCGACGCCGGACGGTACGACGAATGGACCAACGCCTATCGCCGGGGTCTGGCGGACATTGACCGGGCGCTGTGCGCCGTGTGCGACACGGCGGCCGAGGTGTGCGCCGGAAACGTGATCCTGCACAAGGGGGTGCTTCCGAAATGAAAAAAGCATGGCATGCCTTTTGGATGTGCTTCGGGATGTTTTGCGGCGTGCCCTGTCCCCTCCGCGTGTGGGACGAGGCGGCCCGGGGCGCCATGATCGCCTGCCTGCCGCTGGTGGGGGGCGTCATCGGCGGATTGTGGGCGCTGGCGCTTTGGCTGTGTCGGCTGTTGGCTCTGCCCGCGGGCGTGGGGGCGGCGATTTTGTGCGCCGCGCCTTGGCTGCTCTCGGGCTGCATCCATCTGGACGGCTATCTGGATTGCTGCGACGCCGTTTTTTCCCGGCGGGATCTGAAAAAGCGGCGGGAGATTCTCAAGGATCCCCACACGGGCTCCTTTGCCGTGATCGGCATGGCGCTTTTGGCCATGGCGGGCTACGGCCTGTGGCGCTCGGCGGGAGCGTGCGCCTATCTGCCGCTTATCCTGCTGCCCGTGGTCACCCGGGCCTGCGCCGCTGTCGCCGTCGCCTGCCTGAAGCCTATGGACACCAGCCAATATGCGGGGGCGTTTCAACAAGTTCGCCGGTGGGGGCGGCTGATCCTGCCGCTGCTTTGTCTGGCGCTTGGCGTGATTCTGCCCGCCGTTTTGCAGGGCAGAGGCGGGCTTGCGCCGCTGGCGGGGGCCTGCGGCTATTGGGTCGCGGTTTGGTACGGAACAAGACAGCTTGGCGGCGTTTCGGGCGACGTTTCGGGCTTCGCCCTGACGCTGGGCGAATTGGCGGGCGTGGCGGCGCTGACACTGCTGTAAGGAGGAACGTATGGATTTGATCATCGGCGGGGCCTTTCAGGGCAAAACCGCTTATGCAAAAGAGCGTTACGGCTTCTCAGACGGCGAGATTTTTACCTGCACCGCCGAAGCGGGGGCTGATTTTTCCTATCCCTGCGTCCGCCGTCTGGAGCAATACGCGCTGAACTGCCTGCGGCGGGGGATCGCCCCCGAGCAGGAGATCCTGGCGCGGCGGGAAGAATGGAAGCAGGCGGTGCTGATCTGCGACGACATCTCCTGCGGCGTGGTGCCCATGGAGGCCGAGACCCGGGCGTGGCGGGAGGCGACGGGGCGGATGCTGGCGGCCCTCAGTCGCGAGGCCGACACCGTTACCCGCCTGTTCTGCGGTCTGCCCCAGCGGCTGAAATAAGGAGGCGCTTTATGCAGACGATCTGGCTCATTCGGCACGGCGCCACGCTGGCCAACAGTCAAAAACTGTATTGCGGCCGCTCCGACCTTCCGCTGACGCAGGAAGGCGAGGCCGAACTGCGGGCGTTGAAGCGCAGGGGAGGCTATCCGGAAACGGAAAATCTCCGCCGCCTGACCTCCGGTATGCGCCGGACCGAAAAAACAGCGGAGATCTTATTCGGCGGAAACTGGGAAAAGCAGCCCGCCTTCCGCGAAATGGATTTTGGTGATTTTGAGCTGCAAAGCTACGAAACGCTGCAGGATCAGCCCGCCTATCAGGCGTGGCTGCAGGGAGACAATGAACAGAACCCCTGTCCCGGCGGCGAGAGCGGCGGGGAAATGACCCGCCGCGTGCTGGAGGCGTGGGAGGCGCTGGTTTCCGCGGGACAGGATGCCGTGGTAGTCACTCATGGCGGGCCCATCGCCGCCGTCCTGCTGACGCTCTTTCCCGGACGGTTTTCCAACCGGTATGAGGCGCAGCCCGCCCCGGGACACGGATGGGCGATCACGCTGGAAAACGGCGCGGCGGCGGATGCCGTGCCCGTGCCGCCGCCCGAAGAGACGGAAGAGGAGCGGTTCCTTTCCCGCCGATGGGCGCATATCGCGGGGGCGCTTTTGGCCGGCGCGGTCTTTGCGCTGATGGGGCTGATGCTTTGCTCCGTCCATGGACGCCGGGCGGGAACCGCCGTCTTTGCGACTCTGACGGCGGCGCTGTTTATCGCCTCCCAGGCGGTACGGTTGATCAAGCTGCGCTGCCCTTATTGCGGAAAGACGGTTGCGCCCCTGCGGGGTCTCGACGGTGAAAAGTGCCGATGCTTCCGCTGCGGAAAGCCGTTTCGCTATAAAAAAGAAGAGAAAACCGGAGGAACGGAATGACGCTGGAGAAACTGTTGGATGAATTGCGTTACGAAAAGGAAACGGAACAAGCCCTTTTGAAAAAATGGAACAAGCGGGGTTCCGTTGTCCAAGCGATTGCCGAAACAGCTTATTGCGGGGAAAACTTTGACTATTTCCTGTGCAAACGGATGCCGCTGACCCGTCTGGCTGCCGTTACCTGGATTTTACTGGAAAAATACGATGCATACAAAGAACGGGGCGTTTCCGACAGGGTGATTTTCGATACCTTCCGGGATGTGCCGCTGAGGGCGGCGCAGTACCGGAAACGGACCGGCAACCCGGGACTCAGCAAGGCGGATGTGATCTGGTTTCGCCACATCATGCAGGTGGAAATTTTCAAGATTGGGGCGCTGCAATTCCAGCCGTTTCAGATGATCTACTTGGACGAGGAAACGCTGGGCGAACCGTATATGATCTTTTCTCAGGAGCAGAAAGCATTGCTGCCGCCGGGCGCGCCCGTGCTGAACTGCCACATTCAGTACAACGCCGATCTGCAAAAGGAGGCGGTGGATGAATCGTTTCGGGCCGCGGAAGCCTTTTTCCGGGATAAATTCTCTTCTGTTTCATATCGAGCGTTTTTGTGTTACAGTTGGATGCTTTATCCGCCGATGACCCGGCGTCTGCCCGAAGATTCCAAGATCCGGCAGTTTGCAGAGCGGTTTCGGATCATCGGCGACTGCCCGGATCGGGATCAGGCGATGGAAACGCTTTTTCCCGGAAAGAGCAAGTCTCCCGGAAAAACGTCGCTGCAAAACATGGCGCTCCATCATCCGGAATCCTTCGGATATGCCTGCGGGATCATTTTGCTGTGACGGGAGCGAACAAGCGCCCCCTTGCGGCGCCAGCCGTAAAGGGACGCTTTGCGGGAGCAATTACCCGCGCAAACGCGTATGAAACCGGCGCGACCCTTGCGGTCGCGCCGGTTTCAGTCTGTCAAAAAACTATACGAGCGCCCCCGTTTCTGGTACAATAGAAGCGGGGGCGATGTCATGGAAGAATGGAAAAAGGATTCACGGCGGGAACCGGTGATCACAGACCTGGACGCGCTGGTGCCGAAGGATCA
>JAFSZV010000036.1 GCA_017455565.1 Clostridia bacterium
TCGGCGTTATCCACGGAAATCACCATCGGGAAGCGCGCCACGCCGTTTTCCGCCTTGGCGGAGAGGCTGACGCTGTCAATGGTGCCGATCAGCTCGTTTTCCCACAGCTTGAGGGTCACCGGCATACCGGCCTTGGCGTAAGAGACGTTCATTTCATCGATCTGGGCGTTGATGATCATGGTCGTGGTGTCCGCGATGCTCACCGCCACCGTGCCGGTTTTGGCCTCTTCGCCGGCGGTGATCCCGATGGTCAGCACCGTGCCGTCAATGGACGCGACGCCGATGAGGGAGTCCAGACTCTTTTGCGCATCCTTCACTTCTTTCTCCGCGTCGCGAAGCTCCTTCTCCGCGTCAGCCACATCGTCCTCGCTGCTTTCGGAGGTCATGGTCAGGATGCTCTCTCCCTCCTGCACCGGCATATAGTTGTGAAGATTGTTCCATGCCACCTCGCCTTCCTTGATTTCCGATTTCAGTATTTTGGTTCGGAACCATTCAAACGCGCCGGGCTCATAGGGATAGATTGTCTCGCCGTCAACGTCGATGGTCGCCGTCGCGGTCATCGCCTCCGCCTTGTCACCTTCCCCGCTTTTTCCGGTCAGTGTGCCGGGATTGTCCACCGCAATGACAACCTCAAAGAGCTTGCTCCCCTCCGGGGACACGCGCTGCACCTTGTTGATCTCATATACTGTACCCGGGAGCTGCGCCATGGTCGCGGGAACCGACACGACGGCGTCCTGTCCCACGTAAATTACGTCCTCATAAGCGTAGCTGAAATAGAGCGACAGCTTCAGTCTTGTGTTGTCCACCAGCGTCGCCACCGGCTGATCCTTATAGATTTTTTCACCGACCTTGCAGACTTCATCCTGCACGTCGGTCAGGATGCCGGTGAACTCTGCGCGGATGTTCGGATCGGTGGCGTGCTTCAGGCTCTTATCGTAGTCCTTTTGAGCATCTCTGAGCCGTTTTTCCGCCTTTTTAACCCGATCCCGGACATCCTGATTTTCAATGGTATAAAGAGGGTCGCCCTCATGGACATAATCACCCTCCGAAACATTAATTTCCAACACCGTTCCGTCGGCAAGCAGGGAAATGCTGGCGCTGTCCTTCGCCACCGCCGCGCCGCTGCCCTCCACCTTACTGACGATGGAGCCGCGGGAGACCACGTCCGTCAGCACCTCGGCGGTTTCCGGCTGGTTCTGGTTTTGCCGCCAAAGGAAGTAGCCTCCCGCTGCAACTGCTGCCAAAACAACCACGATTACGATTCTTTTAATCAGTCTTTTGCGATTCTTTTTCTTTTTTCCCTTCGGTTGGGCCGGCATATCCGAAAACCCGGCGCCGCCCGCCGGGGCCGTTTTCGCGGGAATACTCTCCGCCGGAGCGGTCTGCGCCGCGGGCTGCTCTGCCGGTTTATTCTCTGTTTTTTGTTCCTGATCGAGTACTTCTGCCATGGTTAAACCTCTTCTCTACAGTGGTATCTCCTATAAGGATTGATGATATCACAGTTATGCGGAAATGTCACCGCTTTTTCACAACAAAATAGGACGCA
>JAFSZV010000037.1 GCA_017455565.1 Clostridia bacterium
AGAAAAACCAATTTTTTCCCGCTTCAGGGCGGGAGCGCGCCCCGGAGGGGGAAGTAATCGACTTTTGCGGCCCCGCCGCGCGATGCGGAGTTTTTCCGCTTTCCCTCCACCCCAAGTTAGTCCGCGCGGGAGCGCGCTTCAGGGGTGCGGGGACCCCGTGCCCGGCAGTAAACCGGCTTCGCCGCTTTCCTGCGGGGGAAGGGGCGTTGGAGCAGAAAAAACAAGTTTTTCGTCCGCGCGGGAGCGCGCTCCCGGGGTGCGGGGGATGCCAAAGGGGGCAGGGGGATGCACATAAAAATTCCCGTTCGGTAATTTTTTGTGCCCCCCCTTAGGCCCCCTTTGGTCCTCTTTCTTTGCGAGCATTTCTTTCTCGAGAGAAAGAAATGCGGAAAAATAACTGTTATCTTATAGTGAAGTAAAATATCTTTGAAAAACGAAACGATACCGTTCCAAAATCTTACGAAGAAGTAAAAACTCTTTGCCGAACGAAACGACACCGTTCCAAAATCTTCCGAAGAAGTAAAAACTCTTTGTCAAACGAAACGACCCTATCCCAAAAACAAAAACAAAAAAAGGAGTCTCCTTATGTCCTCTCCTCAATACTCCTATCAAACCCTCCTCTCCGACCTCTCAAGCTTATCAAAAGAATCCCCCTTCTTCACATTCTCCTCCATCGGAAAATCTCTTGTGGGGCGAAGCCTCCCCCTCGTCATCGCCGGCAAAGGCGAAAAATCCGTTCTCTACGTCGGCGCGCATCACGCGATGGAATCGCTGACCTCTCTTATCCTGATCCGGTTTTTATCCGATTACGGCCGCGCGATCCGCCGCCGTGAGTCCCGCGCCGGGATCGCGGCGGAAACGCTGTTCGAGATGCGCCGGATCTTTGTCGTTCCGATGCTGAATCCCGACGGGATCGAGCTGCAGCAAAACGGCGCCGATCCCGCCAATCCTCTTACCGACCGGCTGAACGCGATGAGCGGCGGCGATTTCCGATCCTGGCAGGCCAACGGCCGCGGGGTCGACCTCAATCATAATTACGACGCCGGCTTTGACGCGTATAAGAAAAAGGAACCGTCGCTCGGGATCTACGGCGGCGGACCGACTCGGTTTTCCGGGATATATCCCGAATCCGAGCCCGAAACCGCGGCGCTCTGTTCTTTTATCAGGAGCCGGGACGTTTTGCTGCTTCTTTCGCTTCACACACAGGGCGAGGAGATCTACGCCGATTATCGCGGTCATGTTCCGCCCGGCGGAGTCGCCATGGCGGCCCGCATGGCCGGGATGAGCGGATATCGGGTGGCGGAGCCGGAGGGGCCGGCCGCCTCCGGCGGCCTGAAGGATTGGTTCATCCTGACCTATGACCGCCCCGGTTTTACGCTGGAATGCGGAAAAGGGAAAAACCCGCTGCCGCTCTCCGATATCGACGACGTGTACCTGAGACTGCGCGACGTTCTGTTTTCCTGCCCGACGTTTCTGTAAAAAGGCGGCGTAAAACAGCTCCTTTGCACCGCCGGAAAAAACGGCGCGAAGCCGCGCCGTTTTTGCTTTTTATCGTATTATTGATTGCCTGAGAGTTGGCCGAAGCCGCCGCTCTCCGCGAGAAAAGGAAAAGGATCAGCAGTCGGTGCCGTCGGCGGTCCGCCGCAGCATATCGCTGTCAAAATCGAGCATGGCCGACAGGATCGTGTTGGACACGAACATCCCCTTCGGCGTAAAGCGCCAGCTCCGGCCGACCTTTTCCATAAAGCCGTGCTGTTCGTAGAGCCGGAGATATTTACCGAAGAGCTTCTCGAAGCTGACCCCGAAGCGGATCGCAAAGACGTCGGTGTCGATGCCCTCATTCAGGCGGAGCCGGAGCATGACGTACTCTCCGAGCCGCTCAGACGGTGGGATTTCATAGTTCTCCGAAAGCATATCGGCGATACTGCCGGGCCGCTCCATATTGGCGATGTAGTCCTCCAGGTTTCTGCGGAAGGCGAACCGCCGGCCGCCGAAATAGGAATGCGCGCCGGGGCCGAAGCCGAGATATTCCTCGCAGTTCCAGTAGCGGAGGTTGTGAAGGCACTTGTGTCCGGGCTTGGCGAAGTTGCTGATCTCATACTGGGGATACCCGGCCTCGGAAAGTGTTTCGATGGCCGAAAAATACATGGCGCACTCGCTGTCCTCGTCGGGGAGGGGCAGCGAATCCCGCCGGGCGGCAAAGGGCGTGCCGTCCTCGATCTTCAGCCCGTAGAGCGAGATATGCTCGGGATCCAGGGCCAGGACCTGCTCGATCGAGCGACGAAAGCTGCCGGGGGTCTGCCCGGGGATGCCGTACATCAGATCGACGTTGAGATTTTGGAAGCCGGCGCGGCGGGCGGCCCGGAAGCTGTCGGTAAAATCGGAAAAGGTATGGATCCGGCCCAGGAGGGAGAGCTCGGCGTCGTCGGCGCTCTGGAGGCCCATGCTGAGGCGATTGACGCCGGCGTGACGCAGACGGCGCAGCTCGGAGGTCGAAACGGTGGCGGGGTTGGCCTCGACGGTGATCTCGGCGTCGCGGCGGACCGAGAAATTGGCAAAAACGCCGTCGATCAGCTCCAAAAGCCGGCCGATCGGCAGCGAGGTCGGCGTGCCGCCCCCGATATACACGGTGTCGACGTCGTATTCGGCGGCGGCTCCGGCATAGTCGGCCATGTGGAGCAGGAGCGCGTCGACGTAGCGATCGGCGTTCGTCATATCGGTGCCGGAATAAAAATCACAGTACGGGCATTTACTGAGACAAAACGGGATATGGAGATAGAGCCCGAGCGTTTTTTCGGTCATGGGTTTCTCCTCGGTTACAGAATCGGCAGGGAAAGACCTGCTTTCTTCATTATATCACAGAACGGGTCGGGTGACAAGGGTTGAAAAACAAAAAACGAAAAGGCGAACGAAAATTTCGGTTCCTGTGGTCGACGGCGGTATTTTGGCTGATCCTGATCGCCCGGATGCCGTCGGTCGAAATGGTTCTGACGCTCGGCTCGGCGCTGCTTCATGAGATCGGGCATCTGACGGCGGCGCGGCTGACACACGTTCCGATCGCCGCGGTGACGGTATATCCCTTCGGGGCGGATATCCGGCTGGCGCCGGGTCTGCGGTCCTACCGGACCGACGCGCTGATCGCCCTGGCCGGTGCGGCGGCCAATCTGCTTCTGGCAGGCGTCGGCGCTTTGATCGGCGGGACGGCCGGCCTCTTTCTGACTCCCTGCAATCTGACGCTGGCCGGTCTGAATCTGCTGCCGATCGACGGCCTTGACGGCGGGGTGCTGCTTCGGACCTGCCTGGAATCGCAAGGGATGGAGAGCGGCGGGGTCGCGCGGATCGTTTCGTTTTGCTGTTTATTGGCGCTATGGCTCGGCGCGGTCTACGTTTTGTGGATCGAGGACGGCGACCCGTCTTTCTTCGTTCTTTCCTGCGGGCTGTTCGCCGTGCTTTTTCTCGGGGGAGAAAAAACGTAAGGTTTCGGGGGAAAAACGAGGAAATCGGAGAATACGGGAGATTTTTTGGGATTATTCGGAGAAAATCCCGAATAATCACGGATAAATCTAGAAAATACCGAAAAATCGTAAAAAAATACGAAAAAACTATTGCATTTTCCGTTACAGTCTGTTACAATAGTTTCCGTTATCTGCAAGATAGGTCGTCTGACCGGTGAAAGGTGGTTGATAAGGGTAAAATGAACAAGGATGCGGAAAGAATCATTCAGCTGCGGAATGTCGTCAAATCCTTCGACGGAGAGACGGTTTTGGATCACATCAATCTCGATATCGCAGACAAAGAGTTCGTCACACTGCTCGGCCCCTCGGGCTGCGGCAAAACGACGACGCTCCGGATCATCGGCGGGTTTGAAACGCCGGACAGCGGGGAAGTCTTTTTCGACGGCGTTGCCGTCGACCATATCCCGCCCTACAAGCGTCCCGTCAACACCGTGTTCCAGAAATACGCTCTGTTTCCCCATTTGAACGTTTATGAAAATATCGCCTTCGGGCCGAAGCTGAAGGGCGCTTCGGGGCCGGGGCTTACCAAAAAAGTTCAGGAAATGCTCGAGCTCGTCAATCTGAAGGGCTTTGAAAAGAGGCGGATCAGCACGCTTTCGGGCGGGCAGCAGCAGCGCGTCGCCATCGCGCGCGCCCTGATCAACGAGCCGCGCGTCCTGCTCCTCGACGAGCCGCTCGGCGCGCTTGACCTCAAGCTGCGGAAGGATATGCAGTTCGAGCTGAAAAATATACAAAAGCGCATGGGCATCACCTTCGTTTACGTCACGCACGATCAGGAGGAGGCGCTCTCGATGAGCGACACCGTCGTCGTGATGGACAACGGTCAGATCCAGCAGATCGGAACGCCGCAGGATATCTACAACGAGCCGAAAAACGCCTTTGTGGCCGATTTTATCGGCGAAAGCAATATTCTCGACGGTCAGATGATCGAGGATTACGTCGTGACCTTCTCGGGCAAGCGCTTTCGCTGCCTTGACGCCGGCTTCGGCACCCGCACGCCGGTCGACGTCGTGGTCCGGCCGGAGGACGTCGACGTCGTGTCGGTCGAGCGCGGGATGCTGACCGGAACCGTTACCTCCGTCACCTTCAAGGGCGTCCATTTCGAAATCATCGTCGACGTCAACGGCTTCAAGTGGATGATCCAGACGACCGACTTCGTCGAGGAGGGCGCCGCCATCGGGCTGTATATCGAGCCCGACGCCATCCATATCATGAACAAGTCGGAATTTTCCGGTATGTTCGGAGACTACTCCTCCTTCTCGGACGAGCTGGAGCATCTCTCCGACGTCGAGGAGCCGGAGGACGACGAATGAAGACCGCCGTCAAAAATCGCGACGGCCGCGGCGTTTCGCTGCTTCGCCGGATCGCGGCCGCCCCGCACGTCGCCTGGTCGGTGCTGTTCGTGGTCGTGCCGCTGATCTTCGTCGCCTATTATTCCTTTACCGACCGGGAATTTTCCTTTACCCTTGATAATATCGCCGCGTTTTTCACGCCGCGGTATCTGCAGATTCTGTGGCGCTCGGTCAAGCTGGCGCTGCTGGCCACGGGCTTCTGCCTTCTGATCGGCTATCCCGCGGCCTACTTCATCGCCCGCGCCGACGCGAAAAAGCAGAAGATCCTCATCATGCTCATCATGCTGCCGATGTGGATGAACTTCCTCATCCGGACCTACGCCTGGATGGTGATCCTTCAGGACAAGGGGATCTTCAATTCCGTCCTGCTGTCCCTCGGTCTGAAGCCGCTCAAGCTCATGTATAACGAGGGCGCCGTCGTGCTGGGGATGGTTTACGACTATCTGCCGTATATGATCATGCCGATCTATTCGGTCATGCTCAAGCTCGATCCGAGGCTCGTCGAGGCGGCCTCCGATCTCGGCTGCAACGGCTTTCAGGTCCTTCGCAAGGTCGTGGTGCCGCAGAGCGTGCCCGGCGTGATTTCGGGGATCATGATGGTGTTCGTTCCGTCGATCTCCACCTTCTATATCTCCCAAAAGCTCGGCGGCGGCACCTTCCTCTTGATCGGCGACGTCATCGAGAATCAGTATACGGCCAATAACCTTCACATGGCGGCGGCCATCTCTCTCGTCCTCATGATCCTGCTGCTCGCCGGAATGTTCGTCATGAACCGCTTCGCGGACGACGGCGCGGAGGGAGGGCTGATCCCATGAAAAAGAGCCGCGTACTGTCCCGGATCGTCATCGGCCTGACGCTTCTGTTCCTGTTTGCGCCGATCGCCGTCCTGATCGCGTATTCCTTCAACTCCGGCAAAAGCACCGTCGTGTTTCAGGATTTTTCCTTCCGGTGGTATCAAAACCTGTTCGAGGATAAAGCGGCGCTTGCCGCGCTGCGCAACTCCGTCGTGCTGGCTGTCGTTTCAACGCTGATCTCCACCGTGATGGGGACCTTCGCGGCCTACGGGATCAGCCGGATGCGAAGCCGCTTCTTCCGTTCGACTGTCATGAGCGTGACCAACATCCCCATGATGAATCCCGATATCATTACCGGTATCTCGCTCATGCTGATGTTCGTGTTCGTCGGTACCATGCTGGGTCTTGCGGAATCGCTCAGCTTCTATACGATGCTTATCGCGCATATCAACTTCAGCCTGCCGTACATCATCCTGTCGGTCCTTCCGAAATTCAATCAGATGGACAAGGCCATGCCGGAGGCGGCGCTCGATCTCGGCTGCACGCCGATGCAGTCCTTCTTCAAGGTCGAGCTGCCCGAGATCATGCCCGGCGTCCTGACGGGGGGCCTTATGGCCTTCACGATGTCGCTTGACGATTTCGTCATCAGTTATTTTACCAAGGGAAGCGGCTTTCAAACGCTGCCGCTCTATATCTACAGCATGACGAAAAAAACCGTCACGCCCAAAATGTACGCTCTGGCCACCATCATCTTTTTCGTGATCCTGACGCTGCTCCTGATCTCCAACCTGACCGATCAGGACGACGGGAAAAACCATAAAGCCAAAAATAACTGAATCGGAGGATTGAGAAATGAAAAAAATCTTTGCCATCATCCCTGCCCTTGCGCTGGCGGTCGTTCTGCTGCTTTCCTGCGCCGGTTGCGGCGGCAAGACCCTCACGCTCAACGTTTATAACTGGGGCGAATATATTTCCGACGGCAGCGAAGACAGCCTGAACACTGTCAAGGCCTTTGAAAAATGGTATCAGGAGGAATATGGCCAGAAGGTGCGGGTCAATTACGACACCTTCAGCTCCAATGAGGATTTGTATGCCAAGCTGTCCTCCGGCGCTGTCAGCTACGACGTGATCTTTCCCTCGGACTATATGATCGCCCGGATGATTGACGAAAACATGCTGCTGCCGCTGGACTATGGCAACATCCCCAATTTTGAATATATTACCGAGGATTTCCGAAACCTGTATTACGATCCCCAGAACCAGTTTACCGTCCCCTACACCTACGGCGTGGTGGGTGTCATCTACAACGCCAAGGTGGTGGACGAGAGCGACGCCAGCGGCTGGGACCTGCTGTGGAACGAGAAGTATTCCGGCGACATTTTACAGTTCAACAACCCCCGCGACGCCTTCGGCACCGCCATGTATAAGCTGGGCATCGACGTGAACACCACCGATAAAGCCGATTGGGACGCCGCCCAGGCCGAGTTGCTCCGCCAGCGTCCCCTGCTCAAGGGCATGGTCATGGATGAGATCTACAACATGATGGCCTCCGGCGAGGCCGCCATCGGCACCTATTACGCCGGCGACTATTTCACTATGCTGGATATGGTGGACGAGGACAACGATACCGTGGATCTGCACTTCTATTATCCCGAGCCCACCAACTATTATGTGGACGCCATGTGCATCCCCTCCTGCTGCAAGAACAAGGAGCTGGCCGAAATCTTCATCAACTATATGCTCAGCGAAGAGCCCGCCGTGGCCAACGCCGAGTTCACCTATTACGCCAGCCCCAATTCGGTGGTGCTCAACTCTCAGCAGTATGCCGAGGATATGGGCGAGGACTTTATGGAGATCATCTATCCTCCCATGGACAGCTTCCGGAACAATTATCAGGCCTATGCCTATCAGAATTTGGACGCCGAAACGCTGGCCTATATCAACGAGCTGTGGGAAAAGGTAAAAATCAACTGACCCGTCTGCAAAACATGACCGCTCCAAACGGAGCGGTCATGTTAGTTTTTCCCGCAGGCAATTCAGCGCCCGTTTTTCCAGGCGGCTGATCTGTCCCTGCGTGACGCCCATCACCCGTGATACCTGCCTCTGGGTAAGGTCGCGGCCGTAACGCAGGGCGATCACCTGCCGCAGCGGGGGCTCCAGCGCGCGCACTGCGTCGGCCAGGTCGAGCGTTTCCGCCGGATCCCCCGCCTCTGCGGGGATGCAGTCCAGCAGGCAGCCCCCTTCCCCCTCGGTGAGCGCCGCCTCCAGCGAAAGGGGGCGCACAGGCGCCTGCAGCGCCTCGGTGACCTCCTCCGCCGTCAGGCCGGTGGCCCGGCAAAGGGCGCTGAGGCGGGGGCTTTCGCCCGTTTCCCGCTCCAGTGCCTCCGCCGCCCGGCGCACCAAAAGAGCTTTGCTCTGCAACGCGCGGGGCGTTTTTACAGGCCCCTCAAGGCGCAGATGGTCCCGAATCTCCCCCGCGATCCGCGGGACGGCGTAGGTGGAAAGCTCGGTCTTCCGGGCCGGGTCAAAATCCCGCACCGCCTTAAAAAAGCCGATGCTTCCAAGCTGCAAAAGCTCCTCGTCCTCGGCGCCGCAGCCGAAAAAACGCCGCGCCACGCTGCGGATCAGCGGCGCGTTTTCCGTCAAAAGCCGCTCCATCTCGGCCCCGTCGCCCCGCTGGGCCGCGGCGATGCGGCATAAAAGAGCCTCTGTCACCCCTGTTTTTTCACATCCAGCAGCTTGCGCATGGTGACGGTGGTGCCCTTTCCGGGGCGGGAGCGCACTGTCAGCCCGTCCATGAAGCTCTCCATGATGGTGAAGCCCATACCCGAGCGCTCGGCGCCCCCGGTGGTGAACATGGGCTCCCGGGCCTTATGTACGTCTTCGATGCCGCAGCCCTTGTCCCGGATGACGATCTCGGCCATGCCGGGCTCAAAGAGCCGTACCGTCATGGTCACCGTGCCCAGCCTGTCCCGGTAGCCGTGGACGATGGCGTTTGTCACGGCCTCGGACACCGCCGTTTTGATATCGTAGACCTGCTCGACCGTGGGGTCCATCTGGGCGATAAAAGCGGCGGCCGCCGTCCGCGCAAAGGCTTCGTTGGCGCTGCGGCTGACAAACCGCAGGGTCATCTCGTTTCGTTTTTCTCCCTTTTTCATGGTCGTTCCTCCTATCGGATCTCGGTGAGCCGGTGGATCCCGGCAGCGGTGAGCACTTTTTTTGCCTGCGCCGGCGCGCCCTCCACCCAAAAGCGGCAGCCGCAGGAGGCGCATTTCCGCGCCGTCTGCAGCACCACGGCGATGCCCGAGCTGTCCATAAACTCCAGCCCGGAAAGATCCAGCGCCATCCGGGCCGGAAGATGATCCTCGATCATCCGTCCAAGCCGCGCCATCAGCTCGATGGCCTCGGGATGCCCCAGCTCACCCAACACCCGCGCCGTCAGCTGCCCTTCCCGCAGCTCATATTGCAATTGCATGCTTCTGCCTCCCCGCATGAAAAAAGACTGTGGAGCTTGTCCACAGTCTTTATTATAGCGAAGGCGTCTTGCGGTTTTTGTCGTTTCGGCGGGCCAAAGCGCCCGCGCCGCTTATTACAGCTCCTTCACGAAAAGGTGATCGGTCCCGCCGCCGTAATTGACGATGTCCTTTACATAGCGGTAGCCGAAGCGCTCATAAAAGCCCGCGAAGTCGCTGGGGATATAGGTCCGCGAAAAGCCGAGGCCCTTGGCATAGGCGTTGGCGCCGGCGATCAGCTTTTCGGGGATGCGGCGGCCCCGGAATTCCTCGGTGACGAACAGGCAGGAAACCCAGGGGCAGATCTCGGGCAGGGGGTAATAATCGTTCTTGAGCAGAGAGGCCATCCCCACCACCTGGCCGTCCAGCACCGCGGCGAACATGGTTTCCCAGTCGGTGAAGGTCCAATCCCGGATCAGTCCGGCGATATGCTCCCGGACCTCGGCCCAGGAGCAGGTTTCCACGAAGCGCAGAAGCTCCGCCGCCAGCGGGGTGTCCTTTTCCACCCTCCGGATCTCCAGACGGGGAAGGATATCCCAGCCGAAGTGCTTTTCCACCAGCGAAACCGCCTCGTCCACGCTTTTGCCCTGGGCGCGGTCCAGCCAGAAATAGTCGCTTTTCCGAACGTCCGCGTAAAACTGCGCGTTGAGGGTGCGAAGGGTTTCGTTGCAGACGGCCTTTGCCTTTTCATAGTCGGCGGCGCTGTGGATGAAATCGCTGAAATCCCGATGGTCGGGGCGGTTGCAATAGTCATCCACCAGATTGGTGGGATCTTTGATGAGAAAGGCGATCCGCGACGGGTCGGTGAGCTGTCCGGCCTGCTCCAGCGTCAGGATGCTGTCGCACAGGATGGGGCCGTCCTGGGAGAGGCGGATCAGGTCCAGCAAAACGAAATCCAGTTGTTCCCGGGCGTTGCGCTGCAGCCAGCTCCGGTATTCCTCCACGGTGCGGCCGAAGAAATCGTCGGCCCCGCGATGCCGCCAGAGCATGGACGGCTGGTGTTCCCGGTCGGCCAGCTGCCGGTGGAGGTCAAAATGATAGTCGTTGTCATAGACGGGGATCCCGAACTTTTCGCTCAGGGCGCGGGAGACCGTGGTCTTGCCGCCGCAGGGGGTTCCGGCGATGAAATAGACGTTGCGCAGATATGCTTTTAATACGTTGTCCTGAAAGAGCATACTCATTCTCCTTGATAAAATCGGTTTTTTGCACGTCTTTCCGGCATGAAACGATTTATCAAAGCTTCATGCCTCAGATCCTTCTCAATTTCAAAAACGCCGGCATGGGCCCACATCCTTTCCAGTATAATGCAATGATGATACAGAAAATCGCAGATTTAGTCAAGAGCAAAGCCCTTTTTCGCGTCGCCCAGCAGATACATGGAACCGCAGGCCACGACCACGTCGTTTTCGTGCGCAAGGCGCAGCGCCAGCCGCGCCCCCTCCTCCGCCGAGGCGCAGACCCGCACATCGTCGCAGAAGCGGGCGGCAAGGTGCGCCATTTCCTCCGGCGGGAGCGACTCGCCGGAAAAGTCCTCGGCGGGGACGGCGATAAACACACGGCTCCTGCCTGCCATAAACGGGATGGCGGCGTGATAATCCTTACGCCGCATGATGCCCATGACGCAGATCAGCGGCTTGCCGGGATAAAGCTCCTCCAGTGCCTGCGCCAGCGCCTTGAGCTTGCCCGGGTTGTGGGCGCCGTCCAGAAGGCATTTGGGCTTATCCCGCACGATCTGCAGCCGGCCCACAAAGCGGGTGGCCGCAAGGCCCTTTTGCACGGCCTCCTCCGGCAGGTCAAAGCCCGCCTCCCGCAGCTCCGCCGTCGCGGAAAGGACGGTGAGGGCGTTATACACCTGATGCTTGCCCGCCAGCGGGACGAAATATTCCTCTCCCGCATAGCGGAAGCAAGAGCCCCGGTCGCGCTCGGAAAGCACCTCCAGCGCCGCCGGGTCGGCAAGGCGTGGGGTGATGCCCAGCGAGGCGCAGGTATCCTCCAGCACGGCGCGGGCCTCTGGATGGAGCCCGCAGTAGGCCGCCACCCGGCAGCCCGCCTTGATGATGCCGCACTTCTGCGCGGCGATCTCGGGGATGGTGTTTCCCAAAATCTCGGTGTGCTCCAGCGAGATGGCGCCGATGACGGCAAGCACCGGCGGGTCGATGACGTTGGTGCAGTCCAACAGGCCGCCGATGCCCACCTCGATAACGGCGAAATCCACCCCGGCCTGCGCGAAAATGACGAAGGCCAGCGCGGTGAGCGTTTCGAACTCGGTGCATTCCTGATCCAGCGCCTTCATCTCCTGGAATACGGGCAGCATGGTTTCCAGCGTGTCGGCCATAAGCTGCTTGTCCACCAGCTCGCCGCAGAGCTGGATGCGCTCGCGGAAATCGAAGACATAGGGTGAAATGAACAGCCCCGTGCGGTATCCCGCCTGCCGCAGCACGCTCTCCAGCATGGTGCAGGTGCTTCCCTTTCCGTTGGAGCCCGCCACATGGATGATCTTCAGCCGCTTCTGGGGATTCCCCAGTTTTTCCATCAACAGCCGCATCCGGGGCATTCCTTGACGGGTGCCCCGGTGAATGCGGGTGTGAATATAATCCAGCGCCTGTTCGTATGTCATGGCTTTTTTATTGCAGGGCGTTCAAGCTTTCCTGCAGCTTGGCGGCCAGTTCCCGGTATTTTTCCAGTTTCTCTTTCTCTGCGTTGACCACGGCTTCCGGGGCGCGGGAAACAAAGCTCTCGTTCTGCAGCTTGCCCTCGGTGCGCTTGACCATGCCCAGAGCGTTGTCCAGCTCCTTCTGCAGGCGCTCCCGCTCCTTGTCAAAATCCACCAGGTCGGCAAGGGGCATATAGATCCGCGCCGCCTGGGTGACGCAAGACACCATCTTGGAGGCGTCGGCGGGCGCCTCCGTGCCCACAGTGACGGCAGAGGCCCACGCCAGCCGCTTCATAAAGGGATCGGCCTCGGCAAACAGATCGGGCTTTTCGGTGGCGATGATGAGGGCCGCCTTTTTGGAGGGGGGCACGTTCATCTCCGAGCGGCGGTTACGAACGACGCGGATGGCCGCCATGATCTCTTCCATCTCGGCCGCCTCGGCGGGGAAGATCAAGCGATCGTCGGCCTCGGGCCAGCGGGACACCATGATCGACGGCCCCTCGTGGGGCAGCGCCTGCCAGATCTCCTCGGTGATGAAGGGCATGAAGGGATGCAAAAGCTGCATGGTCCCCGAAAGGATATGCCCCAGCACCTTCTGGGCGCGGACGGAGGCTTCCTTGTCCTCGCCCGTGAGGCGGGTTTTGCACAGCTCGATATACCAGTCGCAGAAATTGTCCCAGATGAAGCTGTAAAGCTTGTCGGCGGCGATGCCCAGCTCATAGCGGTCGAGGTTCTCGGTGACCTCCTTCACTAGCGTGTTGTACTTGGTGAGGATCCACTTGTCCTCCAGATCCAGCGCTTCGGGCAGGGTGAAGTCGTCGATCTCCAGATTCATCATCAAAAAGCGGGAGGCGTTCCATATCTTGTTGCAGAAATTGCGGTTGGCCTCGGCCCGCTCGTAATAGAACCGGGTGTCGTTGCCCGGGGCCACGCCGGTGGCCAGCGTAAAGCGCAGGGCGTCGGCGCCGTACTGGTCGATGACCTCCAGCGGGTCGATGCCGTTGCCCAGGGATTTGGACATCTTGCGGCCCTTGTCGTCCCGGACGATGCCGTGGATGAACACATCCTTGAAGGGAATCCGCTTCATCTGCTCCATACCGGAGAAGATCATGCGGGCCACCCAGAAGAAAATGATGTCATAGCCCGTGACCATTACTGAGGTAGGATAGAAATAATCCAGCTCGGGGGTCTTGTCAGGCCAACCCAGCGTGGAGAAAGGCCACAAGGCCGAAGAAAACCAGGTGTCCAGCACGTCCTCGTCCTGCCGCATATGCCGGGAGCCGCACTTGGGGCAGACGGCGACGGCATCCTTGCTCACCGTGATCTCGCCGCAGTCGTCACAGTAATAGGCCGGGATCTGGTGGCCCCACCAGAGCTGGCGGGAAATGCACCAGTCGTGGACGTTTTCCATCCAGTTGGTATAGGTCTTGGCAAAGCGTTCGGGAACGAAACGGATTTCGCCGTCGTACACCACCCGCAGCGCCTCCTTGGCCAGCGGCGCCATCCTGACAAACCACTGAGCCGAGATCAGCGGCTCCACATCGTTGTGGCAGCGGTAGCAGGTGCCCACATTGTGGCTGTAATCCTCGGTCTTCACCAGATAGCCCTGCTCCTCCAGGTCGCGGACGATGCGCTTGCGGCATTCGTAGCGGTCAAGACCCTCGTACTTTCCGCCGTTTTCGTTGATGGTGCCGTCGTCGGCAATGACGCAGATGATCTCCAGATTGTGCCGCAGACCCACCTCAAAGTCGTTGGGATCGTGGGCGGGGGTCATCTTCACCGCGCCGGTGCCGAAGCCGATCTCGCAGTATTCGTCGCCCACGATGGGGATCTCCCGGTCCATCAAGGGCAGGATGCAGGTCTTGCCGATCAGGTGCTTGAACTTCTCGTCCCCGGGATTGACGGCCACGCCGGTGTCGCCCAGCATGGTCTCGGGACGGGTGGTGGCAATGACGATATCGCCGCTGCCGTCGGCCAGCGGATAGCGGATATACCACAGATGGCCGGGCTTATCCGCATATTCCACCTCGGCGTCGGACAGGGCGGTGGTGCAGTGAGGGCACCAGTTGATGATGCGGGAGCCCTTGTAGATATAGCCCTTCTGATACAAGTCGATAAAGACCTCCTTCACCGCCTTGGAACAGCCCTCGTCCATGGTGAAGCGGGAGCGGGCCCAGTCGCAGGAGGCGCCCATCTTTTTCTGCTGCTCCACGATGCGGCCGCCGTATTTTTCCTTCCACGCCCAAACGCGCCGCAGGAATTCCTCCCGGCCCAGATCATAGCGGGTCAGGCCCTCTTTGCGGAGCTCCTCCTCCACCTTGATCTGGGTGGCGATACCGGCATGGTCCACGCCGGGCAGCCACAGTGCCTCATAGCCCTGCATCCGCTTGAAGCGGGTCAATGTGTCCTGCAGCGTGGAGTCCATGGCGTGGCCCATGTGGAGTTGCCCCGTCACGTTGGGGGGCGGCATCACGATGGAAAAGGGCTTCTTTTCTTTGTTGACCTCTGCGTGGAAAAAGCCGCCGTCCATCCAAAATTGATAGATGCGGTCTTCCGACGCTTTGGGATCGTATGCCTTCGGCAGTTCTTTTCGATTGCTCATGTTGTTTCCTCCGATTTATTTGAATCTTACTTTTGTTCCAGCCCGGCGCACAAAAAGAAAAAACCGCAGCGATCCTTTGATCGCTACGGGACGGAGCGCTGCTCCGCGGTACCACCCATATTCGCGCAAAATGCGCGCACTTTGCCTTCTCCGGCTCTCCTTAACGCGGAAAACGGCGAAGCTTACTCCTCCTTCAGCTCCGCGGCTCCGGGACGACCTTCTCCCGACGCTCCGCAGGCGCTCGCACCGACCGCGCCCTCTCTTTGCTTTGCATGCGGGATACTCCTTCCCTTCCTTGCCGTTGGAATCATTATACTGTCGCCGCCGGCGTTTGTCAACAGATTTTCCCTTGCCCGCGCGACTTTTCCTTGACAAACCTCCCTTGCTCCGCTATAATATTTGAGCGTGGCAGCGGACGTTGTTGTCTGTTTCGTTGTTCGCATATCCGGGTGTAACGCAGTTGCACTACGAGCCGTTGCAGACGCAAGGCGGCTGCTTACGGATCGTGCGTACCGACTTTGTCGGCAGTAGCGCGTTCGCGCCGGAGCACTTCTTCAAACCCGCACATTTCGTTTTTCCCCGCACATCCGGGTGTAGCGCAGCTGGTAGCGCGCTTGGTTCGGGACCAAGAGGCCGTGGGTTCAAATCCCGCCACTCGGACCATCAAAGTGAAATACCCCCATTAATTGGACAGAAATGTTACAATTTGTGGGGGTAATTTCTATGCGCTTAACAAGAGAACAAAAGTTAGAGCTGGTAAAGAAGCACCTGGAGAGCGGGATCAGCTTCCGAGAGCTGGCGGAGGAATACCGGCTGGAAACGGATAAGATCAAGTATTTCGTTTCCCTTTATCAGATGCACGGTGAGCAGATTTGCACCAATCAGGAGAAGTTGTCTATCTACACGAGAGAGGCCCAGCTGGAAGCGATTCAGCGATATCTGAACGGAAACGAAAGCTACCGAAAGATCGGGATTGAGCTGGGGCTGTCCGACGCCAATATTCTTAGGGACTGGGTAACGCTGTATCGGGAGAAGGGCGAGGAAGCCATTAAGACGACCCATGTCCGAAGAAATTACATGCTCAAGGAGAATCGTCTGGATCGGATCGCCAGCGATGAGGTCAAAGACCGACTCGCATATCTAGAAGCAGAGAATGATTACCTAAAAAATTGTACTCCCTGATTCTCGAGAGAAGCAGAACGTCAAAAAAAGATTCAGGCGGTCTGTGAATTAAGGGAGAAATATTCTCTCGCTGTACCTCTGCAGATATCCGGCATCCCGCGATCCACCTATTACTACGGGATCCAGCATTATGATGACAAGGCGAAGAAAGACCGTGAAATCTACCCTGTCATCAAAGAAATCTTTCAGAGCAACCATCGGAAGTACGGCTATCCCATGGTGAAACAGGAACTGAAAAATCGCGGTTATCGGATTAATAAGAAACGTGTGGCACGGATCATGACGGAGCATCGGTTGTCAGCCGCGCAAAAGAAGCGTCAGTATCATTCGTATCGTGGTCAAGTCGGAAAGATTTCGCCGAATATATTAAGTCAGGACTTTCAGACCAAAGCGCCTTATAAGAAGCTTGGAACAGATGTAACGCAGTTCATTACGCAGTATGGGCAGCTGGTTTTATCTCCGGTCATAGATTTCCATACCCGAGAAATATTAGCCTACGACCTTTCAGAAGCGGCCAATTACGCGCAGATCAAGCGGATGCTGGAAAGACTGCTCAAGGCTCATGGTGAGCATTTAAAGGGCGTTGTTCTTCATTTTGATCAGGGCTGGCAATACCAGATGCAGCAGTGCCGGCAATTTCTGAAAGACAATGGGATGATCCAGAGCATGTCTCGAAAAGGAAACTGCTTGGATAACTCCCCGACAGAAAACTTCTTCGGACGGATGAAATCGGAAATCTACTATGATCGAGAATACATCTTTCAGTCACTTCAACATCTGAAACTTGTCATTCGGGACTACATCAAGTATTATAACAACAAGAGGATTGTTAGCAGGTTAAAATGCAGCCCGGTTCGATACCGCGCCATCTGTATGCCGAACTCCATCTGACCATCCGCGGGTTCCTGAACTCTTTGTCCAACTTTTTGGGGTAAGTACACAGCTCCGCGTATCATAGGGGCAGGCAAACAGGCTTGCGGTTTTCAGCCCCGCCAGCGTGGGGGCGCAATGGCGAATCATCAGTTCTTCCGGCATAATGTTCTCCTTGTTTCCTTTGCTTTAGGATGCGCGATCCGGTGCGGATCATTCGTTTGTTAGCTAGAACTAATAATCTGGCCGGAAAAGCGGGGAGGCATTTCTGCCTCCCCGCAGATTCAATGCCCGCAGCGTCCCTTCATGGCGCAGCCGGCACAGCTTCCGCAGCTTCCGCCGCAAGAAAGCTTTCCGGCGCGCCGGTCCCGGCGCAGCTTGCGGATGATCAGGACCACCAGCGCGGCCAGCAGCAGCGCAACGACGATGGTTCCGAGATTCTGTTCAAGCCACAAAAGCATGGTCCTTCCTCCTTTGTTCCAAATGCCGGCGGAAAAGCGCCATTATTTCACATTGACCTTTTTGGTGAGACGGGTGGATTCCTGATAGGGGCGGAACAGCAGCCAGACCGCGCAGACTACTACGGCGATGGCCGCGATCAGGCCCGGCACGTTGAGCTGACCGGTAAAGGCGCCGCCGATCTGGTTGATGCACAGGGCCGCCAGGTAGGCGAAGAGGCACTCGTAGCCAATGGCAAAGAGAGTCCATTTGGCGGAGTTCATCTCGCGCTTGATGGCGCCCATGGCCGCAAAGCAGGGAGCGCACAGCAGGTTGAACACCAGGAAGCTCATGCCGGTGACGGTGGTGAACTGCCGCGCCAGCTCGGCCCACGCCGAACCCTCGCCGCCGTAAAGCACGCCCATGGTGCCCACGATGTTCTCCTTGGCCACCAGACCGGTGACAGAGGCCACGGTGGCCTGCCAGTTGCCCCAGCCCAGAGGGGCGAAGATCCAGGCCACGGCCGAGCCGATCTTGGCCAGGATGCTCATGCTGATCTCATCCTCCTCCAGCATGCCGAAGACGCCGTCCACCCAGCCGAAGCGGGAGAGGAACCAGATCACGATGGTGGAGAGCAGAATGATGGTGCCGGCCTTTTTGATGAAGGACCAGCCGCGCTCCCACATGGAGCGGAGCACGTTCTTCAGGGTGGGCCAGTGATAGGCAGGCAGCTCCATGACGAAGGGGGCCGGATCGCCGGCGAACATTTTTGTCTTCTTCAGGATGATGCCGGAGATGATGATGGCGGCCATACCGATGAAATATGCGCCCGTGGAGATCCACGCGCTGCCGCCGAAGATCGCGCCCGCAATCATGGCGATAAAGGGGATTTTCGCGCCGCAGGGGATGAAGGTAGTGGTCATGATGGTCATGCGACGGTCGCGCTCGTTTTCAATGGTGCGGGACGCCATGATGCCGGGGATGCCGCAGCCGGTGCCCACCAGAATGGGGATAAAGCTCTTGCCCGAAAGGCCGAATCGCCGGAAAATGCGATCGAGTACGAAGGCCACGCGGGCCATATAGCCGCTTGCTTCCACAAAGGCCAGCAGGAAGAACAGCACCAGCATCTGGGGCACGAAGCCCAGCACTCCACCCACGCCGGCCACGATGCCGTCCAGAATCAGGCCTTTGAGCCAGCCGGCACAGCCGATTTTGTCCAGCAGGCCCTCGATGAGCACGGGGATACCGGGCACCCAAACGCCAAAGTCGGCGGGATCGGGCTCGTCAAAGCCATTCTCCTCAAAATAGGCCACAGCGCCGGTAAAGGACATGGGATTGACCGCGTCGTTTCCCTCGGCCCAGCCGGGGACGGTTTCAAAATAAACGGTGACGTCGCTCTGCTCCAGCGTTTCCTCGTCCTCCACGGTGACCACGGCGGTACTTTCGCCGGTGAAACCGCGGGCCTCGTTCAGCAGGGCCGCCCCGTCAAACGCCTCGTCTTCGGCGTCGAATTCAAAGCCGTAAGCATTCAGGGCGTTGGTCGCGGCGGAATAATCGTCGGCGGCCTCGGTGGCGGCCTTGGAGCCGATGCCGAAGAGATGCCAGCCGTCGCCGAACAGGCCGTCGTTGGCCCAGTCGGTGGCGGCGGAGCCCACGGTGACCATGGAAATATAATAGATCAGGAACATCACGATAGCGAAGATTGGAAGGCCCAGCCAGCGGTTGGTGACCACGCGGTCGATCTTGTCCGAGGCCGTCATCTCGCCGGCGGCCTTTTTCTTGTAAATGCCCTTGAGAAGCTGAGCGATGTAGACATAGCGTTCGTTGGTGATGATGCTCTCGGCGTCGTCGTCCAACTCTTTTTCAGCGGCCTTGATATCTTCTTCGATATGAGCCAGCGTGCTCTCGGGCAGCTTAAGCTGCTCCAGCGCCTTTTCGTCCCGCTCAAAAATCTTGATGGCGTACCACCGCTGCTGCTCTTCGGGCAGGCCGTGGACGCTGACCTCCTCGATGTGAGCCAAAGCATGCTCCACGGGGCCGGAGAAGGTGTGCTGCGGGATGGTCTTGCCGTTTTTGGCAGCTTCCACCGCCGCGGCGGCGGCCTCGTCGATGCCAGTGCCCTTGAGGGCCGAGATCTCCACGACCTTCACGCCCAGGGCGCGGCTCAGGGCGGGAATGTCGATCCTGTCGCCGTTTTTCTTGACCACGTCCATCATGTTGATGGCGATGACCACGGGGATGCCCAGTTCGGTGAGCTGGGTGGTCAAATAGAGGTTGCGCTCGAGGTTGGTGCCGTCCACGATGTTGAGGATGGCGTCGGGGCGCTCGCCCACCAGATAATTCCGGGCCACCACTTCTTCCAACGTATAGGGCGAAAGCGAATAAATGCCGGGCAGGTCGGTGACGATGACGCCGTCGTATTTCTTGAGCTTGCCCTCTTTCTTTTCCACCGTGACGCCGGGCCAGTTGCCCACGAACTGGTTGGAGCCGGTGAGCGCGTTGAACAGCGTGGTTTTTCCGCTGTTGGGGTTGCCCGCAAGGGCGATCTTCAGATCCATAATTTCATTCCTTTCTGTCTCTTGTTAGCAGGGATTAACTGCCCTGCGCACGAAGTCCTTTTCCCCACGGGTTCACTCGACCTCGACCATTTCCGCGTCGGCCTTGCGGATCGAAAGCTCGTATCCGCGAACGGTAATCTCAACGGGATCGCCCAGCGGCGCCACCTTGCGGACGTAGACCTCGACACCGCGGGTCAGGCCCATGTCCATGATGCGGCGCTTGACGGCGCCCTCGCCATGGAGCCGGACGACCTTGACAGTATCCCCGATCTTTACATCTCTCAATGTTTTCATGCGTTGCCCTCCTTACTCTTTCTGCTCGTTTTATCCGTTTTTTTACAAAATCATGATCTTCTGGGCCATTTCCCGGCTGATGGCCACCCGCACCTCTTTTATGGTAACGATGACGTTTCCGCCGTTCTGGGCCACGACCTTTACCGAGCCGCCAGCGACGAAGCCCATATCCTCCAAGTGCTTTTTCACGTCGGGACTTCCTCCCACGCGCTGGATGATATTGTCCTCTCCCGCGGAGGCGAGCGTCAAAGGCATCATAATCCTTTCCTCCTCTTTTTTTGATCCGCGTTAGGTTTTTCTAACCAATCGCCAAAAATAAGGTTAGAAGTTGCTAACCGTAAGTCGAAAAATCCGGTTAGCACTTGCTAACCGGTATCATTATAGGGTGTTTTCCTTCTTCCGTCAAGTGCTTTCGCCAAAAAAACTCATTTTTTTCGGTTTTGAAAAAATATCCTTGCATTTCTTCGGCGGACGTGTTATACTGGGCTCAAATTAGTGGTAGCTAACATTATCGTTTCTCTCTGCCACAAGGCTTTCCCCCTGCGGCCTGTTGTTTCTTTATTAGTTAGTTATTTCTAACTTTTGTTTGGAAAGGAGACCGACCCATGAGTATCGTGATCGTTGGCGGAAATGAATGCATGGAACGCCAATATAAGGATCTTTGCCGGGAATACCGCTGCCGCGCCAAGGTGTTCACCAAGACCGACGGTATGAGCGGCAAGATCGGAAGCCCGGATCTGCTGGTGCTGTTTACCGGCGCCATGTCACACAAAATGCTGCAAGGCGCCCTGTGCGGCGTCAAAGGCAAGAATACCGTGATCGCCCGCTCCCACTCCAGCTCCATGGCGGCGCTGCGCGCCATCCTGCAAACCCACGCCCCTCTTCCGGCAGAGTGAACAGAGAGAAGATCGAGGAATCGTCTATGCAGAACAGAAAAACAGATTCAAAAACGTATTATGACCGCTGTCATGGCAATATACTCGCAAGGGCCGACTATTGGAAACACGACTATACGCACATCATAGACGTGATCCGCAAAGAAAAACCGACGGCCCCAATGGATATCGGCTGCGGAACCGGCGCCTTTTTACAATACGTTTCCCTAGCTGATTTGAACATCCGGCTTAGCGGCCTGGACTTATCGGAAGGGATGCTTCAGAAAGCAAAGGGGCGGCTGCCGGAGTGCGTCACGGTATATCAGGACGACGCCGAATAACTGTCTCTGCTCTGCCCGGCAACGGCAAAAATATTGCTTTCAGAAAAGAATCTTCTGTCATGAACAAAGCTGCTGTTTTTTACCGGAGCGGCACGGGCAACACCGGGGCCACGCAAACGCGGCGGCCGAGAGCGTCCGCAAGCAAGATACGCGGCGACGCCGCGGGCTTTTTCATAAAATCCGGCGGGCGCTCCGATAAAGGAAAGGCGGCGCGCTCATAAAAGCGTCCCGCCGAACAGATATTCCACCGTCTTTTTCCACGCTTCCCTGGGCAGCGTTTCCTCCGTGACGGGAAGTATTTCCCGGACATGCTCCTGCAGCGTGCCACGGGCGGCATATTCCCGAAGGTCCCTGTATACCTTTCCCAGCGTCATCTGGCTTCCCTGCAGCGCGCCGCAGTGGGGGCAGCTGTTTCCCACATAGGAAAAACCGGCCTTTTTGCTGTATCTCTCCCGCAGCGTGACATACCGCCGGCAAAGCCTCTCGTCCAGTCCGGGTAGCGCAGAGAGCCGCAAGACCTCCAGCTTTTCCAGCGGGCGTGCCAGCTCCGGCTCCATTTCTGCCAAATCGAGATAGGGGAAATAGCTCATCACCTCAATGTCCCGCATGCACTTCCAGCAGGGGCGCGTGACGCTGTAGAGGCGAAGACCCGCGGTTTCCAGCATATCATAGGTCACGTCCGCCACCGACCGGACCGTCTTGCATTGGGGAAACCGCTCGCAGCCGAAGAAAAGCCCGTATCGCCCGCTCCGTAGCACCAGTTGTCCGCCGCAGGAGGCACAACGCACGCCGACCCTGACGGCGGTTTTGTCCACGCGCCGCGCCTCCTGCCCAAACCGGGCAAGGTACGCCTCGTGTTCACCGGGCAACAGAAAATCCAGCGGCTTGTCGATCACGGTGATGCTCCCATCCTCCTCGGTATGAAGATACCCCATCTCGGTCAGATGTTTTTTGCAATCCCCGATCACCCCGTCGTAATCGTGGTCTGGCTCCGGGTAAATGCCGTCGTACACTGCGTCCTTGATCCGACGGCTGCTTACCAGCTCGGATGGGCATCGGTTCCCGCCCAGCTCCCGGCAGCAGCGGTCGATGCTGTAATAGGTCCGCACCACAAATTCCGTAAAATTCCCGGAAGGGGTCTCCCGCTGCTTCCGAAAATAGCTCCATTTCTGCTGTATTTTAGCCCGGCTCCATTTCATCCCGACCACTGCCTTTCCTGCTTTGCAACAAAGCCCATATGCCCCGGCACTGTATTTATCCTGTTTCCAGTATGATCCGCCGCCCGGAAGAAAGCAAGCTTGCGCGGCTTGTTGTGCTTCATCGGGAGGTTTCGTTCGTCTTATCCTCGTTTATCGGGATCAGCTGTTAATCTGACAGTTTAATCCCCAATTCTTTCAGTCGTTTTTCAAATTTCGTCCGATCCATTTCCCCGCTTTCAAACAGCTTCTTCAAATTCGGGCCGATGGAAATGTTCTCGGGCCGTCGGCCAAAAGAGCGGGACAAGTCGTTCGGGCTCCAGCCGCCATTGAGCCACAAATGGCTGCGATTATTCAACTCCACAAACAGCTCTGTAAATTCTTCCACTTGCTTTTTGCCCAGCGACACGCCAAACTCCTCGTCCAAAAAGCTCACAAAAAAGCTCAGAAAGTCCGCCATGGATTGATTTGGGGAATACCCGCCGGTCTGCAATTTAACGAAAATGTGGTCTAAAAGCTTATCAACGGCGATCTGCCGGTATTCCCGGCAAAGCTGCTCCTTCCTTGTTTCGCTCTTGAAGTATTTAATGTCAAATTGCTCGTCTTGCGTATAAAAGGCAAACTCCGAAAGGCGTTTTCCCGCCACTGGCTTTCATCAAGGTCTCGCAGCTCCTCGCGGGGCTTTCCGTCAAAGTCCTTGTACTTGCCGCTTGTTTTCAGCCCGCCCAAAAAGCGGGCCATGTTTTTTCCTCCGATGAAAGATAAAACCGATTCTCCGCATATGACAGGAACTCCAGCTTTTCGGCAGGCATATAATAAGGCCTGCCGCCCTGCAGATCCACAGTGTAATACAGCAACGTATATTTCCCGTAACCCGGGCGGATCAGCCGGTTGTTCACAATAAGCAGTTTCGCGGGATCGTCGGTCGTCTCGCCGCTATACGCTTCTTTCAGCTCCAGGATCGTATAGGGGTGCCTGGGCTCTCTCTTCGCAATGTCGGAAAAGGCTTCAAAGTCCTTCTTGTGCAGCAAGCCGACGCCTTCATAGTTTCGAAAGACCTGCCAGGCGTCGCGTATCATGATTACGCCGTAAAGATTAGAAAAACAGAAAAAATACTCGTGCAGCAGATCGGTCTTCTCTTTGGAAAGGCCGAGCTCCGCATATTTTTTCTCCAACGTTTTTGTGACAAAGGCTTCATTTTACACCCTCCACCCCATATTTTTCGCAAGTCTTCACTTCTTTTGCAGGCCGCCGGCCCGGCGGCGTAAGGGTTTGTTTCTAATTTCCGATATACCGCGCCGCTCTCCCGGCTCCGATCCGCTGAATTGTACCATCTTTCACCATGGAGCCCAGCACAGCTTCCACCGTTGTGGGGCTGACATCCGGCAGGATCTTGCAGATCTCCGCTTTGGAAAGCGGCGTCAGGCTGTTCAGGACCGTCGCCTCGATGCGGGCCTTTTTCGTAATCTTTTTTCCGTGGACTACTGCAAACCTCTTGTCCAGCTCCTTATAGCACAGATACAGGGTGGAAAGGAAGTTCTCAATAAACGGGAAATAGGAGTTTTCGTTCGTGTGCCAGCCAACGGACGACTGCCTCAGCGCCTCATAATAAAATGCATTGTGATTGTTGATCTGCTCCTCGAAGGAAACATATTTTCCCACGTCATAGCCGTTTTTATAGAGAAGAAGCAGCGACAGCAGACGCGACACCCGCCCGTTCCCGTCCCGGAAGGGATGAATGCAAAGGAAATCCAGAATCACGCAGGGAATCAGCAAAAGCTGGTTAATGTTGGCGTCGCCGCAGGCATCCAGATAAGCAAGCTCCATCTGCTCCATGGCGGCCTCCGTTTCGGCAGCGGGTGTAGGAGAAAATCGCTCCTTCCGGTTTCCGGTCGCATCCACTTCAAGGATCACATTGTCGTCCGTTTTATAGCGGCCGCCGTATTCATACCCGGCGATAGAAAGCAGCATTTCATGCAGCCGCAGAATGTCGCGCTGCCGAAAATGGATGTACTCATAGCCCAAGTGGATCTCATTCAAGGCATCCCTATACCCGGCGATCTCCGCCTCGTCGTGGTTCAGCGGGGCGCTGTTCTGATTGACGATGGCGACAATCCGCTCATCGCTGGTGACAATCCCTTCGATGGCGTTGGAGCCTTTGACCGACTGCACCTTCGCAATGGCCTCCAGCTCGGTAAAAACGCGGAGATGCGATTCCTTCCGGATGCCCGCCATTGTTTTCAGGCTTGCGATGCTCGCGGTGAGATTTACCAGCTTCGCAGGCAGCAGTCCGTTGTCCAGAAAGGAATAATCAAATTTTCTCATGCCGGCACCCCCATTTCTGCATATAATTATATCGGTTTATATGCAGATTGTCAAGCCTTAGAAGAACTAGCGGGAACTCCAACGGGTTTTCATCCTTGGCGGTTCGCCGCATACTGGCTTTTGCAAAAAACAAAGCCCGTTTTTCGAACATATTTCTCGAAAAACGGACTTCGTTCATATGGAGCTGTTAGGCAGATTCGAACTGCCGACCTCGTCATTACCAATGACGTGCTCTGCCTACTGAGCTATAACAGCGAGTGGCGACCAAGATGGGGCTCGAACCCACGACCTCTAGCGTGACAGGCTAGCGTTCTAACCAACTGAACTACTTGGCCACTTGCGGCCTTCTTCAGAGGCCGGGATTTATAATACCATGGTTTATCGTTTTTGTCAACAAAATTATCGGAAAACTGCCGTGTTTTTTTCGGAAATCCGTGTTTTCAGCCCAGCCGCGCTGCCCGAAGGGGATCGTCCCAAAAAATGACGCCCCCCAGCTCCCGGGCCAAAGCGTCGGCATGGTCCCGCAGCGTCTTCAAAAAGGCCGTCTCCCGCGTTTTCGAGCGGCGTCCCTTTGCCTCATAGATCACCCTCTGGGCGACTGCGTCATAGGACACGGCGTAATCCTCCCCGTCCCGATGAGGGAAAAAGCTCACGCCTGCGGCATACCGGATCCGCCCCCCGTCGGATTCGGCAGTCAGCCACACCGAAACGCCCCGCCGCGCGACCCCGTTATATTCGCACCGGGCGGAAAAAAACTGCTGATATATGTCCACGGCCTTCACGATCCCGCCTCCCTTCGACAAATAGCATAGCAAACGGCGGCGGCTCCTGTCAATCCCGCCGCGCAGAAATTCGCGGTCCGGCGCGGTTTTCCATGCCCGCGTCTTGTGGCGCACGCCGACCTGTGGTAAAATGATAGAAAAGCAGCAGCAAAGCGGGATCTGTGCGAAAGGCGGCGGGAAAGAACAGATGAAGATTTACGAAAGCTGGATCCGGGCGCATTTGCCGCAGGAACTGGCCGACCGGCCCATCGACGTTTTCCTCGGGAAATATCTGGACGGCCTGGCCGTGATGCAGGAAGGGGAACGCGGCGTCCCAGATGCCGTAGTCTTTCAGGCGAAAGACGAGGAGAAACTGCGCCTTTGGCAGTTTGAGACCGTATGCCGCTTTATCGAGGAGAACGATCCGCCCCCGCAGAAAATCTGGCGCTATTCCAGGGATCACGTCGAGAACGGCAAGTGGTTCTATATCGAACGGCGCCATTACGACTATAACGCCATCGAAGACGCCCGGCTTTTCGGCTTTGAATGTTTTCTTCGCAGGATGAAAGCGGGATTTCCGCCGGCGCTGTGGGAAGAGCGCGTGCGCGAGCATGTTCGCCTGATGAATTGGTGGTACACGGTGCCGCACTGGGACTATGACCGGAAAAATCTCCGCTTTATCGAGATCAGCGGCTCTTTAGAGCACGACGAAGGCGACGGTACGGAAGAGCCGCGGCCGGGCTCGGTCATCCGAATCATCGACTGACGGGAGTTTTGCCCCGATTCAGCATCCTCTGCGGCTGACAGAAAGGGAACGGCAATGAAAGAATTGAAACGGTCTTACGACTGGAATTGGGACGCTTGGTTCTGGCTGGATCAGGAAGAATTTGAAGACGGGTGGAAGATTGGTCAATGCCGCTATCGTGTGGAAAAAGCGGTGGGGCGGGACACCGCCGGTAAGCTGTTCCTCATGGTCTGGATCAATCACGATCGATCTGACTGGCACAAATTTACGCAGGATTTTTTTGAGATCGACTTCAGCGAATACGTGGCGCTTCTTGACCGGGCGATCACGCAGGGCAAGGTCAAAGCGGAGGATCGCCGGCGTCTCATCGAAAAGGCAAAGGCCTCGTCTGTTCCACCCTGGGACAGCCGCAAAGCCGTCGTGGTTTACCGGGACGGCCGTTTTACACTGGGTCAAAAGGACGAAAAGCCCTATCTCATTGCCGCCGGAAAAACATATCTGCTGACCTGCCACCCTTATGAGCCGTGTTTGTATATCACCGATGAAAGCGGCTTCAAAACAGCGGTGCACAACGCCTTCGACCCCTTTGATGTGCTGGATTCGTTTTATGCGGGACGCACGGTCACGTCGATCACGGGCCTTGAATACGATGCGCGGGATTTCTGCGTTATGGCCGAATACGCCGCCGGCATGGGAAACATCGGCATCGGCGACGCAGAGCGGGTGTTTGCCGGGAGGGTGAAAGAAAAGTCCAAAAAGGCGCATCCCGAAGAGGACCCCGTTTGGGTGAAAGAAAATCCAAAAGACACACGCCCCGAAGCAAGTCATATTTTACGGGACGATCCCTTTTACGAACTGATCGCCGGATATCCCGCCTGTGTGGTCGACTATTGCATCATAAAGGATGACCTGCCCCATCACGGTTGCGAATCCCACCGCCGCGCGCTTTCCTTTGCGTGCCGTGCGCTTCTGAAAGGCAGCGGGGGCGAGGACGGGTGGCATTACAACCTCAGCAAGGCGTCCGCGAAAAAGATCGACGCCCGGGAGCTTTTCTCGTTAAGCTATCAAGACGACAGACTGAACTATCGAAAAGCCTTTTTGTATCCGCCCCACGAAAACGAATACTCCGGCAAGGATTTTGCGAAGGTCAACGCCGTACTGTTTCCCAACGGAACCGACGGGCTGGAAGCGTATGAATGGACTACCGGCTGGTCGGACTATTTCGACGAGGGGCACGAATGGTGGGGGGCGCTGTGCCTGACCGTTTATGACAAAAGCCTTGACCGTAGCGTGATCATCCTGGCTTCTGCGACGGATTGACCGCTGGCGAGACGCAGGCTTTCCCCCGGTTCCCCGTCCATTGTCTATCAAATTACAACAGTCTTTTTTCGCTGTAAGGAATATGCTTTGACATAGGGGAACGGATCACTCCCTCCATTTTTTGCGAAGCGGAAAAAAGTTCTGACGCGCTCTGAGGCTGTCAAAACCCGTTGCGCCGGGCTTTTTTATGATTTTGGCTCCGGCTTCCACACAGCTTCATGAAATGCGCAAGTGCAGCGGTGGCACGCCCCAAGCAGGGGTGCAGCGGGCCGGTTTCGCCGCATTTTGGCAAAAAATCGCGGCGGGCCGCGGTGTTTTTGACCCTTTTCACACAGAAAACAACCAAAAACGATCGGTAAGCAAAAGCGCCTGAAGCGATTTTGACTGTTTTGACAAGCTGAGAGTGCTGACGCACTCTTTTTTGATTGATCCGCCGCTTTTGCAAAAGCAGGATATGACGCAACGCAATCAGACAAAACAAAACAAAGGTGCTCCGTTTCCCAGGGGAAAGCTTGCTGTTTTTCACCGAGCAAAAAGGTATTAAAATCGGACAACAGAAGGAGGCACAAGAAAAAACAGAAAAGAGGGCACGCTTGCGCGTGCCCCTTTCGTTCATCTGCCGCTTGCGCGACAAATCACATATTCTCCTCGGCCTTTTTGATCATCTTGCGGACCATCTCGCCGCCGATGCTGCCGGCCTGCTTAGAGGTCAGCTCGCCGTTGTAGCCGTCCTTCAGATCGACGCCCACTTCGCGGGCGGTCTCCATCTTGAACTGGCGCATCGCGTCCTTGGCGTTGGAAGACAGATTGGACTTGTTGCTGTTGGTCATGGTCGTTTCTCCTTTCGTTGGATTACGACCCTATTTTCGGCGGGATTTCCGAAAATATGACCGGAAAATTTTCCCTGCGCGATTTATTTCCCCATCTCCCGCAGGGCGGCGAAGGCTTCGCCCGCGATCTCCACCGTTTCCGCAATGTCAGCGTCGGACAGGGCAGCGTTAATGAAATGATTGTGATGATTGGTAAAGAAGACGCCCCGCTTCTGGCATTCCGCGATCCACGCCTGATGGAGCATCAGGCTGGGGTCGTCAGCCAAGCGGAGATAAAACAACGAGGGCATGCCGGTAATGTGCAGATCGTAGCCGTATTTCTTTGCCTGCTCCAGTAGGCCGTCAGCGAGCTTCTGCCCCTTGTCGATCAAAAGCTGGGGGCAGTTGAGCTTTTTCATCTTTTCAATGCAGGCGATGCCCGCGGCAAAGGGGACGGCCGACAGCCAGTAGGAACCCGTGACGCTCAGCCCCGAAACGGCGTTCTTCAAAAAGTCCTGCCCGCACAGGGCCGACACGTTATAGCCGTTGGCCAGTGCCTTGCAGAAGCAAATCAGATCGGCCTTGAAGCCGAAATAATGGTCGCTGCCCTTCATATCCATGCGGAAGCCTGCCCGCACGTCGTCGACGATGAGCACCGTGCCGTTGTCGTCGCACAGCTTACGCACCTTCTGCCAGAAGCCCTCTTTGGGAAAGGTGTTGTCGACAAAGTTGCCGTGCATATAGGGCTGGCTGATGACCGCGGCGATCTGGCCCTTGTTTTCGGCAAAGGCCTGCTCCAGCTGCTGCTCGTCGTTCCAATCGAGATAAAGGTTGTTCTGCACCTCTTCGGGCAGAACGCCGGCGTTGTCCAGCTTCTGGCACCAAGGCGAGATGCCGTGGTAATAGCCCTTGAAAAAGATCAGTTTTTTCCGATGCGTGTAGGCCCGGGCCGCCCGCACGGCGATGGAGGTGACATCGTTGCCGTTTTTGGCAAAAAAAGCCCAGTCGGCGCAGGCCACCGTATCCACCAAGAGTTCGGCAAAGTCGATCATCACAGCGGAGGGGGCGGTGACGCAGTCGCCCTTTTCCCGCTGCCTGCGGGCGGCCTCGTCCACGTCGGGGTCGTTATAGCCCAAAATGTTAGGGCCGTAAGCACACATATAGTCGATGTAGCGGTTTCCGTCGATATCCCAGAAATAGGTCCCCTGCGCTCTTTCGGAAAACTGCGGATAGGCGCTCACGGGGATAAAGCAGCCCTCGGCGGGGCCCAGATGGCCGTAAACGCCCGAGGGAATAACCCGGGCCGCCCGGTCGAACTGCGTGCGGCTTTTGGTATGGTCAAAGATGGGATGCATCGTGTTTACCTCCTTACGCCAAATACAGGCTGACCCTGTCGAGAATGCGGTTGACGTTGTCCAACTGACTAATCATGCCGCCCATGCGCACCTGTCCGGTACCCACACAGGTGACGGCGTTGACCTTGCCGTCAAAGAGCTGACGGGCCAGACGCATATCACAAAATTCCATCACAGAGAAGGGCCGGTCGGTGTCTTGGTGAACGGCGGTGAGCCGGTGATCTTTCGCGTCCAGATACCCGGCGGGGCCGCCGGCGATAGAGAGCTTGATCTTCCCATCCACGATATAGGAGGCCGAAACACGCCCCACCTCGTCTTCGTTGGCGATCTGCGCCACGGCGGAAAGAATGAGATGAAACATTAGCCGGGTGCTCACATCAAAGAACCGCTCGTCCTTCAGATCCTCTTCCGACGGGCGGAGATAGCGGGTCAAAAGATCGGTGAGTTTGGTAAACGGGCCGGTGAGAAAGCCGATCTTGGTCAAGCCCCGGGTGGGGATGGGAGTCGCCTTTCCGTCGATGATGCGGTTGAATTTTTCGCAGGAGCCCACAGGGATGCGCACGACGCACTTGTCCGCGCCCTCTTCCATGCGGCAGACGCCGTTTTCAAAAAACAGTGTGCCCGCGGGACCGCCCTTCACGTCAAAGCCCACGCTGACCTTCTGATTGCGGATGTAGGCCTGCGCCTCAGGGCTGAGGCGGCACAGCTCGGGCAGCGCGCCCAGCACGGCGAAAAGATTGATATAGGCCAGGGTTCTCTGATCCATAGGGGATCTCTCCTTTGCTTTGGATTTCAGCCTCCGGACACGTTTGAAACCGTACCCGGAACAGATTCATTGTATGCTATTTTTCCCCGGATTGCAAGAGACTTGTGCGTTTCCCACAAATTTGTTATAATAAACAGAACGGTCGATACATCGGCGCGGGGAGGGCTTTTGATGGAAAAAACCTTTGGGTTCATCGGAACGGGACACATGGGCGGCGCACTGGCCGCAGCAGTCTGCCGCGGCGTTTCGCCGCAGGATGTGGTGCTGTGCAACCGCACGCCCGCCAAGGCCGCCGCGCTGGCGGAAACGCTGGGCTGCCGCACGGGATCGGCCAGCGAAGCGGCCGGATGCGATTATCTGTTTTTAGGTGTCAAACCGCAGCAGATGGCGGCGCTGCTGGCGGCGCTGCGCCCCCTTTTGCGGGATCGGCCGAACACCGTGCTGATCTCCATGGCGGCGGGGCTGACGCTGCACCGGCTGGAGGAGCTGGCCGGTCTCCCCTTCCCCGTGGCCGTTTTGCGGATCATGCCCAATCTGCCGGTTTCGGTGGGCAGAGGCGTGGTGCTCTATGACAAAAACGCGGCCCTCTCCGACGCGGACGAGGCCGTTTTGCGCATGGCGATGGCCCCCGCCGGCCTGGTGGAACCGCTGGAGGAACGTCTGATGGACGCCGGCTCGGCGCTCTGCGGCTGCAGTCCGGCCTTTACCGCGCTGTATTTGGAGGCGTTGACCGACGGCGCCGTGGCCTGCGGCATTCCCCGGGCCGTTGCTCTTCGGCTGGCGGTGCAGGCAACGGAAGGATCCGCCGCTTTGCTCACCGAGAGCGGGCTCCATCCCGCAGCGCTCAAGGACGCCGTTTGCTCCCCCGGCGGGAGCACCATCCAAGGCGTGCGGGCACTGGAAGCCGGCGGCTTCCGTGCGGCAGTGATCGAGGCCGTCATCGCCGCCCGCGACGCCAATCTGGCGCTGGGAACATAACATCGCGGCACACAAACGATAAAACCCTGTTTTGGAGGTATCTGAATGATCGAGATCAAAGAAACAACGCTTGCGGATATCAAACATATTCAGCGCCTTTGGGCGGACGAAGAAGTCATGCGCTTTATCGTCCCCGGCGGGGTGCATGAAACCGACGAAGCCATGCAGCAGTGGTTTCGCTGGAGCGTTTCCAACCGGCCGCTGTCAAACCACTTTTCGATTTATAAAGATGGAAATTATTGCGGCGAAGCAAGTTATGAAATCGACAAAGCGCACGGCAGCGCCGCGCTGGACATCAAACTGTTTCCCTTTGCGCGGGGCCGGGGCATTGCCGCAAAAGCCCTTTCACATGTGATCGAAGAAGCGTTTCGCAACGGCGCGGAATGCGTATGGGTCGATCCCCATCCGCAGAACGAGAAAGCCCTCGCCCTATACAAAAGACTGGGTTTCCGGCAAAAAGATATGCCGGACCATGTGATCGCACTGGGCGAAGATCCGGCTTTCTACGTCTATCTGGAGCTTTGCAAAAAATAAGCGCGCCGCGTATTTGACAAACTGAAAAAAGCCGCCTGCTTTTTGCGGGCGGCTTTTTGAATCCGTCTTATTTCTTTTTCCCCAGATGGATCAGACGAACGATTACGGGGCCGAGGATCACGTTGAACAGCAGCTCAAACAGGAAGTTTCCGCCCACCAGGCCCAGGATCATGTACTTGCCGAGATTGAACTGGATGCCCAGCTGCTCGGCCCAGCCCTGTCCCCAGGCGGTGACGGTGGGCAGGAAGAAGATCAGGCAGCCCAGCAGGAACACGCCGGTGTTGACCACGGGGCACACGACGGCGGCCACGATCACGGCCAGCGTCTCATTTTTCTTTGTAAGCAGGCTGTAGACCCATCCGGTCAAAAAGCCCGCCAGCGCGCCCTTTGCCAGAACGGTGAGCACCGTGCCCAGCGGGTTGACCGCCATAAAGGGGGAGGCATCGCCTGAGAGCAGCACCGCCACGCCGAACACCAGGCCCAGCCATGTCCCAGCCAGCTTGCCATAAAGCGCGGCGCCAATGACGATGGGGATGAGCACCAAAGAGATGGAGAAGGGTCCGAAGCGGATCACACTCCCCAGAAGCTGCAGCACCACCACGATGGCGGTGAAGAGAGCAATGCCCGTCAGCTTGCGGATGTCTGTCTGCCGAGAGGTTTCTTTGTTTTCCATGGTTTTTCTCCTTTTCCGCTGCCGCTTCGCCTTGCAAATGCAGCGCGGGTTTGTATTTATGAAATCGCCCGGGGCGTTTCATACGTTATTTGCGCGGTCTGCGGTTGCGCTCCCACACTAGGTGCAGGCCCTTCAGCACCAGATCGGGCTCGTGGCGGATCTCTGATTCGCAATGCGGCAGGATCAAAGGTGCCATGTCGCCGGCGGCAATGACGGGAAGCTCTTCCTTACCATACGCCTCCCGCACGCGGGCCAGCAGGCCGTCGGCCATGGCGGCCGCACCGAAGACCACGCCGCTGTTCATGGCGTCCACGGTGTTGCGGCCCAGAAGCGACCTGGGTGGTTCCAGCGCAATGGTGGGCAGCTCGCCTGCCAGCGCAGACAGCGCGTCCAGCCCCGGCTGCACGCCCGGGCAGATCATCACGCCGCAAAGCTGGCCCTTTTCGTCCAGATAAGCCAGCGTGGTGGCCGCGCCGAAGCCCAGCACCGCCAGCGGCGGTTTTTGCAGGTGCAACGCCCCGATGCAGCAAGCAGCAATGTCACCCCCAAGCTGCGAAGGGATATCGGCCCGGATGTCCAGACCGGTACGCACACCCGGGCCAAGAAACACCGGCCTGACGCCGCAGATCCGTTCCACCGCCCCGGCCATCACGGCGTTGAGCGGTTTGGACACTGAGGAGAGCACCGCGCCCTCCATTTTGGGCTCGACGCCGCGCATCCGGAACAACTGGGCCAGCAGCACGGCATATTCGTCGGCGGTGCGCTCCCGCGACGCCGAAAGCGAAGCGCGAAAGCGCAGGGTTTCGCCGTCAAAGACGCCCAGTGTAATGGTCAGCGCTCCAATATCCGCCGTGAACAGCATA
Organism: Clostridia bacterium; assembly: GCA_017455565.1. GTDB lineage: Bacteria > Bacillota > Clostridia > Oscillospirales > Butyricicoccaceae > UBA4644. The sequence continues at coordinate 33,312 of JAFSZV010000037.1, forward strand.
ATGCATCCGCTCCGATCTGTCAATCAACTTGCGTGTTTTTCAGTGAATTTTCACAAAAAGCGCTTACTTCTGCCACTTCCACTCCCGGATCTCGGGCAAGTCCTGCCCGTATTGGGCGATATACTGCTTGTGCTCCACCAGCTTATCCCGCATGAGCTGGAGCAAAAACGCGCCCCGGTTGCCAAGCTGCGGCAGGTTCTTCACCACGTCCATCACCAGATGGAAGCGGTCAATGGCGTTCTGCACCCGCATGTCGAAGGGGGTGGTGATGGTGCCCTCTTCCTGGTAGCCCCGGACGTGGAGATTCTTGTTGTGGCGGTGATAGGTCAGCTCGTGCACCAGCTTGGGATAGCCGTGGAAGGCGAAAACGATGGGCTTATCCGCGGTGAACAGGCTGTCGTAATCCACGTCGCTCAGGCCGTGGGGATGGGCGTAATCGGGCTCCAGCTTCATCAGATCCACCACGTTGACCACCCGCACCCGCACCTCGGGCAGATATTCCCGCAGGATGGTGACGGCGGCCAGCGTTTCCAGCGTGGGCGTGTCGCCGCAGCAGGCCATCACCACATCGGGCTCCTGCCCCGCGTCGTTGGAGGCCCACTGCCAGATGCCGATGCCCTGGGTGCAGTGCTTGACGGCCTGCTTCATGGTGAGCCACTGGGGGCGGGGATGCTTGGAGGTGACCATCACGTTGACGTAGTTCTTGCTGCGGATGCAGTGGTCGAAGACCGAAAGCAGGCAGTTGGCGTCGGGGGGCAGATAGAGCCGCACCACGTCGGCCTTTTTGTTGGAAACATGGTCCAGAAAGCCCGGATCCTGATGGGTAAAGCCGTTGTGGTCCTGCTGCCACACGTTGGAGGACAGGACGTAGTTCAGCGAGGCGATCTCCTCCCGCCAGGTCATGTCCTTGGTGACCTTGAGCCATTTGGCGTGCTGGGAGGCCATGGAGTCCACGATGCGGATAAAGGCCTCATAGCTGTTGAAAAGGCCGTGGCGTCCGGTGAGGAGATAGCCCTCCAGCCAGCCCTCGCACATATGCTCGGACAGCATGCCGTCCATCACGCGGCCCTCGGCGGCCAGATGCTCGTCGCCCGCGATCACGTCGGCGTTCCAGTCCCGGTCGGTCTCTTCAAAGACCCGGTTGAGCCGGTTGGACATGGTTTCGTCGGGGCCGAAAACCCGGAAGTTCTTCGCCTCGCGGTTGAGCTTGAAAATATCCCGCACATAGCCGCCCAGCTCCATCATATCCTGCGCCTCCACGGCGCCGGGGGCGGGAATGTCCACGGCGTAATCCCGGAAATCGGGCAGCCGCAGGTCCCGCAGCAGCTTGCCGCCGTTGGCGTGAGGGTTGGCGCCCATGCGCCTGTCACCCTTGGGCGAAAGCTCCCGCAGCATCGGCACCGGCGCGCCGCTCTCGTCAAAGAGCTCCTCGGGGCGGTAGCTCTTGAGCCAGTCCTCCACCAGTTTGAGGTGCTCGGGCTTGCTCATGTCCACCGGCACCTGATGGGCCCGGAACGTGCCCTCGATGGGCTTGCCGTTGGCCTCCTTCACCCCCGTCCACCCCTTGGGTGAGCGGAAGACGATCATGGGCCAGCGGGGCCGCTCCACGATGCCCTCCTCCCGGGCGCGCTTCTGGGCCGCGCGGATGTCGCGGACACATTTGTCCAGCGTGTCGGCCATCAGTCGGTGCATCTGGGCGGGGTCGCTGCCCTCCACAAAATAGGGCTTCCAGCCGCAGCCCTCGAAGAATTTCCGTACCTCGTCGTGGGAAATGCGGGCAAAAACGGTGGGATTCGCGATCTTATAGCCGTTTAAGTGCAGGATGGGCAGCACGGCGCCGTCGTTTTTGGCGTTCAAAAACTTGTTGCTGTGCCACGCGGTGGCCAGCGGGCCGGTTTCGCTCTCGCCGTCGCCCACCACGCAGGCGGCAATCAGGTCGGGATTGTCGAACACCGCGCCGAAGGCGTGGGCAAGGCTATAGCCCAGCTCGCCGCCCTCGTTGATGGAGCCGGGGACCTCGGGGGCCACATGGCTGGAAATGCCGCCGGGGAAGGAGAACTGTTTGAACAGCTTTTTCATACCCTCCAAATCCTGGCTGACGTTGGGATAGACCTCGCTGTATGAGCCGTCCAGCCAGTCCTGGGCCACCATGGCGTTTCCACCGTGGCCCGGGCCGGAGAGATAGATCATGTTGAGATCATACTGATTGATGATGCGGTTGAGATGGGTATAGATGAAATTCTGGCCCGGGACGGTGCCCCAATGGCCCACGATCTTTTTTTTGATGTGCTCGGGCTTCAAAGGTTCCCGCAGCAGCGGATTGTCCAGCAGATAAAGCTGTCCCGCGGAAAGATAATTGGCAGCGCGCCACCAGGCGTCCAGCTTGTTGAGCATCGCGTCAGAGATCATGACTCTTCCTCCTTGTACCGTGATAAGGACTTTATATAAAATAATTGTACCGCACTTCTCCCCCGATGTCCACGAAATTTTTTGAGCTGAAAGACACTTCAAAAAACAGACGACCCCTACGCCATCTGTTTTTCATCTCAGGCTTCTTGGCGCCACCGCCGCAAAAAGCGCAGCGACAGCAGCAACACCAGCGTTTCGGACGCCAATGGCGCAAACCAGACCGCCCCGCCGCCCAGCGTTTCCGCCAGCAGAAAGAGCGCCGCCGCCTGCACGATCAGGCCCCGCCCCACCGAAACGGCGATGGCCTCCTTCGGCCGCTCCAGCGCCGTCAAGAAGGCGGCAAGGAAGATGTTGAAGCCCACCGGCAGATAAGAGAATGCATAGCGCCGGAAGGCGAAAACCGAATACTCCCGCAGGGCAGCCGGGCTGTGGGGCAGGAAAATTCCCACCACCTGCGGCGCAAAGAGCCACAGCCCCGCAAAGCTCATGGTCGCCAGCGCCGCCACGGCGACAAGGCCGTAGCGCAGCAGCTTTTTGCAGGCCCAGGGCTCGCTCTTGCCCCGGTGATAGCTCACCAGCGGCTGGCTGCCCTGCCCCACCCCCAGCATCAGATTGATGACGATGGTGTTGACATAGGCGATGATGGTATAGCTTACCACGCCGTCGGGCCCGATGTGCCGCAAAAGCGTTCGGTTAAAGAGGAAGATCATCACGCCGGTACACAGCTCGGTGAGCCCGTCGGAAATGCCCAGCGGCAAAAGCCGCCGATAAATCTTCCGATCAAAATGGAAACGGGTAAAACGGAAGGTTCCCCTTTTTCGCAAAAAATGCAGAAAAAACACCAGCGCCGTCAAGAGTTGACTGGAGCCGCTGGAAACCGCCGCGCCCACGATGCCCCATTTCCACACAAAAATGGTGAGATAATCCATCCCCGCATGGAACAGGCAGCCGCAGATCACCGTGACGGTGGCAAAGCGGGGGAATCCGTCGGTGCGCGCCAAAATCTCCAGATTATACGAGATCATATAACAGGAGGCAAAGGGCGCCAGCCCCCGCAGATAGGCGTGGAGAAAGGCGGAGGTCTCCGCCGTCGCCCCCAGCAGTCGCGCCAGGGGCTCGGTAAACAGCAGCATGGCGCCGGTGATGCACAGGCCCAGCGCCAGAAGCACGGCGATGTCTTGGGAAAACAGCCGGTTGGCCTCTGTCCCCTTCCCCTGTCCCAGCCAAACGGCAAGGATGGTGGAGGTGCCCACGGCAAACAAAACCGCCAGAGAAAACAGGCCGTTGATGATGGGAACGGCCAGATTGACGGCGCTCATGGCGTATTCGCTGACGCCCCTGGCCACAAACAGCCCGTCTACCATGGCGTACAGGGAAAAAATCGTCAGTGAGAGCGCGGTGGCGGTGACAAACCGGGCAAAATCCGAGCGCAGGCTCTTTCCTTCCAGTTTCAAACTAACAAAACCTTTCCAGTAACGTTGTGCAAGGGGATGGTTTTATTATAGCAACCGCACCCCACGGCCGTCAATCCGCGTTTTTCCGCAAAAACGCCGCTGTTTTTCCAAAAACAGGGGATTTTTACCGGAAAAGCGGCTGTTCTTTGCCGTCTTTGCCCGTCCTCGGCTTTGCTCAGCCCTCCAGAAGCGCCAGCTCGTCCCGGGCCTCGCTCTCGGTGTCGGCAGAAAAGAGGAACCGGCCCGAGGGGGCGTAAACGTTGTAATGTCCGTAAACGTATTTGATCTGATACATGAGGCTCCCTCCTCTCTTGGTTTGCAGTTTCAGCTTACGGCATTTATTGTCCGATAAAACGGATTGAATGGAAATGTTCTCTTTTTTCGCAAGCGTAATAACCCGTGCTCTCGTCTAAAAAGGGGCTGTAGCAAAACGCAAGTTAAGCTACAGCCCCAAATTCATGGCAAGACACAGTCACCAAGGTGACAAAAACCATATGATGTGGAAAAAAAGGGCACACCCTCCCAGGCCCGATGAAAAAACAGCGGGTCAGAGA
>JAFSZV010000038.1 GCA_017455565.1 Clostridia bacterium
CTGCGATGAATCTGAAAAAGCTGGCAGAATGGAGCTGGAAAGGTTCTTATTCTCGCCTTGTTTTCTCGCTGCTTTTGCCCAAATACAGCAAATCCCTCGCTTTTGCTTAACAAAAACGAGGGTTCTTTGACAAGCTGAAACGCCTGCCCGAAAAAACCGGGCAGGCGTTTTTTTGAAACTGGCGAAAAAGAGGGGAAAACGAATTACTTTTCAGAGTCGCGGGAGTTTTTTTTCATGCGCCGCAGAAGCAGGAGCTTCAGCAAAAGGCATAGGACCACCACTGCAAGCGTAAAGGCGCCGGAAACCAAAAGGCCGGTGTACCACGGCGCGGACTGCATGGCATAGAGGTCGGGATTCTTTTTGTGATCCCAGAGCAGAAAGAGCGTGCGGCCGATGAAAACGCCGATACAAGCACCGATGACGATGTTCAGGATATGATTTGCTTTTTTCAAAAGGAATGCACCTCCTCAAAACGGGATCCGGTTGGCTCAGCGGCGTCCTTTCAGAGCACGATTCCGGCGGCCAGTGCGTCGGCCAGCGATTCCAGCGCGGGGCGGTGGCTCTCTTTCATGGCGGAAAGCAGCGTCACCTTCTGCTCCAGCAGGGTAATGGGCACGCCGCTCAGCAGCTCGGTCATCCGCTTGCCCGAAACGGGGGCCCAGCAGCCGTTTTCCAGCAGAGCCACGGTGCGGTTTTTCAGTCCGTGGTTCTTCAGCTCGGCGACGAGCGATTCCATGGCGGGGAACACGCTGCCCACATAGGTGACAGAGGCCAGCACCAGATGGGAGCGGCGGAAGACCTCGCTGAGGATATAGGAGCTGTGGGTCTTGGACACGTCGAAGAGACGCACGTCCCGCACGCCTCGGGCGCTGAGGGCGTCGGCCAGGGCAAAGCAGGCGCCTGCGGTGTGTCCATAAACCGAGGCGTAGGCGATGACAACGCCCTTTTCCTCGGGCTCATAGGTGCTCCAAAGACGGTATTTTTCCAGGATCCCGGTTAGATTTTGCCGGATGACGGGGCCGTGCAGCGGGCAGATGCGGGAGATCTTCAGCGTCGAGAGCTTGCTCAGCGCGGCTTGTACCTGCGGGCCGAACTTGCCCACGATGTTGCTGTAATAGCGGCGATACTCGCTGACGGGGAAGTCTCCCATGTCGGCGAACAGATTGCCGTTGAGGGCGCCGAAAGTGCCGAAGGCGTCGGCGGAAAAAAGGGTCTCGGAGGTGCGGTCATAGGTCACCATCACCTCGGGCCAATGCACCATGGGAGCGGTGTGGAAGGACAGGATGTGCGTGCCGGTCATCACTGAGACCCCGTCCCGCACCTCCTGTACCCGGGCGGCGGCAGCCGCGCCGAAAAACTGGCCGATCATCTTTTTGGCCCCGGCGGTGCAAATCACCTGCGCCCCGGGCCATTTTTGCAACACCGCGCCCAAGGAGGCGCCGTGGTCGGGCTCCATGTGATGCACCACCACATAGTCCAGCTTGCGGCCGTTCAGCGCGGCCTCCACGTTGCGGAGAAAGACCTCACTCACCGCCTGGTCGGCGGTGTCGAACAAAACGGTCTGCTTGTCCAGCAGAACATAGCTGTTGTAGGACATGCCATCGGGCACGGGATACTGATTTTCAAACAGGATGATGCGGTGGTCCGACGCGCCGACGTAAACGAGGTCGTCGCACACCTCCCGCGTCAGAGCATAGGGCAGGTCGGCGGGAGCAGCTTCGGGCGCGGGGGCTTCTGCGGCGGGGACGGCCTCGCCGGACGCAAGCTGCCCGATGAATTCTTCTATCCGGTCGGTGCAGGAGCCGCAGAAGGCGGTGGCGCGGGTGGCCTCCCGCATGTCACTGAGGGTCTTCGCGCCGTTTTTCACGGCCTCGGCCACATCGCCGCAGGTGACGCGGGCGCAGGAGCAGAGGACTTTTTTGGGATCGTATTCCATCATAAAAATCTCCTTTTCGGCGACGGAAAGCGCCGCGGGGCTTCTAAAATTTTCTGTTTTCAGTATACCATTTCCCGCTTCCGCTGTCCATACGATTGCGAAAATCTTCATTTTATGCTACAATAGTGCCCGACACGACGCAAAAGGAGGAAAACGCCATGGTGATCTGCCTGTACGGAGCCTCCAGCAACCACATCGACCCCGCCTATGTGCGGGCGGTGGAGGCGCTGGGCCGGGAAATGGGGAAAAGGGGGCATACGCTGCTGTTCGGCGGCGGCAGCCAGGGCCTGATGGGGGCCGCGGCCCGGGGCTGCAAAGCCGGCGGCGGAAGGATCGTGGGGGTTGCGCCCTCGTTCTTTAACGTGGACGGCGTGCTGTATCCCCACTGCGACGAGTTCGTTTACACCGAAACCATGCGCCAGCGCAAGCAGATTTTGGAGGAGCGGGCCGACGCCTTCGTGGCTGTCCCCGGCGGGATCGGCACCTTCGACGAGTTTTTCGAGATCCTCACCTTAAAGCAGCTCGGCCGCCACGGCAAGGCCATCGCCCTGTTCAACGCGGAGGATTATTACGCCCCGCTGCTGGCCCTGCTGGAAAACAGCATCGAAAAGGGTTTTTTGAGTGAAACCTGCCGCGCCCTCTGGGCCGATTTCCGCGAGCCCGGGGCCCTTTTGGACTATCTGGAGGCCTACGTGCCCCGGGTGCCCGACATCGCGGAAATGAAAAGCATCGGGGGAAAATGATCAAAGGGGCTGTAGCAAAACGCAAGTTAAGCTACAGCCCCAAATTCATGGCAAGACACAGTCACCAAGGTGACAAAAACCATATGATGTGGAAAAAAAGGGCACACCCTCCCAGGCCCGATGAAAAAACAGCGGGTCAGAGA
>JAFSZV010000039.1 GCA_017455565.1 Clostridia bacterium
GGACCGACCGGGCTTGGTCGATCCTTTGGCGTATTATCTCGCAGGACGGGCTTGATCTCTTGCTTTGATGTAGCGCCGTATACGAGACCCGTACGTACGGTGCAATGGGAGGGAGGGGCCTTAACCCCTCTCTACCCTATTAACATGGGAGGAAAGAGGATTATTAGTAAAAATTCAGGGTCAAATCACCGATATCGACGGAAAGATCCACAGAAATATCGCCGCTGCCGCCGACGGGAGCCTCCAAATTGCCCAGATCCACCGAGGCGTTAACAGTGTAATCGGCGGCGCTACCCGGCAGCCAGAGATCTATATCGCCGATCCCACAGGCGAGCGAGATGCTGCCCTGCGGCATGATGTGGAGATCGTTTCCGCTGATTGTGCCGGTGTCAACCTTCGTCCGGATGGCCGACGCGGTCAAGTTTGTAAGATTCACCTGGCCGGTGGATGTCGTAATGTCGATTTGCCCGGCGTACAGCTCGCCGAGCCACACCTCGCCCGTGTCGACTTCCACGGCCAGCGGACGATTCCAGCGAGGCAGATTGATCCAAAGACAAGAGTTGCCGATGCTGGAGTCCGGTGCTTTTCCCTCGATGACAAGGGTCTCGGTGCCGTCAGCCGCAATTTCATTGTGATGTGAAAGCGTCAGATCGTCCGTGCCGTTGGCCGACAGCGCGAGATCGTCAGTCGGGAAGATTGACAACGCCCCCGCGTCCAGCCGGATGACGATCCGGTCGATTCCGTCGAGATCCAACTGGAGAAAGGCGTCTGTAGTCATGTCTATGACCGATGCTCCGGGCCAATCGTAGCTTTCCCAGGAGATTTCAGGATAGGTTACCGTTCGAGCACTGAACATAGCGAACGGCAGCACAATCCCGGCCGCGGCAGCAACGATCCCCGCAAGCACAAGGGCGATCACTTTTCCCGCACTCCGTTTGGGCGCGGCGGGATGGGGCTGCTCCGGAGGCCGCTGGGCATAAACGCCGTCACGCGGTTCCGTGTCAAAGCTTGGTTCGGTTTGATATTGCTCGGGCAGCGAGGCGCGGATCTCCCGCAACAGCGCCTCGGGCTCGCCCATGGCGTGGACGGCGGCCTCCTCGCCGACACCGTCCTCCATCCGCTCGTCGATGGCGTTGGCGTAAAAGCCGCAGACCCGGTCGAGCTCTGCCGGAGGCAGATCCGAAAGCCGGTTGCGCAGCCAGAGAATAAAATCATGTTTTTTCATCATCGTTCCCCCTTATAAAGTCGTAAGCCTTGACGACCTCGTTCCAGTCGTTCAAAAAACCCAGAATGCGAGCCTGTCCCGCCGGAGTCAGGTGATAGTACTTTCGCAATCGTCCGTTGTGCTCCACGGAATAAACCGTTACGCAGCCAGCAGCCTCGATCCGCCTGAGAATGGGATATAGCGTGGACTCCGAAAGCAAAACGAAGGGCGAAAGATCTTTGATGATCTGATATCCGTAAGAATCCTGCTTTTCCAGCGCCTTGAGCACGCAGACCTCCAGAATTCCCCGCTTGAGTTGGATATCCATTTCAGCACCCCCCTTTGAACATACTATACCATGCGCAGTATTGCGTGTCAATAGGTATAAAGAAAAAATTTCACAGGGCTGGAGCGTCTGTTTTGCGGCAGGCAGCTCACGGTCTCTGTATTTTGAAAACATGCAAAAGAGACCCGGCTGAACACAGGCTCAACCGGGTAAAGAAGCGTTTTAATGGGTGGGATTCCGATATCTTTTTGACGGCGGGGGGTGGCGCTACCGTTTTCCCGCCGGAGGACCGAGCCCCGGCCCTTTTGAGCGGGAAGGTATGTTCAAAGCCGAATGAAAAAGGAAACTGCAATCAGCAAAGCGCCGCAAAACGCGCGCGCCAGCCAGCGCGCCCTGACCCGATGATATTCATCGAGCTCTTCCTCCCGGAGCGTGATGGCATGGGAAAGATCGTCGTCAAAGTCTTCTTCCTTCATGGCGAAGGACGGCCGGATCCTCTTTTTCTCCCGACGATGAAAAAATGGAACATGTTTCGCCCCAGGGGTACGGTCAAGACCGAAAAGCCGCCATCCGGTGAAACAGAGATAGGTGAACCATCCCCAGCAGAGAAAGGCGCCGCCCGCCGCGCAAAGGGCAAATACAAACCTCAGCCGGTCGCCATAAAGGGCCCCGACGATGGCGCACAACGGCAGGGCGCTGCCAAAATAGCGCAGCGTCCTGCCATAAATCAGCCTGAAATACCGTTTTTTCGACGTTTTCTCCGTCAAGAGGCTTCAATCTCCTTTCGATAAAGGGCCAGTTCTTCCCCGTTTCCCAGGACAAAATGTCCGGGAACGATCTCGACCCATTGGGGCTTGTCGGCATCGTAATTGTGCATCCGACGGTCATAGACCAGGGGATTCTTATCCCGTTCCGTATCGGGATCGGGATAGGGCACGGCGGAAAGCAGGGCTTTTGTATAAGGATGTAGGGGGTGGCGGAACAACTCTTCGCAGGCCGCCAGTTCCACGATCCGGCCCTTATTGATGACGGCGATGCGGTCGGAAATAAACCGCACCACGCTGAGGTCATGGGCGATGAACAGATAGGTCAGCCCACGCTCCCGTTTGAGCTTGTTCAAAAGATTGATCACCTGAGCGCGGATGGAGACATCCAGCGCCGAGATCGGCTCGTCCGCCACGATGAAATCGGGGTTCATGACCAGACTCCTGGCAATACCGATGCGCTGGCGCTGCCCGCCGGAGAACTCATGAGGGAACCGGCTGGAAAAGTCTTTGGAGAGGCCGACCTCATCCATGATCTCCGCGACCTTTCGGTTCCGATCCGCTTTGTTTTTATAAAGATGATAGTTGTAAAGACCCTCGGAGATGATATAATCCACCTTGGCCCGCTCGTTCAGCGACGCCATGGGATCCTGAAAGATCATCTGCATCTCCATGCGCAGCCGCCGGACGGTTTCTTTGTCCAGCTTTCCAGTGATAGGGCGGCCTTTATAAAGAATCTGCCCGGTCACATTGCTTTGATAGATGCGCATAATGGCCCGGCCTATGGTGGTCTTGCCTGAACCGGATTCTCCCACCAGTGAAAGGGTTTCCCCTTTGTAAACATCGAAGTTCACATGATCCACCGCGGAAAATTCCTTGCCCGCCAACTTGAATCGGACGGAAAGATCACGCACCTGCAGAAGCTTTTCCGGGTTCCCGCTGTAGTCAAACGCCTGCTCCGGCTGCCGCTGCTCATGGATGTGGAAATCCCGCTCGTCCAGCGCGGCGCGGTATTCCCGGGCATAGGGATGGAGCAGCCAGGTTTTTGCCCAATGGGTCTCGGAAAGCGGAAAGGAGGGAGGCTCCTGTTCAAAGTCGATCTCCATGGCCTCCGGATTGCGGGGGGCAAAGGCGTCGCCGGCGATCTCCTTAAACAGATTGGGCGGCGTGCCATTAATGGAGTAAAGCGCATGTCCTTTCACCCCGAGCTGCGGCAGCGACCGCAGCAGCGCCTTGGTATAGGGATGGGCGGGCTGCTGAAAGATCTCGTGCACGGTCCCGTGCTCGATGATCTGCCCTGCATACATCACACTGACCCGATCGGCTACGTTGGCCACCACGCCCAAATCGTGGGTGATATACACGACCGTCATGTTCAGTTCCTTCTGAAGCCTGCGAATAAGCTGGAGAATCTGCGCCTGCACCGTCACGTCGAGTGCGGTGGTGGGTTCGTCGCAGATCAAAATCTCAGGCCTACAGGCGATGGCAGCGGCAATGACCACTCGCTGGCGCATCCCACCGGAAAACTCTCCGGGATATTGCCGGTAGCGGGATTCGGCGTCGGTGATCCCCACCCGCTTCAAAAGATTGACCGCCTCCCGTTTTGCCTGTTCATGCTCCGTTCCGAAATGCCAGGTGATGACCTCGGTGATCTGCTCGCCAATGGTGCGGACGGGATTGAGCGAGGTCATGGGGTCCTGAAAAACCATGGCGATCTTTTTTCCCCGGATGCGGAGCCATTCGGCCTCGGTGGTGTATTGGGTCAGATCCTCTCCACGATACAAGATCTGCCCGCCGGTGACCGATCCGTTTTTGTCCAGCATCCCGATAAAGGATTTGGTAAACACGGATTTCCCGCAGCCCGATTCCCCCACGATGGCAAGGGTTTCTCCCGGGTAAAGATCCAGAGAGGCGCCGCGGACGGCGGTGAGCACCTTGCCGCGAAGGTTGAACTTGATCTCAACATTTTTGGCGGAGAGGATCGGCTCGGCGCCATGGAAACAAGCGGTTTCTGTCATGCCGTATCCCTCCTTACACATGGTTGCGCGGATCGGAAGCGTCCGCAAATTTGTTGCCGATCACATAGAAAGCCACGGTGATGAGGCACAGAATCCCGCTGGGCAGAAGCATCTGGTAAGGATGCAGGGTAAAGGATGCCCGGCCCTGGTTAACAATATTACCCAGCGTGATGGCATCCACAGGCATACCCACGCCTACAAAGCCCATGAACACCTCTGCCCCGATAGAATACGGGATGCAGAGCGCGGCTTCCATAATAATCAGGCTGATGATATGAGGAATGATGTTCCGGAAGGCAATCCGGCGCATGGAGGTTCCCAGGCATTTAGAGGCAATGTTGTATTCGCTGTCCCGAAGGGACAGAATCCGGTTCCGGAAAAACCGCGCCTCCACGATCCAACCGCGGGAGGCCATGGAGATGAACAGCGTGAGATAGCTGGTGTTCATAATGTAAGCCAGCAGCACCAGATAGACGGTGGAGGGAATGTTGGTCATGATGTTGTAAAGCTCGATCATAAAGGGGTCCAGCTTTTTGTTGTAGCCCCACAGCGCGCCGGCGATGGTGCCAAAGCCCACATCGGAACAGGCGATCGCGAAGCCCAGAAGGAAAGAATTGCGCACACCGTACCAGGCTCTTGCCCAGATATCCCTGCCCAGGGTGTCGGTGCCGAACCAGTGCTCCCTGCTGGGACGAAGATTCCATTCCAGAGGAAGACGGCTGATTCTGGTTGGATCCACATCGGAAAAGATGGGATAGAACACGCTCATCAGAATCAGCAAAATCACCACACCCACCAGTAGGACGACCGCCTTGCTTTTGAAAAAGGTCCGCAGGGTAGAGCGCCAGTAGGAATAGTTGGAAAAGCCCGCGTCCTCGCTGCGGATCTGGTCATAAACCGCCGCGCGGAATTTCAGGGGATCCAGCAGGGCATTGGGTCTTTTTTCCTGTTCCATGGGTTACTCTCCTTCCGTCAGTTTGATGCGCGGGTCTACAAAAGCCACTAGCAGATCCCCCAAAAAGACACCCACCACGGATAAAACCGCATACATCAGCACGATCACCTGCACCAGGTTGTTGTCCTGGGCCTTGATGGCCGAAGTGAGCAGGCCGCCGGTGCCGGGGATGGCGTAGAGCGTTTCGATGATCAGCGAGCCGGAGATGATAAACAAAAGATCGGTGGGAATATAAACCGTCAGCGGGATGACTGCGTTTTTAAACACATGCCGGCGAAGCACCTCTTTTTTGGAGAGGCCCTTGACCTGCGCAAATTTTACGTAGTCCCGGTTTTCCTCGTCCACCATAAAGCGCCGCAGCCAGAGCGCATAGTAGGCAATGCTGCCCAGGGAAAGACAGATGGTGGGCAGGATCCAGGAACTGGGGCGGTTTTTATAAAACACCAGCGGCAGATGAAACCATTTGGAAACCCAGACCTGGATGAAAAACAGATAGATCAGGCTTGGAATGGCGCGCACCAGCAGAATATAGACCGTTCCCGCACGATCGCCCCATTTGTCCTTGTACCGAACCATCAGCAGGCCCAAGGCAATGCCCAAGACGATCCCTGTGACCATGCTGGCAAAGCCAAAGGCCGCCGTCACGGGAATCTTTTCTTTGAGCAGAGTGGAGATGGGCACCTTTGGATAAACCGTGAGACTCCGGCCCAGATCTCCCTGAAACAGTCTTTGCAGAAACCGCCACAGCTGCAACAGTGGATGATCCAGCAGGCCCTGATTGCGGAGATAAGTCATGCGGGTGGCCTCGTCGGTCTCTTTCAGGATTTCCTGCGGGAAATAGCCGCTGAGCGGCATAAGCCGGAGTAGCATGAAGACCGCCACAAAGACAATCGCCACCGTTATCAGTGACCGCAGAATGCGGGATAGAATATATTTTCTCAAGATAATACCTTCCTTTCAGGGAAATGCAAAGGAAAGACCCTCTGCGAGGGCCTTTCCTCGAAACACTCAGTCAGCCTTTAGGGCTTCCGCACGGGCAAGTTCATAGGCGGCGTCCAAAGTGTTGTATTCCGCCAGCGTCAGCGGGCGATCCATCACCAAGGTGCCTTTGAACTTGCTGTTCCCGTAAAGCGTCAGCGGGCTGGTAAAGGGCATGCAGTTGGTCATGTAATAGCCGCGGAGCGAAGAGATGAACGGGATCACATATGCGCCGTTGCACAGGTAGGCCTCGGCCTCCGCAAAATACGCCAGGCGCTTTTCAAAGGTGTCGGCCTCCATGGCTCTGTCCACCAGTTCGTCATATTCAGGGACGGTATAGCAGCCGACATTCTCCGCGCCGTCAGTGGTCATGCGGGTCAGCAGACCGGAGGGATCGGCATAGCCGGTGGAGAGAGAATCGAAATAGATGTCGTAATTGAGTGGATCGGCCACCGTGCCATAGGTCCAGCCACTGAAGCACACGATCTGGAAATCGATCAGATCCTTGCCGATCGCCTCCTCTACCATGGACTTCATCAGCTGCGCCATGACGATCTCATTTTCGTCATCGGTGCCCACATAAATCACGGTGACGGGCAATTTGGCGTCCACCGAAAAGGTCCCTACCGGAAGATAATCCACCTGAGTGGCGGAGATGCCCTTGATGTTGCCCTCCTCATCGCACAGCTCGGAAACGGCGGTCTCCATATACTGCCGCGCCAGCTTGGGATTGTTGTAATCGGTTTCCTTGATGGCCTTCAAAACGGGATAGTCGGTATAGTCCATGCCGTTGGAATCATAGATACAGTCCTCCGCATTGATGGTTCCGCGCAGAATGCGTTGGGGATTGACGGGATCCCTCAGAGAGGCGATGGCCACGCGGTCGAGGGAATACTGCAGCGCCTTGCGGAAGTTTTCGTTCTGAACAAAGGTGTTGAACTCTGGATTGGCACCCGCAAAGTCCAGCCACAGATAGTTGGTGGAGAGGCTGCGCTCGGTGGGGATCAGGCCGTTCGCCCACTCGGTGCCCTGAAGGGTAAGATATTCCTCGGCCTCTACCGAGACGCTGTCCACTTCTCCCCGCTTGAACATTTCCAGAGAGGTGGTTCCTTCGGGAATCATCTGGTATTCCACGGTATCGACGGTGATATGCTCCAAATCCCAATACAGCGGATTTTTGGAGAGGGTGATTGCCTTATCCCGCTCGAAGTGGCTGATGTAATAGCCGCCGCAATAGAGCATGTGCTCATTATCCACGGCAAAATCTTCGCCTTGTGCCACGGCGTAGTCATATTCTACCGGGAGCAGTAGCATGGAGCTTTCGATCAGCGAAAGAAAATAGGGCGCGCTTGAGGTGAGTGTGTACTGAACGGTATATTCATCCAGCGCCTTGACGCCCACCATGTCGTTGAATCGAGCCAACGCCTGCTCGCGCGTCATATCGGTCTTATCGCCACAGTCAATGTCGTCCAGATCCCAATAATAGTCATACAGGCCCTCGATCAGGTTGCGGACCACGCGGAGGGAATAAGCGCCGTTCAACGGATCTCCGATATAGCGGATGCCGTCCACAAAGTCCTGGGCCGTGACGGACAGTCCGGTATCCGCGCCGGTGTGATCCACCCAGTTGACGCCCTTCCGGATGTAAAAGGTCCAAACGGTCTGATCTTCGTTGTGCTCCCATTTTTCTGCCAGAGAGGGAATATAGACGCCATAGATATCCGGCTCCACCAGTCCGTCAATACAGTTGGCAACGATTGAGCGGACAGTGGCGTATGCGGTGGAAAAATAATTAAAGGATGCGTAGGAAGAGCTGAAAGAGGTCTTATAGGTTTTCAGATACTCCTTGGTTGAGAGAATGTCATCCGCGCTTTGTTCGGACACGGGTTTGTTGGGATCGTTGCCAGGCGTATTGCTTGCAGGGGGCTTTTGAGACTGACATGCGGCCAGGGAAAATACCATGACCATTGCCAGCAGCAGTGCGGGCAGACGTTTCATAATCGGTTCCTCCTTGTCAAAAATCAATCTTTTTCATAAATATTTCGGAAGGCTTTATCTATTTTTAACTATAAATGCAAATCAAAAATCCGCAAGGAAATCTGGGGGTTTTTAGCAAAAGCTTAACACTTCGGTCTTTTTTTCAAAGGAAAAAACGTGTATAATGGGTTCAAAGAGTTCGCTGCGGGAAGGGGGTCCGTACCGTGAAAAAACGCAGCCGGCGGCGGTTCCTCGCCGGCCCCTATACCGTTATGCTTGCGGCGCTGCTTGCCGTTTTGCTGTTTTTCCTGATCCAGGCAATTTTTCACAGCGCCGTCTATGCGCTCCTACCGCTGCTGTTTCTCATCCTGGGATTTTCCGTCGCAACGGAAAGCCTCTTCTGGCGAACGGCAGTTTCGCTGCTCCCGCTCCTTCTTTTTTTCCTGCTGGAGCAGGTATGGAGCCGATCCGAGACCTTCTCCATCGGGTTTATTGTCTATGTTTTTGTGCTGTTTGGCGCCGCTTCCGCCATGTGCGGCCAAGTCTATTGGAGGATGCGCCACGCCCGCGACGCCTCGTGGGAGCAATATCTGAAGGAGCAGTCGGCGGCGAATCTGAACGCGCAGCTTCTCACCGCTTCTACCATGGACGAGCTGTGCGCGCTGACCATGCAGAGCATTTATAACATTACCGAATGTCCCACGGTGCTGTTTTTTCCGGACGAAAAGGGCCGCCTGAAGCGCCGCCGTAGCCATCCGGAGGGGCTTTTGCTCTATTCCGGGGAGGCTGCCGAAGCCTGCTTCCGCCGGGGCGGCCCTGCAGGCAGGGGGACCGCGTGGTGTGAGAAAAGCGCTCTATACTGCCTCCCCGTTCAGGTGGACGGAAAGACACTGGCGGTGGTGGGCCTTCTCACCGGCGACGCTTATCCCGCCGATCCCCAGCCGCTGCAGATTGCCGAGTCCCTGCTGCTTTGCTTCGCTGTTGCCATGGAGCGCCTTTCCGCCATTGAACAGGCGCAGAAGAACCTGATGGAGAAGGAACTGGAGCACATTCGCACCGATTTTCTCCGCTCCATCTCCCATGACCTGCGCACCCCCCTTACAGGCATCATCGGCGCCTGCTCGGCGCTGGAGCAGCCCGGCGTTTCTCTGAATGAGGACGCCCGCCGCTCGCTGGTAAACGGGATCGGCCAGGAGGCCGCCTGGCTGCTGCAAATGGTGGAAAACCTGCTTTCCGTCACGCGGGTAGGCTCCTGCGCGCCCAAACTGAAAATCAGCAGCGAGCCTGTGGAAGAGGTCCTGGCGGAGGTGCTGGAAAAGGCCCGCAGCCGTTACCCCTCCGTCCGGCTGCAAATCCGTCAGCCGGAAGAGCTCCTGCTGGTGCCCATGGATCCCAACCTGATCGTGCAGGTGCTCATCAACCTGATCGACAACGCCTCCAAGTATTCCCCTTCTCCCGCCGTTGTCGAGCTGACGGTGGAAGAGAGGGAAAGGGATGTGCAGATTTCCGTGGCGGATTTCGGAAAGGGTATGACGGAAGAAGAGCTTTCTTCGCTGTTTGAGCCCTTGCTCCCGCGGACAGGGGATTCCACCCATGGCATGGGCTTGGGGCTTTCCATCTGTAAAAGCATCATAAAAGCCCACGGAGGGTCCATCGAGGGGAAAAACCGAAAGCCCCGCGGCGCAGTCTTCACCATCACGCTACCAAAGGAGGAGCGATTATGAGCGGAGTTCCACCGACGGTTTTGATCGTGGAGGATGAGCGGTATATTCTGAAGGTTTTGGAAACCATTTTGACCTCCGACGGCTATCGGGTCATCATGGCGCAAAGCGCCGCGGGGGCCCGGTCGAGCATTTTTTCCCACATGCCCGATTTGATCCTGCTGGATCTCGGCCTGCCGGATGCCGACGGCGTCCAGCTTTTGCAGGAGACGCGAAAATGGACAAAGATCCCGGTGATTGTCGTCAGTGCGCGAAACATGGAGCGGGACAAGGTGGCTTCTCTGGACAACGGCGCTGACGATTATATCACCAAGCCCTTTTCCGCCCCCGAACTTTTGGCCCGGATCCGCGCCGTCCTGCGGCGGCGGGAGCCGACGCCGGGCAACGAGGATCGCTATTGCGTGGGAGACTTTCAAATCGACTTTGCCAAGCGTTTGGTGACGGTGGACGGCGAGATCATCCGGCTGACCCAAGTGGAATATCGGATCGTAGAGTTCATCGCCCGTCATCCGGGAAAGGTTCTCACCTACGGCCATATTATCCGGCATATCTGGGGACCCTATGCCGACACGGAAAACAACCGCATCCTGCGGGTGAACATGTCCAACATCCGCCGGAAGATCGAACGGGACAGTATGGCGCCTCAGTATATCCTCACAGAGATCGGTGTGGGCTATCGTATGGCTGAACAGGCTTAGAGAACCGGAAGAGGGATGAAAAAAGCGGCACAGGCTTCTGACAAAACCTGTGCCGCTGGAATAATCAAAAGGGACGATCCTTTCGGAAGCGTCCCCTTGCCGTTCGGTTATGCGGTTGTTGGGCTTACCCTGTCAGAGCGGCCGCCAGCAGCGGGCCGGACAGGTGCTTGAGGACCGCCTGAGCAAAAAGGCGTTTGTCCATGGGCGGTTACGGATCCTTCGGTTCCAGCGTGAGGGAAATGGGTTCCTCCTGCCCCACAGCGGCCTGGGCCTCGGCCTCGGCGGTCTGGCGGGCGATTTCCAGCCGGGCTTCGGCAGCGGCGGCCTCGGCGGCGGCTACACCGGCGGACTGAGTCTCACGGACGGCCTCGCGCACGGCGGCCTCTTTCTCGGCCTCGGCGGCCTTGGCCGCCTTGTCCAGTTTGCGCTGGGTGGAGCGGTTCTTTATGCCGTTGAACAGAATCAGCGCGAAGACCACGATCACGACGGCCAGACCCAGCAGGCACCAGGGGCGGGGCATATAGAAATCGCGGATGGTGAATACGTTGAGATAGATACCCAGAAAATAGAGTCCCACGCCCAAAACGGCGCTGAGAATGGAAAAGATCAAGCGCATGGTTGCCCGGACGGGCTGCTTCTTTTTGGTGGTGAAATGACGGATCAAAAGAATGACCGCCAGCAAAAACAAGGCGGGGGACTGGGTGCAGAGGATATGATTGAGCAGCGTGTTTTTCATGACAGCGACCTTCCTTCAGATGCCGAAACGGCATATAGTATAGATATAGTTTAGCGGAAAACCGGAGATTTGACAAGAACTTTTGCCGCGGGGGGCGAAAAAATCGGAAAAAGCGTGAAAATCGCTCCGCCGGGCCTTGACATTTTGAAAGAAATCAGGTATGATAATTGTCAGTGTAAAGGAAAACTACTTTACAGAAAGGGGAGAGAATCATGAAAAGCGATACCTTCCATATGTCCATGCTGTTCGACTATTATGGTGAGCTGCTGACCGAAAAGCAGCGGGAGCTTTTTGACCTGTACTACAACGAGGATCTCTCCCTTGCGGAGATCGCGGAGCACGCGGGCATCTCCCGGCAGGGCGTCCGGGACGCCATCGTCCGCTCCGAAAGCGTTCTCCGCGAAACCGAAGACCGCCTTGGCCTGGTGAAAAAATACGGCAGCTACGAATCCAAGATGGAGGAGATCCGCCGGTCTGCGGCCTATATCGCCCAGGTCAACGCTTCTCTCCGCAATTTTGAGATCGCTAAAAACGTCGACCGGATCCTCAAGCTGACCGAAGAGATGGGTTGACCCCACGTCCGAAGGAGCGAACATGGCATTTGAAGGCTTAAGCGACAAATTAAATAACGTATTCAAAAAGCTCCGCTCCAAGGGGCGCTTAAGCGAGGCCGATGTTCGGGAGGCCATGCGCGAGGTGCGTCTGGCGCTGCTGGAGGCCGACGTTAACTTCAAGGTAGTCAAGGATTTTGTCAAAACCGTCACCGAAAAGGCCGTCGGCGGCAACATCCTGGAGAGTCTGACACCCGCGCAGCAGGTGGTCAAAATCGTCAACGACGAGCTTTGCGCCCTAATGGGCGGCAGTCAGAGCCGCATCCACATGGCAAACCGTCCCCCCACGGTCATCATGTTCGTGGGTCTGCAGGGCGCCGGTAAGACCACCAACATCGCCAAGCTGGCCGGCTATTTCAAGAAAAAGGAAGGCCGCCGACCGCTTTTATGCGCCTGCGACGTTTACCGTCCCGCCGCCGTGCAGCAGCTCAAGGTGGTGGGCGCGCAGCTGGAAATCCCCGTTTACGAAGAGGGGCAGGGCGACCCCGTGACCATCGCGCAGCACGCCTATCAGCACGCCCGGGATCATGGAAGCGACATGCTGATGATCGACACCGCCGGCCGCCTGCACATCGACGAGGTGCTCATGGATGAGCTCAAGCGGCTGAAGGAGGCCGTCAAGCCTCACGAGATCATGCTGGTGGTGGACGGGATGACCGGTCAGGACGCCGTGAACGCGGCCACCGCCTTCAACGACGCGCTGGGTATTGATTCGGTGCTGATGACCAAGCTGGACGGCGACGCCCGCGGCGGCGCGGCGCTGTCCATCAAGGCCGTCACCGGAAAGCCCATCAAGTTCGTGGGCATGGGCGAGAAGCTGGACGCCATCGAGCCCTTCTATCCCGACCGGATGGCCTCCCGCATTTTGGGCATGGGCGACGTGCTCACTCTGGTGGAAAAGGCGCAGGACGCCTTTGACGAGAAGGAAGCCGCCAAGCTGGAGCAGAAGATGCGGAAGGGCAAAATGACCCTCACTGACTTTTACGACCAGCTCAAGCAGCTCAAGAACATGGGCAATATGAAGGACCTTTTGGGCATGCTCCCCGGCGTGGACCGCAGCGCCATGAAAAACGCCAAGATCGACGAAAAAGCCATGGCCCACACCGAAGCCATCATCCAATCCATGACGCCTAAGGAGCGGGAAAATCCCGACATCATCAAATACAGCCGCAAAAAGCGCATCGCCGCCGGCTGCGGTCTCAAGATCGAGGACGTGAACCGTCTGCTCAAGCAGTTTGACATGATGCAGCAGATGATGAAACGGTTCTCCGGCCCCGGCACCGCGAAAAAGATGAAGCGCAGCGGCTTTAAATTTCCCTATTGAGGGTTTGCTTTGTGAGTAAAAAACTCAAAATAGATCGAAAATAATACGGAGGTGAAAACAATGGTTAAGATCAGACTGAGAAGAATGGGCGCCAAGAAGGCTCCTTTCTATCGTATCGTGGTGGCGGATTCTCGTTATCCCCGCGACGGTCGTTTTATCGAAGAGATCGGCACGTACAATCCCCTGAAGGAGCCCGCTGAGATCATGGTGAACGCCGAGAGCGCGCAGAAGTGGATCAAGGACGGTGCACAGCCCACAGATACCGTCCGCATCCTGCTGAAAAAGGCCGGAGTCCTGTAAGCTATGGATACCGCCGGCATCAAAGAGATGCTGACCTATCTTGTCGGAAGTCTGGTGGAAAAGCCGGAGGAGATCCGGATCAACACGCTGGAAAACGGCAATTCCGTCACGCTGCAGCTCCGCGTTGCCGCGGAGGATATGGGCAGAGTCATTGGCCGTCAGGGTCGGATCGCGAAAGAGATCCGCACGCTGATCAAGGCCATGGGTCTGCGCGACGATGTGCGTGTCATGGTCGACATCTTGGACTGAACATAAAAAACGCCTTGCGAAAGCAAGGCGTTTTTTCAGCTTGTCAAAGAACCCTCGTTTTTGTTAAGCAAAAGCGAGGGATTTGCTGTATTTGGGCAAAAGCAGCGAGAAAACAAGGCGAGAATAAGAACCTTTCCAGCTCCATTCTGCCAGCTTTTTCAGATTCATCGCA
>JAFSZV010000011.1 GCA_017455565.1 Clostridia bacterium
GATGATCCTTCGGCACCAGCGCGTCCAGGTCTGTGATCACCGGTTCCCGCCGTGAATCCTTTTTCCATTCTTCCATGACATCGCCCCCGCTTCTATTGTACCAGAAACGGGGGCGCTCGTATAGTTTTTTGACAGACTGAGCCGCCCCTGCGTGCTGTAACGCAGGGGCGGCTTGCATTTCAGGCCCGATCAGTCTTTTTTCTCTTCCGCTGGGGCGGCGGGAGCTACAGGCTCCTGGATGGGCGCAACAGGTGCGGCAGGGGCTGCGGGCGCGGCGGATGCGTAACGGACCTCTCTGCGGGCGCGGCGGCGCCGGGCAGAGCGGCGGATCAGCAGAATGACCACGATCACCACGATCAGGAAAATCAACCAGCCGACCCAGCCCTCGGCTATGACCAGAAGCAGTTTCTCCGCCCCGTCGATGAAGTTGACGGTTCCGGTGCGCAGCGACTGCATCAGTCTTGCGCCGAAGCCAATGGCGGGCTCTTCGCCGGGCGAGAGCTTATAGACCTCGCTGAGTTCCAGATAAACGGTGGAATAACCCACCAGCGAATCGTAATGCCGCAGCGTGCCCGTGAGCTGCTCGATGACGTATTCGGTGTCGGAAATGGCGCTCTCCAGCGTGATGATGTCCTCCATCTCTTCGGCTTTGGACAAAAGCTCCTGCAGCCGCTCCAGCTTGGTGCGCTGGGTGGCAAGGCGGGCCTCGGTATCGTAATACTGCTCGCCTACGTTTTCAGAGGAATCGCCGAAGCGGGTCACCTTGCACACCTCGCCCATCCGGGTGCAAAAGTTCTGGAACTGTTCCGCCGGGACCCGCACCGTAAAGCTGGCGGAGCGGTAGGTGCCGTAATTGCGCAGGTTGCGCTCCTGGAAATAGCCCTCCATCTCGGTGACGGTCTGGGCTATCTGCTGCAAGGCGAGATCGTACTCGGTGGTTTCCATCTCCAGATTGGCGGTAAAGATCATCTTCACGTTTTCGGGCAGGTTGGCATACAGGTCAATCTGTCCGCCAGCATAGCCGGAATAGCCCGGCGAGGGCGGCGATGCGGGTTCCTGCGGCGCGTCCTGCGCCATTTCATAAGCTGTGTCGGAAGCCTTCCCATCGTACCTGTTGTCCATCGGCGCGGCCATTTTGCCGCAGGCGCACAGCGCCAGCAAAAGCGCCGCCGCCAGCAGGATCGAAAGTGCTTTCCCTTTCCCGATATGCTTCATAAAAAATCCTCCTTTTTTCGGGGATATCTCCCTTGTGATACATTTCAGACCAAAAAAACGGAAAAAAGTTCCCTGTCTTTTCAATAAACCGGCCATGTTCATACATTGCGGACGCTTTCACAAGGCACCAGGCTACTTCAAAAGCAAAAGAAAAAATTTGTTCCCATGGGACGTTTTTCGTTGAAAGCGCTTAGTAATTATTATAAAATATAAAAAAGACTTATTTTAAGTTTCATTTTATTTGCCGATCCGGCAGGAGGAACAGGTCATGGAGCATCCGAACACCATCCGAACCGTTGCGTTAGACGGGAAAAGCCTGACGCTGGAGCAGTTTATCGCCGTGGCGCGCTTCGGCGCCAAGGTCAGCCTTACGGAAGAATCGAAGCAGGCGCTGGCCCGCTCCCGCGCGCTGGCGGACAAGATCTCTTCCGAAAAACGCGTGGCCTACGGCATCACCACTGGCTTCGGGGATTTCGCCACGGTCGCGGTGTCGGAAGATATGAGCAACCAGCTTTCCACTAATCTGATTCTCAGCCATTGCACCGGCACCGGCGACCCCTACAGCGCCGAGCAGGTCCGGGGCATGATGCTCCTGCGGGCCAACGCCCTGTGCCGCGGCATCAGCGGCGTGCGCCCCGTGCTGGTGGAAATGCTGGTGGAGATGCTCAACCGCGGCGTCACCCCCGTCATCCCGCAGAAGGGCTCGCTGGGCGCCTCCGGCGACCTTGCGCCCCTGTCCCACATGGGTCTGGTGCTGCTGGGCCGGGGGCAGGCGTGGTATGAGGACGAGCTGCTCTCCGGCGCCGAAGCAATGAAAAAGGCCGGCATCCCCATTTTGGAAACGCTGGCCTCGAAAGAGGGGCTTGGCATCACCAACGGCACCTGCGCCATGACCAGCGTGGGCACGCTGCATTACTACGACACCCTGCAGGCCGCCCGTCTGGCCGACGTAATTGGCGCTATGACGATCACCGCCCTCACTGGCCAGCTCAACGCCTTCCAGGAGCGGATGCACACCGCCCGGGGCCACAAGGGCCAGATCACAGTGGCGAAAAACATCCGGATGCTCACGGAAAACAGCGAGATCCTCGCCCGCTGCCAAGGCGCCCGGGTGCAGGACGCTTACGCTCTGCGCTGCATCCCCCAGGTTCACGGCGCCGTGCGCGACGCGCTGGCCTATGTGCGGGAAAAGATCGAAATTGAACTCAACGCCGTCACCGACAATCCTCTTCTCTTCTGTGAGGACGAGGCCGTGATCTCCGGCGGCAATTTCCACGGCGAGCCTATGGCTCTGCCCTTTGACTTTCTCGGCATCGCCTGCTCCGAGCTGGCGAGCATCTCCGAGCGCCGCCTGGAGCGCATGGTCAACGCCGCGCTGTCCAACGGGCTTCCGCCTTTCCTCACCACCCAGGGCGGCGTGAACAGCGGCTTTATGATCGTCCAGTACAGCGCCGCCTCCATGGCGTCGGAAAACAAAGTGCTGGCCCATCCCGCCTGCGTGGACTCCATTCCCTCCTCCGCCAATCAGGAGGACTTTGTCTCCATGGGCACCACCGCCGCCCGCAAAGCGGGCTCCATTCTGGAAAACACCCGTTCGGTGCTGGCCTTTGAGTTGCTCACCGCCTGCCAGGCGCTGGATCTGCGCCGCAGAGAGGGCAAATACGGCACGGGCTTTTCCCCCGCCGTGGACGCCGTCTACCGCAGAGTGCGGCAGGAAGTGGACTTCATGGAGCTGGATCGGGAGATCTGGCCCGACATTCAGGCCGTGGAAGCCCTCGTCCGCAGCGCCGAACTGGCGGAGCTTTTGGAAAAGGCCGCTCCCACGCTGGAATAATCAGTCTTTTTTTTCCGATTTCTCACCGGAAAGAGCGGCGCGATAGCCTCCCGTTCCGAATTGCAGCGCCGTGTTCACCCGCGTGATGGTAACGCTGCTGACGGGGATCCTGCGGCGGATGGCGTCATAGGTTTCCCCTGCCAGAAGGCCCTTTGCCACTTGGAGCCGCTGGGCAAACTGGATCAGCTCCTGTGCGGTGCAAAGGTCCTCAAAAAAGGCGCGGCATTGGTCTTCATCCTTCAAGGAAGCGATGAGGCGCATCAATTCATCCACGCTTTCCTTTTGCTCCCGATGCTGTGTCATAGCCTTCCTCCGTTTCTTTTTTCTGCCCTCATATTACCGAATTTTTTTACCCGCTGTCAAGAGTGCGACGACGATATCAAGGAGGTCTTTTTATGAATGAACTGCTGAAAAACGCAATGACCATCCGTCTGGACGACGCGCTGCCCGAAATGCCCGCCTTTGTCCCGGGCTGCCGCCGTGCGCCCCGCCGCGAATCCCATCTGTCCGAGGCCGACAAGGCGCTGGCCATCCGCAACGCCCTCCGCTACATTCCCCCGCAGCACCACGCCCGGATGGCAAAGGAGTTTGCACGGGAACTGGAGGAGCACGGCCGTATTTACGGCTATCGCTTCCGCCCCGAGGGGCGCATCTGGGGCAGGCCCATCGACGAGTACAAGGGCAACTGCGTGGAAGCCAAGGCCTTTCAGGTGATGATCGACAACAATCTGGACTTTGACGTGGCCCTTTACCCCTACGAGCTGGTGACCTACGGCGAAACCGGTCAGGTCTGCCAGAACTGGATGCAGTACCGCCTCATCAAAAAGTATCTGGAGATCATGACCGACGAACAGACACTGGTAGTCATGTCCGGCCACCCGCTGGGCCTGTTCCATTCCCACAAGCTGGCGCCCCGGTGCATCATCACCAACGGGCTGATGGTGGGCGCCTTTGACGATCAGAAAAACTTCAACCGCGCTGCCGCGCTGGGCGTGGCCAACTACGGCCAGATGACCGCAGGCGGCTGGATGTATATCGGGCCCCAGGGCATCGTTCACGGCACCTTCAATACCCTGCTCAACGCCGGGCGGCTCAAGCTGGGCATCCCCGAAGACGGCAATCTGGCCGGACGTTTGTTTATCTCCGCCGGTCTGGGCGGCATGAGCGGCGCGCAGGGCAAAGCGGCCTACATCGCCGGCGCCGTGTCCATCATCGCCGAGGTGGACGATTCCCGCATTGAAACCCGCTACACCCAAGGCTGGGTCAACGAGCGCACCGATTCGCTGGAGCAGGCCCTTGCCATGGCAAAAACCCATCTGGCCGACAAGACCCCCTGCGCCATCGCCTATCACGGCAACATCGTGGATCTTCTGGAATATCTCTATGACAACAACGTCCATGTGGATCTGATGAGCGATCAGACCTCCTGCCACGTTCCCTACGACGGCGGCTATTGCCCCCAGGGCCTGACCTTTGCCCAGCGCACCGAGATGCTGGACAAGGATCCCGCTGGCTTCCGCGGCTGGGTAAACCGCAGTCTGCGCCATCATTATGAGATGATCTGCAAGTTCCACGACCGGGGCACCTACTTCTTTGATTACGGCAACAGCTTCCTCAAGGCCGTGTTTGACGCCGGGGTCACCGCCGTGTGCAAAAACGGCGAAAACGATCTGGACGGCTTCGTCTTCCCCTCTTATGTGGAGGACATCCTCGGACCCTGTCTGTTCGACTTCGGCTACGGCCCCTTCCGCTGGTGCTGCCTGAGCCGCAGGCCCGAGGATCTGAAAAAGACCGACGAGGCCGCCGCGGAATACATTCTTTCTCACAACCGCCGCTATCAGGACTATGACAACTACGTCTGGGTGCGGGACGCCGAGCAGAACAGGCTGGTGGTGGGCACTCAGTGCCGCATCCTTTATCAGGACGCCATGGGCCGCATGAACATTGCCCTCAAGTTCAACGAGATGGTGCGCCGCGGCGAGATTGGCCCTGTGATGCTGGGTCGCGACCATCACGATACCGGCGGCACCGATTCGCCCTTCCGGGAGACTTCCAACATCAAGGACGGCTCCAACATCATGGCCGATATGGCCACCCAATGCTACGCAGGCAACGCCGCCCGTGGCATGAGCCTGATCGCCCTGCACAACGGAGGCGGCGTGGGCATCGGAAAATCCATCAACGGCGGCTTTGGCATGGTGCTGGACGGCTCGGAGCGGGTGGACGCCATTCTTCGTATGTCCATGCCGTGGGACACCATGGTGGGCGTCGCCCGCCGCGCCTGGGCCCGCAACGAAAATGCGCTGACCACCGTGGCGGAATACAATTCCCTCTATGCCGGGCAGGATCACATCACCCTGCCCTATCTGGCGGATGACGCCGTGATCGCGCAGGCGATGGAGGAACTCCAATGAGCTCGCTGCTGATCCGCAACATCGGTATGTTGGCCACGCCGGAGGGCGCGCAAGCCCGCCGGGGCGCGCAGCAACGCGCCGTCCGCGTGCTGGAAAACGCGTGGATTTACACAGAAAACGGCGAGATCATCTCTTACGGATCCGGCACCCCGCCCATCACCATGGGCGATAAACTGGACGCAGACGGACGGCTTGTGACCCCCGGTCTGGTGGACGCTCACACCCATCTGATCTTCGGCGGCTGGCGACAAAACGAGTTGGCTATGAAGATCCGGAATGTTCCCTATCTGGAAATTTTGGCCGCCGGCGGCGGCATCCTCTCCACCGTCAAGGCCACCCGTGCCGCCACAGAGGAGGAACTTGCCGCCAAGGCCTCCGCCGCGCTGGACGAGATGCTTTCCTTCGGCACCACCACCTGCGAGGCAAAAAGCGGCTATGGGCTGAACAAATCCGAAGAGATCAAGCAGCTTCGTGTCATCAAAAAGCTCAACAGAGAGCATCCCATAGATGTGATCTCCACCTTCATGGGCGCTCACGCCCTGCCGCCGGAATATAAAGACGACCGGGAAGGTTATCTTCGCCTGCTGTGCGAGGAAATGATCCCCGCCGCGGCAAAGGCGAATCTGGCCCGATTCTGCGACGTTTTCTGCGAAACCGGCGTCTTTACCGCCGAAGAATCCCGCCGGATTCTGGAGACCGGCAAGGAATACGGCCTGATTCCCAAGATCCACGCCGACGAGATCGACGCCATCGGCGGCTCGGTTTTGGCGGGCGAGATCGGCGCCGTCTCCGCCGAGCATCTCATCGTCTGCCCTGATGAAGGCATCTCCGCCATGGCCGCAGGCGGCACCATCGCCTGCCTGCTTCCCGCCACCAGCTTCTATCTCAATTCCACCTATGCCCCCGCGCGAAAGATGATCGAAGCCGGCGTCCCCGTGGCGCTGGCCTCGGATTTCAATCCCGGCTCCTGCCCCTGCCTCAATTTGCAGCTTGTGATGAATCTGGCCTGTCTGAAATACCGGATGACACCCGAAGAGGTGCTCACCGGCGTGACGCTCAACGCCGCCGCCGCTATTGGCATGGCCGACAAGGTGGGCAGCATCGACCGGGCCAAGCAGGCCGATCTGGTGATCTGGGACGCCCCCGACCTCAATTATCTTTGTTACCGGCTGGGCAGCAACCTGGCCCGTACTGTAATTAAAAAAGGAGTGGTACAACATGGCTAAGCTTATTGAATGCATCCCCAATTTCAGCGTCAGTCGCGAAACCGATCCCGCAGTCTTTCAGGGTCTGGTGGACGTGGCGAACAGCATCCCCGGCTGCGCCGTGCTGGACGTGCAGACCGACGGCAGCCACAACCGCTGCGTGTTCACCATGGTGGGCTCCCCCGCCGCCATCGAAGAGGTCGCCTTTCAGCTCACCAAGAAGGCCGCCGAGACCATCGACATGACAAAGCACGTGGGCCAGCATCCCCGCATGGGCGCCACGGACGTGATCCCCTTTGTCCCCGCCATGGACGTGACCGTGCAGGAGTGCATCGAGCTCTCCAAGCGGCTGGGACAGCGGGTGTGGGACGAGCTGCAGATCCCCGTGTTCCTCTATGAGGATTCCGCCACCTCGCCCGCCCGCACCAATCTGGCCAAGATCCGCAAGGGCCAGTTTGAAGGCATGGCTGAAAAGCTGCAGCAGCCCGAATGGGCCCCCGATTTCGGCGAGCGCAAGCCCCATCCCACCGCAGGCGTGGTGGCTATCGGCGCCCGCATGCCGCTCATCGCCTTCAACGTCAACCTGGACACCGACGACCTGTCTGTGGCCGACAAGATCGCCAAGGCCATCCGCGGCTCCTCCGGCGGCTTCAAATACTGCAAGGCCATCGGTATCTTCCTGGAGGATCGGAAGATCGCCCAGGTGAGCATGAACATGGTCAACTACGAAGGCACGCCGCTGTATTACGCCTATGAAATGATCCGCGCGCTGGCCGACCGCTACGGCGTGCGCATCATCGGCAGCGAACTGGTGGGTCTGACCCCCGCCAAGGCGCTGGTGGACTGCGCGGAATACTATCTCAAGCTGGAAAACTTCGACTGCCGCAAGCAGGTGATGGAATACCATCTGCTGGACATGGAATAAAGGAGAAATATCATGCTTTTGAAGGATCACAAGCTGGACGACTTTACAGCCGTTCTCGCATCTTCTTCTCCCGCCCCCGGCGGCGGCTCGGCCGCCGGTCTGGAGGGCGCGCTGGGCGCCGCCCTCACCGCCATGGTGGCAAGCCTTACCGACGGCCGCAAGGCCTATGCCGAGCATTGGGAGCACGCCCGCGCCGTGATGGCGCAGGCGCAGGCGCTGCGGGAAAAGCTGGTGGACGTGATGGATCGGGACACCGAGGCTTATCTGGCGGTCACTGCCGCTTATGCCCTGCCCAAGGACACCGACGAGCAAAAGGCCGCCCGTTCCGCCGCTATCCAAAAGGCCATGGAGGGCTGCACCGCCACGCCCTTTGAAACCATGGAGCTCTGCGCGCAGACGCTGGAGCTCACCGCCTCGCTGCTGGGCCGCTCCAACAAAAACGCCGCCTCGGATCTGGGTGTGGCCGCCCTGTCCCTGGGCGCCGCCATGCGGGGCGCCTGGCTCAATGTGTGCATCAATCTGGGCAGCCTGAAGAATCAGGAGCTGGCCGACA
Organism: Clostridia bacterium; assembly: GCA_017455565.1. Classification (GTDB taxonomy): domain Bacteria; phylum Bacillota; class Clostridia; order Oscillospirales; family Butyricicoccaceae; genus UBA4644. The sequence goes on from JAFSZV010000011.1 coordinate 8,147, forward strand.
CTTACCGTGCCCGGGGACAGGCGCTTCTGGACAAGTCGCTGCCGCTGGCCGACGAGATCTATCAAGCCGTTCTCGCCTCTCTTTGATTGTGACAGGCATTCTGTAAAGTATTTTTCCTTTTCATCTTTTGTTTCAGAACCCGGCAGCAGAATGCGTTCTGCTGCCGGGTCTTTTTTCGGCAAAAATTCGGCTTTTCACAAAGTGCACAAAATAGTTCGACTCGATTTGGCAAATTTTTGCTATATCTGGGAATTGAAATAATTCTGTTTTTTAGTACAATAAGAATATCCCTTGCTTTATTGATTTTCCGTTAGTTTTTTGATAGAGGGTGATCGGAGATGCAGCTTCTGGAAGAACGGATCCGCCGCGACGGCATCGTGCGAGAGGGCGGCATTTTGAAGGTTGACCGCTTTCTGAATCATCAGATGGATATCGGTCTGTTTGAGGAGATGGGCAAGGAGTTTGCCCGCCTTTTTGCAGGCTGCAAGGTGAATAAAATTCTGACCATTGAGGCATCCGGCATCGGCATCGCGTGTATCGCAGCGCAGCAGTTCGGGTGCCCCGTTGTTTTTGCGAAAAAGAGCAAGACAAAAAACATTGCCGGCGGCGTCTACACTGCCCGGGTAGAATCCTTTACTCACGGAAACGTCAACGACGTTATCGTTTCCCGTGACTTTCTCGGCTCCGGCGACCGGGTGCTCATCATCGACGATTTTCTGGCAAACGGCGCTGCTCTCTCCGGTCTGATCGAACTGGTGCGTCAGGCAGGCGCTACGCTGGTAGGCGCCGGGATCGCTATTGAAAAGGCCTTTCAGCCCGGAGGCGACCGCATCCGCGCGCAGGGCGTGCGGGTGGAGTCGCTGGCCCGCATCCAGTCCATGAGCGTGGAAAACGGCGTGGTCTTCTGCTGAGCATCGGCTTCTGCCGCTTTTGCGGTTGAACAATAAAGAAAAACGGATAATTGGAGGAACGATCATGAAAAAAGCGATTGCCCTGATCCTTGCGCTCGTTATGTGCTTTGCTCTGGCCGCCTGCGGCTCTGAGAACAAAAGCAACGACCCTTCTATGAAGGTCGGTTTCATTTTCCTGCACGATGAAAACTCCACCTACGACCTGAACTTCATCAACGCCGCCAAAGCTGCCTGTAATGAGCTTGGTGTGGAATACGTTCTGCGCACCAACATCCCTGAAGGCCAGGAGTGCTACAACGCCGCCGCCGAGCTGGTGGACGACGGCTGCACCGTCATTTTTGCCGACTCCTTCGGCCACGAGGACTATATGATCCAGGCCGCCAAGGAATTCCCCAAGGTGCAGTTCTGCCATGCCACCGGCACCAAGGCTCACACCGAGAAGCTGGCCAACTACCACAACGCCTTTGCTTCCATTTATGAAGGCCGTTATCTGGCCGGTATCGCCGCCGGCATGAAGCTCAACGAGATGATCGATGCCGGTCAGTTTACCGCTGACGAGGCCAAGATGGGTTATGTGGGCGCGTTCACCTATGCCGAGGTCATTTCCGGCTACACCAGCTTCTTCCTGGGAGCTCGCAGCGTTTGCCCCACCGTTACCATGGAAGTGACCTTCACCGGCTCCTGGTACGATGAGACCGCCGAGAAGGAAGGCGCCACCAAGCTGATCCAGAACGGCTGCAAGCTGATCTCCCAGCACGCCGACTCTATGGGCGCCCCCACCGCCTGCGAGACCGCCGGCATTCCCAACATCTCTTACAACGGCAGCACCCAGAAGGCTTGCCCCAACACCTTTATCGTCTCTTCCCGCATCGACTGGACGCCCTACTTCAAGTTCGCCATCCAGGCTGCGCAGAAGGGCGAAGATATCCCCTATGACTGGACTGGCACTCTGGCCACCGGCTCTGTCGTCCTGACCGACGTCAACGAGCCCGCCGCCGCTCCCGGCACCGTGGAGGCGCTGGCCGATGCCCGCGCCGCGCTGGAGGCCGGCACGCTCCACGTCTTTGACATCAACACCTTTACCGTCGGCGGCGAGGCGCTGAGTTCTTATCTGGCCGACATCGACACCGATCCCGCCTATACCCCCGACACCGAAGTCATCGCGGACGGCTATTTCCACGAGTCCGAGTTCCGCTCCGCCCCCGCTTTCGACGTCCAGATCGATGGCATCAGCCTGCTGGACACCGCGTTCTAAAAGATCTGTTTTCGGGAAGCCCCGACCGCCGTTCGGGGCTTCCCGCTTTTCGCTGCATACTGTGAAGGGCAGCGCGGCGGCACAGGGCCGCCGGATTGCCCTTTGCAGTATTCTTGATTCTATCCCGTATCGTCCGCCCGCGGAGTGTGCTCCGCAAACCGAAAAAGGGAGTGAGGCTTTTGGAATCCAAGACCCCTGTGGTGCAAATGCGAAACATCACCAAGGCTTTTGGCTCGGTGGTAGCCAACGAAGGCGTTTGGCTGGATATCTATAAGGGCGAGATTTTGGCTCTGCTGGGGGAAAACGGCAGCGGTAAGACCACGCTGATGAACATGCTCTCAGGCATCTATTTTCCCGACGAAGGGCAGATCTTTATCAACAGCGAAGAGGTGGTCATCCGCTCGCCCAAGGACGCCTTTGACCACGGCATCGGCATGATCCATCAGCATTTCAAGCTGGTAGACGTGCTCACCGCGGCGGAAAACATCGTCCTGGGCCTGAAGGAACCCGGACGGCTCGATCTGGCGGCGGTATCCAAAAAGGTCCGCGCCCTGTGCGACGCCTATGGCTTCGACGTGGACCCCGATCAGAAAATCTATGACATGTCGGTATCGCAAAAGCAGACCGTTGAGATCATCAAGGTGCTTTACCGAGGCGCCGATATCCTCATCCTGGACGAGCCCACCGCCGTTCTGACCCCGCAGGAAACCGAAAAGCTCTTTACCGTCCTGCGCAACATGCGCGACGACGGAAAAGCAATCGTCATCATCACCCACAAGATGAACGAGGTAGAGGCCCTTTCCGACCGGGTGGCCGTTTTGCGGCACGGGCATTTCATCGGAGATATGCCAACCGCCGAAACCGACGCCCACGAGATGACCAACATGCTGGTGGGCCATCCCGTGGAATTGAGTATTGAGCGCCCCGACCCGGTGGATCCCAAGCCCCGCATCGAGGTGAAAAACCTCACCGTCCGCAGCATCGACGGTATTTTGAAACTGGAGGACGTTTCCTTTACCGCCAACAGCGGCGAGATCCTGGGCATCGCCGGCATTTCGGGCAGCGGTCAGAAGGAACTGCTGGAGGCCATCGCCGGCCTGCAGCCGGTGGAGAGCGGCAGCATCTGCTATGTGAACGACGCGGGCCAGCGGGAGGAGCTGCTGGGTAAGGATCCCCTGAGCATCGCCGAGCTGGGCGTGGCCCTGTCCTTTGTCCCCGAAGATCGGCTGGGCATGGGGCTGGTGGGAAATATGGACATTTCCGCCAACATGATGCTGCGCTCGTTCCGCCGGGGCAAATCGCTCTTTCTCAACCGAAGGGCGCCCCAGAAGCTGGCGGAGCAGGTGGTTTCCGAGCTGGACGTGAACACGCCGGGCATTTCGACGCCGGTGCGCCGTCTGTCCGGCGGCAACGTGCAGAAGGTGCTGGTGGGCCGGGAAATCGCCTCGGCGCCCACCGTTCTGCTGACGGCCTACGCCGTCCGCGGGCTGGATATCAACTCTTCTTATACGATTTACGATTTGATCAACAAGCAGAAAATGAGCGGCGTCGCCGTCATCTACGTGGGCGAGGATCTGGACGTGCTGCTGGAGCTTTCCGACCGGATCCTGGTGCTGTGCGGCGGCAAAGTCAGCGGCATCGTAGAGGGCCGCGGCGTCAAAAAGCGCGACGTGGGCATGATGATGACCCGGCTGGGAGGTGCAAAAGCGGATGAATAATCACAACGGTCCCCTGTTTCACATCTCCAAGCGGAAAAACCTGCTCTGGTATCAGGCCTGGGCGATTCGCGGCGCGGCCATCCTGCTGGCGCTCATCGCGTGCGCGGCGATAACGACGCTGCTCACCGGGGAAAATCCCCTGAACGTTTACGCCACCATCTTCCGCGGCGCCTTCGGCACCACCCGCAAGATTTGGATCCTGCTGCAGAATATGTCGATCCTGCTGTGTATTTCGCTGGCGGTGACCCCCGCCTTCCGGATGCGCTTCTGGAACATCGGCGCCGAGGGGCAGGTGCTGGTGGGCGGTCTTGCCACGGCGGCCTGCATGATTTGTCTGGGCGGCAGGCTGCCCAACTGGGCCCTCATCCTCCTAATGATCGTGTGCAGCCTTCTGGCTGGCGCGGTCTGGGGCCTGATCCCCGCTTTTTTCAAGGCGAAGTGGAACACCAATGAAACGCTGTTTACCCTGATGATGAACTATGTGGCCACCCAGCTTGTGGCCTATTTCGTCATCATCTGGGAGGTGCCCAAGGGCGCCGGAAAGATCGGCATCATCAATCAGAACTCCATGGCCGGCTGGCTTCCCCAGATCGGCGGGCAGAAATACCTGCTTAACGTGCTGGTGGTGGCCGTAATTACCGTTCTGGTATATATCTACCTGAACTATACCAAACACGGCTATGAGATCTCGGTGGTGGGCGAAAGCGAGCGCACCGCCCGGTATGTGGGTATCAAGGTGGGCAAGGTCATCTTACGCACCATGGCGCTGTCGGGCGCGCTGTGCGGTCTGGCGGGTCTGCTTCTGGTGGGCGGCACCGATCACACCGTCACCACCACCATCGCGGGCGGCCGGGGCTTCACCGCCGTTATGGTTTCGTGGCTGGCCAAGTTCGACCCGCTGGTGATGATCTTCACCACCTTTTTGCTGGTCTTCCTCGACCGGGGCGCCGGCGAGATCTCCACGGTGTTCGGCTTCAACCAGTCCTTTGCCGATATTCTTACAGGCGTCATCCTGTTTTTCATCATCGGGAGCGAGTTTTTCATCCGCTACAGGCTGAGCTTCCGCAAAATAGCGAAAAAGGAGGACTGAGCGTATGTTCGACTTTGTTTCCTTCGTTCCCCGCGCCGTGGTCCAGGGCATCCCGCTGCTCTACGGCAGCACCGGCGAAACCATCACCGAAAAATCCGGCAACCTGAACCTGGGCATCCCCGGCATCATGTATGTGGGAGGCATCAGCGGCGTCATCGGCGCCTTCCTCTATGAACAGGCCTGCGGCTCCCCCGCCGATATGAACGGCTTTCTGGCTGTAGGGATCCCGCTGTGCGCCTCGCTTTTGGGCTCGTTTCTGATGGGCCTGCTCTACTGCTTTCTCACCGTGACCCTCCGGGCCAATCAAAACGTCACCGGTCTGGCGCTGACTACCTTCGGCGTGGGCTTCGGCAACTTTTTCGGCGGCTCGCTCATCAAGCTGACGGGCAGCGAGGTCCCCTCCATCACCCTCTCGGCCACCAGCGCCTATTTCAGCCGCGCACTCCCCTTCGTAAACAGGCTGGGCTGGTTCGGCAAGGTCTTTCTCTCCTATGGATTTCTGGCCTATCTGGCGATCTTTCTGGCGCTGATTTCGGCCTATGTCCTCCGCCGTACCCGCACGGGCCTGCATCTGCGGGCCGTGGGCGAAAACCCCAACACGGCAGACGCCGCCGGCATCAACGTCAACCGCTATAAATACCGCGCCACCTGTCTGGGCAGCATGATCGCCGGGCTGGGCGGCCTGTATTACGTGATGGACTATGCCTGCGGCATCTGGTCCAACGACGCCTTCGGCGACCGGGGCTGGCTGGCTATCGCGCTGGTCATCTTTACCGTCTGGCGGCCCAATGTGAGTATCTTTGCCTCGATCCTCTTCGGCGGCCTGTATATTCTCTATCTGTTCATTCCCACGGGCATGAATCTGGCGGTAAAGGAGCTTTACAAAATGCTCCCCTATCTGGTCACGCTGGTGGTTCTGGTCATCACCAGCATCCGGAGCAAACGGGAAAATCAGCCCCCCGCCGCGCTGGGGCTGGCCTATTTCCGCGAGGAACGCTAATGCGGTATCCCTTTGTTTTCTTCGATCTGGACGGGACGCTCACCGATCCCGCCCCCGGCATCTGCGGATGCGTCCGCTACGCTCTGGAAAAGGGCGGCTATCCCGCAGAGCCCCCGGAAGCCTATCATCCGTGGATCGGCCCGCCTTTGCAGCTCTCTTTCCAAAAGCATCTGAACTGCGGAGATGCCGAGGCAAAGCGGCTGGTGGCGCTGTACCGGGAGCGGTTTTCCACCGTGGGGCTGTTTGAAAACGTCGTCTATCCCCACATCCCCGCGCTGCTGCAAAAGCTGAAAAGCGCCGGATGCCGCCTTGCTGTGGCTACGGGCAAGCCCACCGTCTTTTCCCGGCGGATCCTGGAGCATTTCGATCTGCTGCAATATTTTGACGAGGTTTCCGGCATTTCCCTCGCCGAGGTACCTCTGACCAAGCAGGGCGTCATCGAATACGCCATGGAGCGGCTTTCCGTGGGCCGGCGGGAAGACTGCGTCATGGTGGGCGACCGGAACCAGGACGTGATCGGCGCCGCGGCCTGCGGCATTGGTTTCGTGGGCGTCCTTTACGGCTACGGCAGCCGGGAAGAGCTCACCCGCGCCGGCGCCGGATACGTGGCCGAAACGGTGGAGGAACTGGAAGCATTCCTCTGTTCCTGACCCCTGAAATAAGGTAGAAAGGGGGTTCGGTCCCTCCCATTGCACCGTACGTACCGGCCAGGTATACGGCGCTACATCAAAGCAGTAATTCAAGTACATCTTGCGGGATAGTACGCCAAGCAAAAGCCCGCTTTTCCAAACGGAAAAGCGGGCTTTTTATTGTATTTCGATTACAGCTTCCAATCCTTCAGATCGGTGTGGAGCAGGCGATGCGCCTCGTGAGAGAGCGGATGCTCCAGATAGTCCTCATACAGCTTCTGCACCGAGCGGTTCTCGTGCGAGAAGCGCAGCGGAGCGTCTTTGTCCAGCTGATAGAGGTACTTTCCACGTTCGCCGCCCAGCTCCTGTCCTTCGTGGATGGGCTGGCCGCCGCCGCCGCCGCAGCCGGAGGGACAGGCCATGCACTCGATGAAATCGTAATGCACCTTGCCCTTCTTCAGCGCGTCGATCAGTTTACCGATGTTGCCCAGGCCGTTGACCACCGCCGTGCGAACGGTGATGTCGCCCGCCTGGAAGGTGCGCTCTTTCCAGCCGTCCAGGCCGCGCACGCCGCTGAAGGCGTCGGCATCGGCATTTTCGCCGGTGATGAGGAAATAAGCGGAGCGAAGCGCCGCCTCCATCACGCCGCCGGTGGTGCCGAAGATCACGGCAGCGCCGGTGCCCTCGCCCAGCGGATCGTCAAACTCGCTTTCCTCCAAGCTCATGGGCTCAATCTGGCAGAAACGCGCCATACGGACAAACTCGCGGGTGGTGATCGACTCGTCCACGTCGCGGCCCGCGCCGGAATCGTTGACCTCTTCCACGGCGCACTCGTACTTTTTGGCCGTGCAGGGCATGACAGAAACGCAGAAGATCTTCTCCGGATCAACACCCAGCTTTTTGGCAAAATAGGTCTTGGCCACGGCACCGAACATCTGCTGCGGGCTCTTGGCGGTGGAAAGATTGTCCAGCAGCTCGGGATAGCGGATCTTCGCATAGCGCACCCAGCCGGGGCAGCAGGAAGTGAACATAGGCAGCTTGTATTTGTCGGGATGGGTCATCCGCTCCACGAACTCACTGCCTTCTTCCATAATGGTAAGGTCCGCGGCAAAATCGGTGTCGAACACATAGTCAAAGCCGATGGCCTTGAGCACAGACACCATACGGCCCACAGTCGCCTCTTCCCGGCTCAGGCCAAAGCCCTCGCCCCAGGCGGCGCGGACTGCGGGCGCTACCTGCACCACGCAGATCTTTTCGGGATCGTTGAGGGCCGCAAAGACCTCGTCGATATCGTCACGGGCGCGCAGCGCGCCAACGGGACAATGGGTGATGCACTGGCCGCAATAGGCGCAGCCGGCATTCTCCAGCTCCAGCCGGTCGCGCACGCCGACGCCGGTGTGCGCGCCGGTGCCCGTCACGTCCCAGACGTGCATATCCTGGACCTTATCGCAGAAGGACACGCAGCGCATGCAGTTGACGCACTTGGAGGTGTCCCGAATCAGAACCTGCTCGTGGTCCCACGGGCGGAAAACGGGCTGCTGGGGGAAGGGCAGATCCATCACGTTCATCTCGCGTGCCAACGTCTGCAGGGTGCAGTTCCCGCTGCGGATACAGCTTGTGCAATTGGCGTTGTGACGGGAAAGGATCAGTTCGATGTTCAGCCGCCGGGCAATGCGGACGCGGGGCGTATTGGTGCGGACCACCATACCCTCTTCGCAGAGCGCGTTGCAGGCAGCTACCAGCAGATCGTTGCCCTCGACCTCTACCACGCACATGCGGCAGGCGCCGATCTCGTTCACATCCTTTAAATAACACAGCGTGGGGATCCGCAGCCCAAGCTGGCGGGCAGCCGTGAGGATCGTCGTCCCCTCTTCTACCGTGATCTTCCGTCCGTCAATGGTCAAGGTTACCATGCTTCTTTCCTCCCTCCGCGGAATGAGCCGTAGCCATAGTGATCGCACCGCAGGCAGCGGGAGCACTCCTGGCAGGCCTGCTCGTCGGTCAGGCTCTCTTCGATCAGCTCAAAGTCCTTTATGCGTTCATAGCCGGCGCGGTCCACCATGTTGCATCGGCCGGTAGCCAGACGCAGCTTCACTTTGGCGGGAGGCACGGGCGTATCAAAATCAATGACGCTATGGAAGCCCAGATATTCATCGATATTGGCCGCCGCGGTCTTTCCGGCTTCGATGGCCTTGATAACGGTAGCCGGACCGGAGGCGCAGTCTCCGCCGGCGTAAACGCCGTTTTTGCCTGCCACGGCGCCCGATTCCTCAGCCTGCAGCGTGCCCCAGCGGGAGGCGCCGATGCCGGCCTCGGCAAAGTGGCCGAAGTCGATGGCTTGGCCAATGGCCGCGATGATCAGATCGCAGGGGATCTCTTCCTCGGGAACCTGCGCGTCCTTCGGCATGGGACGGCCGTCCTTATATTCGCCGGGAATCTGCGGCTTGACCCGTAGCGCCCGCACCTTGCCGGTTTCATCGGTGACGACGGAAGAGGGGGCCTTCAAGGTGATCAGATCCACACCCTCTCCGATGGCGCCCTCGACCTCGCTGCGCAGCGCGGTCATATCCTGCTCACGGCGGCGATAGACAATATGCACCTCAGAGGCGCCCAGACGGACGGCCGTGCGGCTGGCGTCCATGGCCACGTTGCCGCCGCCGACCACCACCACCCGCTTGCCGCGGATGTCCATGGGCTCGTCGTCGCCCATCACACGCAAAAACTGCACGGCAGAGATCACGCCCTCGGCGTCTTCGCCGGGAATTCGCAGCTTCTTGTACGAATGAGCGCCGATGGCGATGTAAACGCTGTCGAACTTCTCCTGGATCTCGTTGAAGGTGATGTCCTTGCCGATCTCGACCCCGGTATGGGCCTCGATGCCGGTGGAGAGGATCACGTTGATGTCCTCATCCAAAAACCGGGCGGGCAGGCGGTAGCGTGGAATGCCGTAACGCAGCATGCCGCCGAATTTCTTCTGCTTTTCATAAACGGTAACGCTGTGGCCCATCAGCGCCAGATAATAGGCCGCCGTCAGACCGGTGGGGCCGCCGCCGATGATCGCCACTTTCCGTCCCGTGGGGGGCGCACACTTGGGCGCGGGAACATGGCCCGCCTTTTCCACCGCCGTCCGCTTCAGGCCGCGGATATTGACAGAATCATCCATGATGTTCCGGCGGCAATGCTCCTCGCAGGGATGCTCGCAGATCAGGCCGCATACGCTGGGGAAGGGGTTGTCCTCCCGGATAACGCGCACGGCGTCGGCATAGCGGCCCTCGGCTGTCAGCGCGATATAGCCGGGGATATCCACATGGGCCGGGCAGGAAGAAACGCAGGGCACCGCCACGAAGGTGGAAAGGCAACGTCCCGTGGTCAGATGAGAGGTAAAATCGTCCCGGAAGCCTTTCAGACATTCCAGAACGGTGTGTCCGGCTTCACGGCCGATGGCGCAGTCAGCCGTGTCGTAAATGGCTTTGGCGGCCTCTTCCAGGGTCCGGATATCGTCTTCCGTGCCGGTTCCGTCCAGTATTTTGCCCAGCAGCGCGGAAAGCTGTGCAAGGCCAATACGGCAGGGGACACATTTCCCGCAGCTCTGGGCGAGACACATCCGCAAAAAGGCGTCGGTCAGCTCAACGGGGCAGTTGCCCTTGGGCGCGACCTCGATGCGGCGCTCCAGATTCCGATACATCTCATCGACGATCTTTTGAGAGCTGTCGGGGGTGTAAATGCTCAAGCGGCTCAAGTTTTCTCACACTCCTTATACACTTTCATAAATGAAAAAATATTGTTATTTTTTTCATTATCACGTCTTATTATAGAAAGAATGCCGGATTGCGTCAATAGATTTTTATGCGTGACTAACAGAATTTGATAAAAAATCAACGGATTTCTTGTTTTTTGCGGTTTTTTTTCGAAAAAAACGACGGCGGGCATCTTGAGGCCCGCGGCGCGGTGTTTTGCCGCTTTCCCATCTTGCAATCAGCCCGGAAATGCGGTAGAATGGTTTGGCGAACATTCGGAAAGGAGGACACCGATTTGGAACAGTCACTACGCAAGCTGCGTTGGATGCGTCTGGACAATGCGGCGCTGATCTTTCCCGCTTCGTTGCGGAAGCATTGGAGCAATCTGTTCCGCATCTCCTTCACCTTTTCCGATCCGGTGGATCCCGCCGTCCTTCAGCAGGCACTGGAGGCCGTGGCGCCCCGGTTTCCCTCGGTGTGCGTCCGGGTGCGCCGAAGCACCTTCTGGTATTATCTGGAGGAACTGCCCCGCCCCCCAGCAGTGGTGGCCGACGGCTGGCAGCCGCTCTTTCCCATGACCCGAGGCGACATCCGCAAATGCGCCGTTCGCGTGCTCTATTACCGCGACCGGATGGCTGTGGAGTTTTTTCACTCGGTCACCGACGGCACGGGCGGCATGATCTTTGCCAAATCGCTGGCGGCGGAATATGTCCGCCGACGCCACGGCGTTTTCGTCCCCTGTACCTGCGACGTTCGGGACCCCGCCGAGGCTCCCCCTGCCGCTGAGCTGGAGGACGGCTTCCGCACCCATGCCGGTCCTGTGGCCGCCCCCCGGGACGACCGTAACGTTTACCGTCTTCGGGGCGAGCAGGAACCCGACCGCTTTTTGCACGTGACCCTGGGCATTCTCGACAGCGAGGAACTGCGCGCCCGGGCAAAGGCCCTCAACGTCACCGTAACAGCCTATCTGACAGCGCTGTTGCTTCAATCGCTGCTGGAGATCCAGGCGGAGGACGTACCCCGCCGGAAAAACCGCAGGCCCGTGAAGGTGCAGATCCCCGTCAACCTCCGCAAGCTCTATGGCGGCGAAACCATGCGCAATTTTGTGGCGGTGGCCAACATCGGTGTCGATCCACGCATGGGCGACTATACGCTAGAAGAGCTGGCCAAGATCGTCTATCATCAAATGCAACTCATCATCACCGCCAAAAACATGTCGGCCATCTTCACGCCTAACGTCAACAGCGAGCGCAATCCCCTCATCAAGGTAATCCCGCTGTTTTTGAAAAACTGGGTGATGCGCATCGTGTTCGATACGGTAGGTGAAAGCGTCGCCACCATGTGCCTTTCCAATCTGGGCGACGTGGCGCTGCCGGAGGAGATGGCGCCCTTTGTCCGGCGGGTGGAATTTGTGCTGGGCGCGCAGGCCAGCGCCCCCTATAACGCCAGCGTGACCAGTTGGCAGGGCCGCACCTTCCTCAACATGGTGCGCAACAGCCGTCAGCCCCGGCTGGAGGAGCGTCTGTTTCCCAAGCTGGTGCGTCTGGGCTGCCATGTGCGCATAGAGAGCAACGAAAAATAAGGAGTTTGCCATGTATTGTGTCAAATGCGGCGTCGAGCTTCAAAAAGGCGTAAAGGCCTGCCCTCTGTGCGGCACGCGGGTCTTTCATCCCGATATCGACGAGCGCGCCGATCCCGCGCCCTATCCCCCGTATGCGGGCGACGAGACCGTGAGCCACGGCGGCGCGCTGTTTATCGTGAGCGTTCTGTTTGCCATCCCGCTGGTGCTTTCGCTTCTCATTGATCTGCAGCTTCACCGCCATATCACTTGGAGCGGCTATGTTATGGGCGGGCTGCTGCTGGGTTATCTGATCCTCTGTCTGCCGCTGTGGTTCCGCCGCCGTAATCCGGTGGTTTTCTTCCCCATCGCCGCGGTGGGCACCCTGCTGTTTTTGCTGTATGTCTGTCTGAAGACTGGCGGGCGGTGGTTTTTGCCCTTTGCCCTGCCGCTGGGCGGCGGGGTCCTGCTCATCGCCGAGACTGTCATCGTCCTGCTGCGCTATGCCGTGGGATCCCGGCGGCACCGCTGGCTTTATATCATCGGCGGCGCCCTTATCGCCACGGGCGGGCTGTGCGTTTTGATCGAGTTTCTGCTTAAGGTGACCTTTGGCGCGACCATGCGCTGGTGGTCGCTTTACCCACTGATCGCCCTGTTCCTGCTGGGCATGATGCTCATCGTCATCGGCATTTGCCGCCCCCTGCGGGAATCGCTCCATAAGCGGTTTTTTATCTGAATCCAAAGCCGGAATCGAGTAGGAAGAGGTAGTGTCAAGAAAATTGCGCAAATCTGTTTGGAGCCCCTATGAGTGAAGTCAACCGGCGAGGGAGACGTCCATTGCCTCCAAGTGCTTCATGCTCATATACTTCTTGTTTCCCCACTGTGATCCGGCCACATGACGCAGCCTGGCGCAGACCAGCATCAAAGCCGAGTTCCCGTTTTGACGTCTCTTTGAGCTTCATCGCTTTCAGCTCCGCAACGATGGCTTTCGCTTTCTCCCGTGCGGCTTTCTTGCTCTCCTTTGCGTGGATCGCTTTGAGCATTTTGGCGACGAGCTTCACTTTGAATTTCGGGACCACGCTGAATACATTGCGGTAGAAGTGGACGACGCACCGCTGGTATTTAGCGTCGGGGAAGAC
>JAFSZV010000040.1 GCA_017455565.1 Clostridia bacterium
GATCCACGGCGACATCACCTAGGTGGATGAAGCGCTCTATGAGAACAAGCTCTCCGTGGTATTCGACGACCTGAGCGCCGCCCGGGAAACCCTTGACCGTGTGCGCGAATTTATCCGCAATCAACCGACGGTCTATCTCTCCACCCACTCGCCCCAGGGCTATGAGAATCTGGAGGCAAAGCGGGTCATGGATCTGGATAAGCCGGTGGAAACCGTGTTGGCGGAGGTCACCTTCGACGAACAGGAGGCCAGCGGCAAATACGTCTGCTCGATCTGCGGCTATGTTTACGACCCCGCCGAGCATGACGGCGTTGCCTTTGAAGCGCTGCCGGAGGATTGGAAGTGTCCCCGCTGCAAGCAGCCGAAGGAGAAATTCAACAAGGCATAAAATGCCTAAAAAGGAAGCCTGACGCGCGACACGTCAGGCTTCCTTTTCACTCGGGCATTTGATTATGGTGCTTGAGCTTGCAGATGAGCTGGGTCATGCTGCCCATCGGGCAAAAGCTGCACCAGGTCCTCGGACGATAGAGCAGCATGACAATCAGGCCGATGAGGGTGGAGGTGAGCATCAGGCTGTAAAACCCGAAGCTGAACTGGGCCACCCAATCCGCCGTCGTCCCCGCGGTGTAGGCCCAGTCCCAGGGTACCCGGAAGGTCCAGAACAGCTTGACGACCTCTCGCAAAGACGCCGCGCCGCCGTAGACCAGATACGTCTGGTAGAGGATGTTGCCGAACATCGTGAGGAAAAAGATCAAAAAGCCGTAGCGGAACCATTTGGAGGAAAGCCACCCGGGGGCGGGCTTCTGACGGGAGCATTTGCAGGTCTTTCCCAGCACGGTAAAGAGCTGTCCGCGGCCGCACAAATGGTTGCAGAAGAATTTGTTTCCGCCGAAGATGGCCAGCAGCATCGGCAGCAGGAAGTCGATCATGCCCAGCCATGCAAACAGAATGTTGAAAAAGCCCAGCGTAAAATACAGGATCGACCAAATCCACAGATAATCATACCAATGTTTTTTTCGGTTCATACCGCCGCCTCCCGTTCCTTCATGTCGATGCAGTTGGCGGGGCAGGTGCGCTGGCACCTCCCGCAGCCAACGCAAAGGTCAGAATCGACGAGGGCAAAGCAGCCCTTCCAGACGTGGATGGCGTCCCTCGGACACTCGTGTGTGCAGGCGCCGCAGGACACACAGCGCTCCCGGTTGACCTGCGCATATCGTTTTGATGCCATGATGTTCCTCCCTGTCACGATGATTCGATTCTATGACAATAGCATGGGAATCAGAATCTGTCCACCCCTTTGTGACAATTATCGGTTTTTGTATCATATATCAAAAAGAACGGTTTTACAACGTGTATTTCCGATGGTACAATGCAGAGGAATCATCTTTCACGGATTTTACCTTTTAGGAGAATAGCCATGGACTTTACGCATCATTTCCGCTCACCCATCGGCGGAATCACGTTGGCCAGCGACGGAGACGCGCTGACCGGGCTGTGGTTCGACGGGCAAAAATACTTTGCCGATACGCTTGCCGCCCGACATACGGAAAAGGAGCTTGCCGTCTTTGAACAGGCCGACCGTTGGCTCACCACCTATTTCAGCGGAAAAGCCCCGGATTATACGCCGCCTCTCCGCCTCCGCGCCACTCCGTTCCGGCAGGAGGTCTGGGACATTCTGCTGACGATCCCCTTCGGGGAAACAATGACCTATGGCGAAATCGCGGGAATTCTGGCGCGGCGCCACGCCCGTTCCGGCATGTCCGCGCAGGCGGTGGGCGGAGCCGTCGGCCACAATCCCATCTCCCTGATCATCCCCTGCCATCGGGTTGTCGGCGCGAAGGGAGGCCTGACGGGCTATGCCGGGGGCCTTGATAAAAAGAAATGGCTGCTCGCCATGGAAAACGGGACGGGCGTTCCATCATCGGAATATAATCCATCCATCACAAAACCGTGACGGTTATTTCCGCCACGGTTTTGATTTTCATGTTATGTAAACTATTTTGAAGCAAGCTGTCACGGTTCACCTGACGAATCATTCCAGGAATTTATCCCGCAGCAGCCCCAGCTCTGTCTCGTCCAGGCCAAGCACCCGGGTCAGATACCCCATCGCGGAGCCGCAGCGCTCGTCCATGGCCTTCAGCGCGTTTGTCATATACCGCTCAAACACCGCGCCGGAACCAAACAGCGCCAGCTCCTGCAGCTCCCGCGTCGGCAGCATGGTCTCCAAACCGTCGCGGACAGCGGCAATCCGCTTGGCGTTGTATTCGTTGGTCAGCAGATAATCCTCCATGATGGTGTCCCGATCCGCGCCCAGCGCCGTAAGAATCAGCATGGCGGCAACGCCGGTGCGATCCTTCCCGTCGGTGCAGTGCCACAGGCAGGAGCGCCCCTCCGGCAGGGCCAGCAGGCAGTCGAAGAAGGCGCGATACCCGGCTTTTCCCTGCTCCGAAAACAGGAAGTTTACATAAAGTCCGTCGTTGAGCATGCCAGACTCGCAGGCTTCCTTCAGCCGCTGGAAACGATCCTCCTCCCGCTGGACCAGCTTCGCCATTTTGGGGGTGTATTCGGGTTCCTCAATCACCGACAAAAAGCGGTTCTCCACGCCGGGAATCACGGGTTCAGGCAACTGCTCCCGCTCCATCCGCATACGAAAATCCACCATCGTCGCAAGGTGATAGTCTGTTGTCAACGTCGCCTGATCCTCCGGCGAAAGAGAGGAAAGCACGGCGGTGCGCAGCAAAAGGCCGTGCCGCACGATTTTCCCGCCCGCGGCATAACCGCCCA
>JAFSZV010000041.1 GCA_017455565.1 Clostridia bacterium
CGCAACATTATGAACGAGTGGTACGCCCGGGATATTTCCCGTAAAATCCGAAGCTCCCAGCGTTTGCGCGGTAATGCCGGTGTCCCGCTTTCTCTGCCGCCCTACGGCTATGTGAAAAGCCCCGACAACCCCAAATACTGGGTCGTTGACGACGAAGCCGCCGCCGTGGTGCGGCGCATCTACCAGATGTGCATTGACGGGTACGGGATCGACAAGACCGCCGCTATCTTTGAGCAGGAGGAAATCCTGAAGCCTACGGAGTATTGGAAATTGAAAGGCGTCAGGAAGCCGGGAAGAAAGCCTTTTTCTGAAAGCCCCTACCATTGGAGTTCAAACACGGTGAACAAGATATTGACCTCCCGCGAGTATATGGGGGATGTAGTCAATTTCAAGACCTACTCCAAATCCTTCAAGGATAAGCGTCGGTATGAAAACCCCGAGGAAAACCATGTGATTTTTGAGGGCGTGCATGAGCCCATCATTGACCGTCAGACCTGGGAGATGGTACAGCGTATCCGTGAGGGTACGAAGCGCAGGCAGCCGAAGAAGGTGGAAAAGAACATGTTTGCCGGACTTCTCTACTGCGCGGATTGTGGCCGCAAGCTGCATTTCAACGTCAACCATCCGCATACGGAGCTGCAATACTTCAACTGCTCCAACTATCGGGGCAACCGGGGTACATGCAATCAGACCCACTATATCCGGGTGGACGCGCTGGAACAGGTCATGCTTTTGGAGATCCGACGGCTGACGGCCTTCTTGCAGGACAAGGAGGAGGACTTTGTAAAGCTGTTGATGGCAAAGACCCTGGAAGTGGCCGAGCGAGAGCGCGCACAGCGCGAAGATGAACTTCGGGCCAACCTGGCCCGAAGTGCCGAACTGGACGGGCTTTTCTCCAAGACCTACGAGGACAATGCCAGCGGAAAACTGTCCGACGAGCGGTTTATGATGCTCACGAAGCGGTATGACGACGAGCAGCTTATCCTGAAAAAGAAAATCTCCGCTTTACGGGCGGAGATCGAGAAGGATAAGAAAAGCCGAATGAACGCTGCCAGCTTTCTGAGGCTTGTCCGAAAGTATACGGACATACAGGAGCTTACGCCGCTGGTCCTTAATGAGATGGTGGAAAAGATCGTTGTCCATCACGCCCAGGGCACAGGGAAAAACCGAACGCAGCAGCTTGACATCCACTACAACTTTATCGGCGTACTGGATATGCCGGAGGTTGCTTCTTTGCCGTCCAGCGTGACGATAGACACTCGACAGGGCGTGGCCGTCGAGTACATCACACGCAAGGCCGGATAAACGAAAACAGGAGCAATCTTTCGATTACTCCTGTCTACGGAATGTTCATTGTCGTTATGAACACTCGACATGGTCCGAGTGGCGAGACTTGAACTCACGGCCTCTTGACCCCCAGTCAAGCGCGCTACCAGCTGCGCTACACCCGGATGCTTCCTTGTTCGGTCAGCAAGGATTATATTATCATGTTTTCAGAAAAAATGCAAGGGTTTTTTTCATGTTTTGCAAAAAAGTTTCATAGACTTTGCCATGAGACAGGCGAAGGTATTTTTGCGGAACACACTAATCCTGACCGGGGCCTCACTTCTGCTGCGGATCCTGGCCATGGGCTTTCAGGTTCTGCTCAGCCGATGGATTGGCGCGGCGGGAATCGGGCTATATGAGCTATTGATGTCGGCCTATGGGCTGGCGGCGGCGGTAGCCGTATCCGGCGTCCGGCTCTCTACCACCCGGCTGGTGCTGGAGCTGCCGCTGCAAAAGGGGTATGCCCGGGGAAGTGTCATGCTGCTGTGTCTGGGCTACAGCCTGGTGCTGGGAATAAGCGCCGCCGCGCTGCTTTGGCTGGGCAGCGATCTTGCGGCGAGCGCGTGGCTTGACGCGCCAGAACTGGGGCGCTGTTTGCGCTTGCTGGCCTTTTCCCTGCCCTGCATGGCGGTGTCGGCCTGTCTGGGCGGCTGCTTTACCGCCCTGCGGCACGGTGGGCGCATTGCCACGATACAGGTCACCGAATTCCTCTTTCACGCGGGGATGACGGCGTTGCTGTTTTTCCGTCAGATGCCGCACACCTCCGAGGAAGCCTGTCTGCTGTTATGCAAAAGCGCCCTTTGCTCCGAGCTGTTTTCCGCCGTGCTGGGCAGCCTGTTTTTCCGGTTGGAGCGGCTGGAGCGCCGGGGCGGGATCCCCTTTTCCGCCGCGCCCGATCTGCTGTCCATCGCCGCGCCCGACGCGGTGGGATCGTGGATCCGCTCGGGACTGGTGACCGCCAAGCATATGCTCATCCCCAAGGGTCTCCGAAAAACGGGCATCGGAGCGCAGGAGGCGCTGGCGGCTTACGGGGTCATCCAAGGGATGACTCTTCCCATTCTGACCTTTCCCTCCATCCTTTTGGGAACGGTCTCGGGACTGTTGATCCCAGAGATTGCAGAGCGGAACACCAAGGGCGAGCTGGCCCGGCTGCGGTCGATTTTGCGGCAGGTGCTCCACCTGACGCTGCTTTTTTCCTTTTTTGCGGCGGCGGCGCTGATGGTCTGGGGCGGAACGCTGGGACAGCGCCTCTATCGCTCGGCCGCGGCCGGGCGTTATATCCGGATGCTGGCGCCGCTGACGCCGCTGATGTATCTGGACACGGCGGTGGACGGCATGCTCAAGGGGCTGGGACTCCAGACCGCCAGCATGCGGATCAACATTCTCGACGCCGCGCTGTCTCTGTTGCTGGTGTGGCAGCTCATCCCGCGCAGGGGCGTAGGCGGCTATCTGATCATCCTCTATTTCAGTGAGACGCTGAATTTTCTTTTGAGCTACCGCCGGCTTTTCCGACATGCAGGGCTGAAGATCGAACTTTATCGCAGCGTGCTGGCGCCGGTTCTGGCGGTATGCGCCGCGGTTCTAACGCCGTTTTTGCTGGCGCCGGCTCTGGCGGGAGCCCACCCCCTTCTGTCGTTTTTTGCCGCCGGAACGGGTTATTTTCTGCTGCTGCGGCTTTTCGGCGCCATTTCCGGCCGGGAACTGCGATATTTCCGCATGCTGTTTCAAAAAGAGCAATAAAAATGGCGTTATTCCAAAATAGCTTATCGAGCTAAATTGAGGCAACGCCTGTATTTTCTGTTTCAGCCGATATATTCCCGCAGGCCGTGCTGTACGCGGCCGTCGCGGCCGGTAGTGGTGGCGGCATGATACAAGGAACTGATGATGGCCTCCTCCACCGCCTCTGCGCTCATGGCGAAAACGGGATCGATGGAAGAATCATCCATCATCTTCATATCCACGAAGGCGCCCTTGTTATCATGCGGCACCCGGTTGGCTGTGGTGAAGGCGATGGAGATGTCGCCGCTGCCGTTGCCGTAATAAGAGCCCGTGCGTGCAAGACCCACGCCTGCCCGGCGGGCCACCCGCTTGAGCTGGCGCTCGGAAAGCGGGATATCGGTGGCGATGAGCATGATGATGGATCCCTTGTCCTGCTTTTCACCGTCCAGCCTGTCCTTGATCTCGCGGCCCACATGCCGCCCGTCGATCATCAGATTGCCGGCGGAGCCGAAGTTGCTCATTACCAGCGCGCCGACGGTATAATCCTTTCCGTCCAGTTTGACGATACGGGAGGCTGAACCGATGCCCCCCTTGAAGCCCAAGCAGCGCATCCCCGTGCCAGAGCCCACAGCGCCCTCGGCAAACTCCTCGGAGGCGCTTGCGATGGCATCAAGGACATGCTCCTCGGTGATATGCAGGCCGCGGATATCGTTGAGGACGCCGTCGTTGCACTCACATACCAAGGGGTTGACCGTGCCGGTGGTGCGGCCGATATCCTCGTTCTGCGCCAGCATATACTTGATGAGCGCGGTGGCAGCCGTACCGATACTCAGGGTGTTGGTCAGGATGATAGGGGTCTCGATGGTGCCGAGCTCCTCTACCTGCACCAGACCCATGGTCTTTCCGAAGCCGTTGATCACGGCGGAGGCCGCCATGACCTTGTCCCGGAACAGGTTCCCTTCGTGAGGCAGGATGGCGGTGACGCCGGTGTTCACGTCCTTGCCGTCCCGAACGGTGACGTGCCCCACCTTGACGCCGGGAACATCGGTGATCAGATTGCGCCTGCCAGGGGTCCCTTTGCCGATGCGGATGCCGGAGCTTTTTTCCAAACCCATACTAAGGCCCTCTTTCTCCTGTTTATGATTTGTTCCTGTCAGATTTTTGTCATTTCGTTGAGCATTTCCCGAATGTTTTTGAAAAGATACGCGGGCTTTACGGCGCTTTTTTCCACGTCCTTCATCGTTGCTTCGCCGCTGAGCACCAGCGCCGTGTCAACGCCCGCGTTGACCCCGGCGGCGATGTCGGTATAGATCCGGTCGCCCACAAGGATCGTTTCAGCGGGAGAAAAACCGGCGCGTTCCATGGCAAAGCGCACCATCTCGGGCTGCGGTTTCCCGATAAAACGCGGTCTGCGCCCCGTGGCGCGGAAAAGCATTTCCGCCACGCTGCCGCAGTCGGGAACATAACCGTACCAGGTGGGACAGACCCAGTCGGGATTGGTGGCGATATAGTCCACGCCCTGCCCCAAAAGGATGCAGGCATCCTCCAATTTTTGAAACGCAAGCTCGGTGTCGAACCCCATGCACAGGCAGTCGATCCCCGCCTCCCGCCTTTCGGTGACGGGAAGACCGGCCTCCAAAAGCTGCGAGCGAAAGGCCTCCGTCCCAAGCGCATAGATAAGACGATAGGATTTTTCTTTTAAAAACCGGACGGTGGCGTTCACTGAGGTATAAAAATCCTCCGCTTCCGCGTCGATACCCATGCGCTTCAGTTTTTCCACATAGCGCTGCACGCTTTTGGAGGAATTGTTGGTCAGATAAAGGGCGCGGCCGCCGATGGCCCGCACATGGGCCAGAAAGTCCAGCGTGCCGTCAAACAGCACGTCGTCCAGATAGATGGTGCCGTCCATGTCCAACAAAAACAGGCGCTTTGCCGCAAGACCGTTCACGGCGTTCGCCTCCTGTTACTATATATTTGCCCCTTGATTTATGGCAGCCAGCCATAGGCATGGGACATCTCATTGCCTAAACTGTTAGAATAGCGAGGTAATGGTCTGACCTTCGCCTCCAAGGGCTTTTACGTCCGTAGGAAAGTCAG
>JAFSZV010000042.1 GCA_017455565.1 Clostridia bacterium
GGGGATCAAGAGAAAAGCATCCAACGCATGAAAAGTGCCGGCGTGTCAGTCAGACAGATCAGCCGTCTGACCGGGGCAACGTATTATGTCATTCAAAAAATCAGTAATTAAGTGTCAATCAGAGAACCGTCCCATGATTGCCTGTGACCTTGCCCGCAAGATCCGGCGACACCAGACGCATATCCTCAATGCAATCCGTTTGGATATAAGCAACGCAAGAATTGAAGCCACAAACAACAAGATAAAGCTCATTATTCGCAAAGCCTACGGGTTTAGAAACATTGACAATATGCTCGACCTCGTATACCTCGTGTGCTCGGATTTGGAGATCCCCCTTCCCAATCGAAAGCGTGATGCTCTCATTGTCGCATAATTACAGGGGTTTTGGCCATTTTTGTACCACGACTATGCCAGAAGAGCCACTTGTTCTTGCAATTTCCGAAAATGTATTTTTTAAATGGCTGAAATGGGAGAGTAAATGAAGAAAAAGCATCCTGTATGGGCATTGATTATGGTCATCTTGACCTGCTGTCTTTTCTGTGTGTTTTTTCGCGGTAAAACCGTAAAAGAATGGATGCTGCTTCCAGACAAAAGCTTTTTTTCTGAATATTCGGTCGTGGAAAAACAGGTTTTGATCCGATGTGACATAATGGTAAAAAAGCTCTATGGCACGCCGCGGCAATTTACGCTGAAAGCAGTTCTTCCGAAAGATGTGAAGGGCGGCCTGCTTAAAGAAGAGATGCTGACTGGATGGGCCGATTCTTTGAAGGAAACCGTATTTATCATTGATGAGAAATATGAGGAACGATTTGTTGTTGTTTTCGCTGGACCGATTGCCGAAAATTCTCAAAAATGTAATCGCAATCTTCCGGAAATTGTGATAGCAGATATTTCTGAATCGTCTGCTGCGGTTTTGTATTTGTTTTCGACTTAGATGCTTACGGCAACGTGATGAGACCAATCAGTGCCGCTGAACCAGACGAAAATCTACGATTGCGATGCCTTTCAAAATGAGAAGGATCGCGTTGGCTATGATCCCAACCCCTGCCGCTGTTGCGGGGAAAAAGGCTATCAGTTGAAAGGAGATTGCCGCTGATTCGCACACGTTTGTTTGCTTTTTCCACACGCCACAAGTTTTCCTTGACAAATGCGGCGGGTATCCGATATACTTTTTATCGGAAAAGGGAGTAGTTTGCGCGCCTTGCGCGCGGCGCAGTTCGTCATCACGTGCTTTGCACCGGGTTGTGCCTGAAAGAAAACGAGACTTTGCTGCATTTTGCGATGCCGGTAAAAGTCTTTTTTTTATTGGAAGGAAAGGAAAATGGTATGCAGACGTTAGCTTTGATCCTCTTCCTGATTACCTATGTTCTGATGATTGCCCTCAGCGACAAAAGGCCCTATGTGGCGCTGATCTCCGCTGTGATTTCCGTCGCGTTGGGCATCATGCCCGCGGCAAAGGTCTTCTCGGCGGTGGACTGGAACGTTTTGATGATGCTGGCGGGAACCATGGGCACGGTATCGCTGTTTATCGCTTCAAAAATGCCCAACCGGCTGGCGGATCTGATCCTTCAGAAAACGCCAAACGTCATGTGGGTGGCGGTGGCCATGTCGATCTTTGCGGGCGTGGTATCTGCCTTTATTGACAATGTGGCCACGGTGCTGATGATCGCCCCGGTGGGCTTTGCCATCTGCCGCAGGATGAACATTTCGCCGGTGATGATGCTGATCTGCATCTCGGTCTCCTCGAATTTGCAGGGCGCGGCCACGCTGGTGGGCGATACCACATCCATCATGCTGGGCGGCTATGCCAACATGGATTTTCTGGACTTCCTCTTCATGCAGGGCAAGCCCAGCATCTTCTGGGCAGTGGAGCTGGGCGCGCTGGCAACGGCGCCGGTGATCATGCTGCTGTTCCGCCGGGAGAAGGGCAAGGTGACCATGAGCAAGCTCACCGAGGTGGAGGATTATTTTCCCACCGTGCTTCTGGCGGCCACGGTGATCCTGCTAATCGCAGCGTCTTTTATTCCAAGCAAACCCTCTGTCACAAACGGCCTGATCTGCCTTTCGATCTTTGCCATTGGCTTGATCCGAAGCGTTGTAAAGGATAAGGACTTCACAACCGCAAAGGCGGCGCTGAAGGATATCGACTTTATGACGCTGGTGCTTTTGGGAAGCCTGTTTATTGTGATTGCCGGTTTGACCGAGGTGGGCGTTATTGACCGGATCAGCCAGATGTTCGTCCGGGTGGGCGGCAAGAACCTGTTCGTCATGTACAGCCTGATCGTCTGGGGCTCGGTGCTGATGTCTGCCTTTATTGATAACATTCCTTATGTCGCCACCATGCTGCCCGTGGTTACGGGCATCGCCGCCATGATGGGGTGCAGCCCGTATGTGCTTTATTTCGGCCTGCTGACCGGCGCCACGCTGGGCGGCAATCTGACACCCATCGGTGCCTCCGCCAACATTGCCACCATCGGGATCTTGCAGAAGGAGGGCTATAAGGTCCGCACGCAGGACTTTTTGAAGGTGGGCGTGCCTTTCACATTAACCGCGGTGACGGTGGGTTATCTGTTCTGCTGGCTTGTATGGGCCTGAACAACGCATCAAAACGGACGGCGCCGCCGTCCGTTTTCTCACATTGACAAGCTATTTTAAAAATTTTATAATATGAATAAAAAAACAAACAGGGGAGGCTTCGCTATGGAAAAGGCCGTCTTGCGGCATCCATATCTCATGATCCGCCATCCAAACGGCCGCCTGGCTTACGGCGGCGATCAGACCGCCGCGAAGAATAAGACCATGCGCCGCTGCGGCTGCGGCGTGGTGGGCGGAGCCGATCTGCTGATTTATCTGCACCGCTGGCACGCAGGCTGCCGCACCGAGGTGTTTTCCGGCGCAGACAGAGAGCCGATCCCCCAGGAGCAGTATGGGCCGCTGGTCGAAGATCTCCGGCGGCGGTATTTTCCCATCCTGTATCCCTTTGGAAAAGACGGGATCACCCTCGCTCTGGGGATGAACCGCTATTTCCGCAAATACGGGATTCGGCTCCGGGCCCGCTGGAACGCCGGAAGGCGCACGCTCTGGACAAATATGGAGCGGATGCTGGAGGAAGATATCCCCGTGATCCTTTCCATTGGACCGAATTTCCCGCTGTTCTGGCAGAAGCACAGGCTTTCCCTTTACCGCCGCACCGCTGAGGGCTATCGCCCGTCAAACGCGACCAACTCCCATTTTCTGATGGTGACCGGGATAGAGGGGGAATGGCTGAGAGTGTCGTCTTGGGGAGAGGAATACTATATCAATCGGGACGAATACTGCGAATATGTTCGCAAACACAGCTGCTGGCTGTTCAGCAACATCCTTTCGGTGAAAAGCATATGACCGCGGTGGAACGATTTGTCGCGTTCGACGTGGAGACGCCCAACCGGGCAAATGATCGCATGAGCGCCATCGGCATTGCGGTGGTGGAGGACGGGGAGATTGTACAGTCCTTTCATACGCTGGTCAATCCCGAGACCTGGTTCGATCCCTTCAACGTGTATCTGACGGGCATTACGCCCCAGACGGCCTCGCAGGCGCCCACGTTCCCTCTGGTGTGGTCCATGATCGAAGGATTTTTTTCCCGCGGCGTGCTGGCGGCGCATAACGCGCCCTTTGATATGGGTGTGCTGGCCAAATGCCTGAAGGCCTATGAGTTGGAGTGGAAGAGCGCCGTCGACTATCTCTGCACGTGCCGCATGGCGCGGAAAACCCTTCCATTGCTTGACAATCACCGCTTGGATACGCTCTGCCGGTATTTTGATATCCCGCTGGACCATCACCGGGCGGAAAGCGACAGCCTTGCCTGTGCAAAGCTTTTGCTGGAGCTTACGGCGATGGGAGCCGATCCGGCGGCCTTCTGCCGAAGCTACGATCTATTGCGTTTCTGAACCTTCCGGCGCTTAATCTGCCGGAAGCATTTGCTGTTTACATTTTTAAAGGAGGGCCGACCGTGGATTTTCTGCGCCTGTTGGAGGGGCTTCGCACACCGCTTCTGACCCAATTTTTTTCCGCAATCACTTACGCCGGCGACGAGATCTGTTTTATGGTGTTGGCGCTGCTGCTGTTCTGGTGCGTCAGCAAGCATTACGGCTATTATCTGTTTACCGTGGGTTTTTTGGGGATCGCGGCCAACCAGAGTCTGAAGCTACTGTTCCGGATCCCGCGGCCGTGGGTCGTGGATCCTGGATTCACGATTGTGGAGTCGGCCCGCGCCGGCGCAGGCGGCTATTCTTTCCCTTCGGGACATACGCAGAACGGTGCAGGGATCTTTGGCGTCCTTTGGATTCACTGCAAAAAGGTCTGGCAAAAAATCTTTTGCGCAGTGCTGATCGTGCTGGTACCGGTTTCCCGCATGTATCTGGGCGTCCATACGCCGCTGGACGTAGGCATCGCTTTTATCACGGCCATCCTGCTGGTGGCGGCGCTTTATCCCTGCTTCCGCACGGAAGAGGCGTTCCGCCGCTGTATGCCCTGGCTGTTCATACTGCTGGCCGCGGTGTCGGCGGGTTATTTGATTTTTGCCCTGTGCTATGCGTTTCCCGCGGATATTGATCCGGAAAACCTGTTCGAAGGGACCAAAAACGCTTATACCATTCTGGGCTGCATGCTGGGACTTGGCGTTTCCTATGCCTACGACCGGAAAAAGCTTCATTTTGACACAAAAGCGCCCTTTTTAGGGCAGGCGCTCAAGTTGGTGCTGGGGCTTGCGCTGCTCATGACGGTCCGCGTCGGCGCAAAGCCCGTGCTGAAGACGCTGCTCAACGGTCATGCTGCTGCGGACGCCATTCGTTATTTCCTTATGGTGATCTTTGCGGGTTGCGTCTGGCCGCACACCTTCCCGCTGTTTGCCAGGATCGGGAAGAAAGACGGGCAGGGGGAAAAGGCATGACAGAGGTTGTTGCCGCGCTGATCCGCAAGGGGGACCGTTTTCTGATCTGCCGACGTCCGGCCCACAAGGCCCGCGGACTTTTGTGGGAATTTGTCGGCGGAAAGATCGAACCCGGGGAGACCGGAAAACAGGCCCTTGTGCGCGAGTGCCGGGAAGAGCTTGATATCACCGTTCTGCCAGGGAAGATCTTTATGGAGGTCACCCATGCTTATCCCGATCTGACGGTGCATCTGACCCTGTTCGAGGCGTCGGTCGTTTCCGGTACGCCGCGGCTTTTGGAGCATTGCGATCTGCGCTGGATTACGCCCGCCGAGATAGGGGAGTTTCATTTCTGCCCCGCGGACGAAGCGATCCTGAAGGAGATCAAACAGCGGTTTTGATCCAACTGCCGATATCGGCCCCGTCCCGCCCTTTACGGGCGGGTTCTTTTTGCCTTTTTGGACACGCTCATACGCGCCCGCGTGCGCGTATGCCGGATTTCTTTCAGGATGGCTTTGACAACTGCCATCGGGTAGGATATACTGTTATTCAGAATATACGCTTTCGGCAAGGGGAAGAGCGAATATGAAAAAACAGGAACAATGGGAGGCGCGGCGGGCGCGTCTGGCAAAGGTCGTGGAGGTGGGAGCTTCTACCGATTTTGTCAGCCGCGGCTATGATTTTCTCATTACGGCAATCATCATCGTCAATCTTGCCGTGGCGCTGGCCGGCACGTTTTCCGATTTCTATCAGCGCCATATGGTGCTGCTGGAAGCGATTGAGCATATCACGGCATGGCTGTTCGCTTTGGATTATGTCCTGCGGATCATTGCTGCGAAATACATCTTCCCGCGGCCGACCGAGCTTCGCTCCGTGTTTCGCTACATCGGCTCGTTTGGCGGACTGATCGACCTGTTCAGCTTTCTTCCCACTTTTTTACCCGTGTTTTTCCCAGCGGGCGCGGTGGCCTTCCGGATCTTCCGGATCATCCGTATTTTCCGCCTGTTCCGCATCAATACGTATTATGATTCGCTGAACGCCATCACCGAGGTTCTTTCCCAAAAACGGCAGCAGCTCGCGTCGTCGGTGTTCATCATTCTGGTGTTGATGCTGGCTTCGAGTCTGTGCATGTACAGCGTGGAGCACGAGGCGCAGCCCGAGGTGTTCAAAAACGCCTTTTCCGGACTGTGGTGGTCGGTGTCGACGCTTTTGACCGTGGGCTACGGCGATATTTATCCCATCACCACGCTTGGTAAAATCCTCGGTATTGTGATCACCTTTCTCGGCGTCGGCATGGTGGCCATTCCCACCGGTATCATTTCTGCGGGCTTTGTGCAGCAGTATGCGCATTTGCAGAACACCGGCCGTCTTGCCAGAGAAAAGGATATCCAGTTTATCAAGATCCGTCTTCAGCAAAAAGATCCGTGGATCGGGCGGCCCGTTTCCGGACTGGAGCTGCCTTACGGACTGATCCTGACGGCGGTCCATCGGGATCATGACGTTCTTGTCCCGAAGGGAAACCTGACGCTGGAGCAAAACGACACCGTGATCCTTGCCGCCGAGCCGCTCCCCGGCGACATGCACGTAGAGTTGAAGCAGGTGACGCTGCTCAGTGAAAACCCCTGGAATGATCAGTATGTCCGCGATCTGGATATCTCCCGCCAATCGGTGATCGTGATGATCAAGCGCGGCAGGCGGGTCATTATTCCCAACGGAGGGACCCGCCTGAAAGAAGGGGACACGCTGCTGCTTCATTCCAAGGTCCATGTGCCGGGCGGCACCGAGTTTCAGATCTGATGAAAGAAGGACGGGTCATGGAGGCGGGCTGTGCGCTCTGTCCGCGCAAGTGCGGTGTTGACCGGACAAATAAGCGCGGCTGCTGCGGCGAGGGGACAACGGTCCGCGCTGCACGTGCTGCGCTGCATTTCTGGGAAGAGCCCTGCATCAGCGGGGAAAAAGGCTCCGGAACGGTCTTTTTCACCGGATGCACGCTGGGGTGCGTATTTTGCCAGAACCGGAGCATCAGCAAGGACGGCGTCGGGAAGGAAATCGGCGTTTCACGTCTTGTCGAAATCTTTCACGAACTGGAAAACCAGGGAGCGAACAATCTGAATCTTGTAACGCCGACGCACTTTACACCGCAGATTTTGCAGGCATTGTCCATTGCAAAGCTGAAGATCCCCGTTGTGATGAACACGGGAGGATATGAGCGCGTCGAAACACTTCGTCTATGGGAAAACAGCGTGGATATCTATCTGCCGGATCTGAAATATTTTGACCCGGCGCTGTCGGCCCGGTATTCCGCGGCTCGCGACTATTTTCCGGTGGCTTCCGCCGCGATCCTTGAGATGCACCGGCAGCAGCCGCGTCTTGTCTGGGACGGGGATCTTCTCAAAAAGGGCCTGATCGTCCGCCATCTGGTGCTGCCGGGATGCAGCAAGGATTCGCTGCGGCTGCTGGATTTTTTGGATCACGCGCTGCCCAAAGAGAACTTTCTTCTCAGCCTGATGAGCCAGTATACGCCTACGCCCACCTGCGCGGGTTTTCCGGAAATTAACCGAAGAGTTACCACTTATGAATATCAAACTGTGGCGGAGCGGGCGGCGGAACTGGGTTTTCAGGGCTTTTTGCAGGACAGGCGATCGGCAAAGGAAGAATACACGCCGCCTTTTGACTTAAATGGGATTTGAATCATTAAAATAGAAACAGGAGGAAACCGATGATGTACCGTGAACAAATCGAAGCCTATTTTGCGGATAAGCAGGAACAGATCGTCTCTGATATCTGCCGCCTGATCCGCATCAAGAGCGAAAGAGGGGCGTCTAAGCCCGGCATGCCCTTTGGCGAGGGCCCCTGCGCCGCGCTGCAGGAGGGCAGGCGTATGCTGGATGAGATGGGCTTCCGCACCAAGAATTTTGACAATTACGTAATCACTGCCGAACTCAACGATAAGCCTGCCTATCTGGGCATTCTGGCGCACCTTGACGTGGTAAGCGAGGGGAGCGGCTGGACCTTCCCGCCTTATGAAGGAACGGTGAAGGACGGCCTTCTTTACGGACGCGGTTCCGCCGACGACAAGGGGCCGGCGGTGGTGTCCATGTGGGCGATGAAGGCCGCCCGCGAGATCAATCCCAACCTGTCCAAGGGCGTTCGTCTGATTCTGGGCAGCGCGGAAGAGACCGGCAGCGAGGATCTGGAATACTATTTGCCGAAGGAGCCCGCGCCGCCGCTGAGCTTTTCTCCCGACGCGGAATATCCCGTCATCAACATCGAAAAGGGCATGCACCGTCCCATTTTTGGCGCTTCTTGGGCCGAGGATCCCGCGCTTCCGCGGGTGACGGCCATCCATGGCGGGACCACCGCGAATATTGTGACACGGGAATGCGATGCCGAGCTGGAAGGCGTTTCTGCCGCCCAGGTCCGCGCAGCTTGTGAAAAGACCGAAGGGCAGACCGGCGTCCAGTTCACCGTTGCCGAAGAAGAGAGGAAGGTTCGCGTCCACGCCCTCGGCGTCAGCGCCCACGCCTCCTCGCCCGAGAGCGGTAAAAACGCGCAGGTCGCCATGATCGCCATGCTGGCGTCGCTGCCGCTGGCCGACACGGCCTGCACCCGCGCGATCCGCGGACTGGCGCGGCTGTTCCCCTTCGGGGACGACCACGGCGCGGCGCTGGGCGTCGATCAGCGGGACCAGATCTCCGGCCGCCTGACGCTGGTGTTCAGCGTGCTGGAGTTGGGGCTTACCGGGTTCCGCGGCCAGTATGACAGCCGTTGCCCCATCTGCGCCAACAATGAGAATATGCGTTTTGTGGCGGAAAAGGCGCTGACCGATTGCGGCTTCCGCGTGCTGGAAAACGGCGAAATGCGTCCGCCGCACCACACGCCGGCCGATTCCGATCTGTGCAAGACGCTGCTTAAGACCTATGAGGAATATACCGGGCTCAAAGGCGAATGCATCGCCATCGGCGGCGGCACCTATGTGCACGAGATCGAGGGCGGCGTTGCCTTCGGCTGTGCCCTGCCCGGCACCGACAACCGAATGCACGGCGCCGATGAGTTTGCCGTGATCGAAGAGCTGATGCTCAGCGCCAAAATGTTTACTCAGATCATTCTGGAGCTCTGCAAATAATTAATAAGGGGACGTGCCTTATGAAAGATGGATTCATTAAGGTCGCTGCCGCGGCGCCCGGGATGCGTCTTGCCGACTGCGCCTTCAACGCGGCCGCCATCGCTGCGTCTGCGCGGAAGGCTGCGGAGCAGGGGGCAAACCTTTTTGTGACGCCGGAGCTTTCGATCACCGGCTATACCTGCGGGGATCTGTTTTTCCAGCGGACCCTGCAGGACGCGGCGGAAAAGGGTGTGGAAGCGGTTCTTTGCGCCACGGCAGATCTTTCCATGCTGATCGCCGTGGGAGCGCCTGTGTGCCATCAGGGAAAGCTCTATAACTGCGCCGTGCTGCTGTATCGTGGGCGGATTTTGGGCGTGGTGCCCAAGACTAATCTGCCCAATTACGACGAATTTCAGGAGCTGCGGTTTTTCTCGCCTGCGCCTGCGGGCGAGAGCACGGCGGCGTTCTGCGGTATGGAAGCGCCCTTTGGCGCAGGGCTTCGGTTTGTTTGCGAAGAACTGCCCGCGTTCACCTTGGGCATTGAGATCTGCGAGGATCTTTGGGTACCCGTATCGCCCTCGGTTGCCATGTGCCGCGACGGCGCGACTGTGATCGCCAACCTTTGCGCCAGCCACGACGGCTCCGGCAAGGCCGCAGAGCATCGCGCGCTGGTCACGTCCCATAGCCGGAGTTGCCATTGCGCCTATCTTCTTTCCAACGCGGGGATCGGGGAAAGTACGGGGGAGCTGGTGTTTTCCGGCCGTCAGCTTGTGGCGGAAAACGGCGTTTTGCTGGCAGAAACGGCGGCGTTTTCCGATGATATGGCGATCACTGAGATTGACGTGGAGCGTCTGGCCACCGAGCGGCGCAGAACCAATACCTATCCCGCCCCGGCGCGCATGGCTGCCGAGCCCATCCGATTCTCCATGCCCCTGCGGGAAACCGGGCTGACGCGGCCGGTTGCCGCCGACCCCTATCTCCCGGCAGAGCCCCGGGCCTGCGCCGAAGAATGCGCCTGTGTCTTTTCCCTGCAAACGCAGGCGCTGGCTCGCCGGATGAAGCATATTGGCGCTTTTAGCGCTGTTATTGGCGTTTCCGGTGGATTGGATTCCACGCTGGCGCTGCTGGCGGCCCACGGAGCCATGAAGCTGCTGGGAAAGGACGCCTCCGGCGTTACCGCCGTTACCATGCCCTGCTTCGGCACCAGTGCCCGCACCCGGGACAACGCGGGCGTCCTTTGCAAAGAGCTGGGGCTGACGCTGCGGGAGATTCCCATCGCCGCCGCGGTAAGCGGTCATTTTGCCGATATTGGACACGATCCCGCAAATCATAACGTGACCTTTGAAAACGCGCAGGCCCGGGAACGCACCCAAATTTTGATGGATCTCGCCAACGAGAACAATGGCCTTGTGGTGGGCACGGGCGACCTGAGCGAGCTTGCGCTGGGCTGGGCCACCTACAACGGCGACCATATGAGTATGTATGGCGTCAACGCGGGCATTCCCAAAACCCAGATCCGCAAGATCGTCCGCTGGTATGCGGATACCTGTGGCAGCGCGCCGCTGCGCGAGGTTTTGCTGGATATTCTGGACACGCCGGTTTCGCCCGAGCTGCTCCCGCCCAAAGAGGGGCAGATCGCCCAAAAAACCGAGGATCTGGTGGGCCCCTATGAGTTGCACGATTTCTTCCTTTATTATATCCTGCGCTGGGGCTTTGCTCCGCGCAAGATCCTGCGGCTGTCCTGTTATGCCTTTGCAAACGAATATGACAGAGCGACAATTTTACACTGGATGAAGAACTGCTACCGGCGCTTCCTCTCTCAGCAGTATAAACGCTCCTGTATGCCGGACGGGCCTATGGTGGGGCCGCTGAGCCTTTCGCCCCGGGGCGCATGGAGAATGCCGTCTGACGCGTTCAAAACCGCGTGGATGACGGAATTGGAAGAACTGTAAAGCATAATACTATTACAAAAGCCGCCGGCAATGCCGACGGCTTTTTCCGTTTGCACATCACCGTCCTGCCCGGCATAAATTGGGACAGAGACCCGGAAGAAAGGAGATTTCTGTTTGAACAGACCTATGACGAATATGCGGATGCGGCGTCCCATGAACACGGTGTCCCGACCCCGTGCCGCCGCCTTTACCGACGTTGCCGGAGCCGGTGTTCCGGCGCCGCTGCGGGAATGCAGCGGGGAGCTGGGACGGCTCCCGCTTGCCATGGCATACGTTCCCATGCAGGATTGGGGCGAAACTTACGGCGCGTGCCGCGCCTTGTGCCGCGGAACGCTGTTTCCTGTGCTGGATCTGCCCTTTGAGGGGGTGCGGTGCGGATGAACGGAAAATGGGAAGCGTTGCGGGCGGTGTCGGAGACCGGCTTTGTCCTGCAGGAACTCATTGAATATCTGGATACCCACCCCGCAGACGCGCAGGCGCTGAGCGCGTATCGGCAGGCAAGGGATGCCTATGAGGCCGCAAAGGACTATTATGTGGCCAATTACGGTCCCTTGTGCGCCGAGAATGTGCCCGACGGCGAAATGTGGGATTGGGTCGCTCAGCCCTGGCCCTGGGAAACGGAGGTTTGACCATGTGGAGCTATGAACGAAGACTGCAATTCCCCGTAAAGATCCGCAGCACCGATGCCCGTTCTGCCAAGATTATCATTTCGCAACTTGGCGGGCCCGACGGCGAACTGGCGGCATCCATGCGATATTTGAACCAACGCTACGCAATGCCGTATCGAAATGTTTCTGGCGTGCTTACGGATATCGGTACGGAAGAATTGGCCCATATGGAGATGATATCCGCTATCATTCATCAGCTTACGCGGGATCTTTCCATGGAAGAGATCAAAGAGCAGGGCTTTGCCGATTATTTTGTGGATCATACCCTTGGCATCTATCCTGTTTCTGCCTCCGGCGTGCCGTTTTCAGCCACCTATTTCCAATCCAAGGGCGATCCCATCACCGATCTGACTGAGGATATGGCCGCCGAACAAAAAGCACGCACCACTTACGACAACATCCTGCGCCTGGTAGACGATCCCGATATTCTGGAACCAATCCGCTTTTTGCGGGAACGGGAGATCGTCCATTTTCAGCGGTTCGGCGAAGCCCTTCGCACTGTGCAGGAAAATCTCGACAGCCGCAATTTTTATGCTTTCAACCCCGCCTTTGATACCGGAAGACTGGAAAACTAAAGAACAAGCCGCAAAAACGGAAGCCTGACAGCAAGAAGGTGACGGAACTGTATCCGTCACCTTCTTGGATTGCGTTTTTTGACTGGATGGCCCGCGCTATTTCCACATCCAGACCATCAGATTGTCAGAGCGTGTCATCCCGAGTTTGTTTTGCATTCTGAGTGAGCTTTGATTGTCCTTTTCCACCTGGCCGAAAGGAATCCAGCCGCTCTCCATCGTCTTTGCCATGAAATGGGCCTGAAGTGCGGTGCCGAAGCCTTTGCGCCGGTGTTCTGGAAAAACATAAAGGAGCCCCATGCTTCCTTCCAGATGCTCTCCGATAAAGCCGACCAGACGTCCCTCATGATATCCCAGCAAAATGGATTTTCTTTTGATAACCATTTCGAGCTCCTCTGCACGGATCAGCCGATAGGTTTCCGAAAGCATTGCAAAATCGGTTTCATCCGCCGTTCTGACTGTCAATCTCGCGTCAAGCGGCGGTTTTTGACCGTAATAGGCAACCTGATAACACACCAGTTTTTCAGAGAAGCCGTATCGTTCAAAGGCGGCGTTTCCGAGAGCATGATTTGAAACCATCAGCAGATCACAGTCTTGACCGGCATAACGGTCGAGCAGCGAAATGTCGGCCGTCATGTCGTTGCAAGCCAGCAAATAAGCGCCGCTGATCTTGTCGTAAACCAAAAACGCATGATCCCGTTCCGCAAGGATTTTTCCGCTACCGCGCTTCAGTACACGGTCAAGCCCTAAATAATCAATGCCACTTATATCCATGTAATACCTGCAACGGTCAGCGAGCAGATTCCCTGTGCTTTGCGTCGTCGCACAGGCGCTTCAGCGGGCAGATGCCGCATTGCGGATTGCGGGCCGTACAGATGTCCCTGCCAAAATGGACGAAGCGATGGCAGAGGCTGGCCTGTTCGTTCGGCTCCACCACTTTTTTCAGTGCCATTTCCACTTTATAAGGGTCATTCCCGCAATCCTTTGGAGTGAGTCCCAGCTTGCCGCTGATACGGATACAATGGGTGTCCGCGACAATGGCGGGCTGGCCGTAAATGTCCGAGAGGATCAGGTTGGCCGTTTTGCGGCCGATGCCGGGCAGGGAGAGGAGCGCTTCCATGGTGTCGGGCACTTTGCCGCCAAAGCGTTCCAAGAGCATGACAGAGGCGTTTTTGATGTCGTTTGCTTTGGTGCGGAACAGGCCGCAGGGCTTTACGATGCGGCAGAGCTCCTCTAAGTCGGCCGCGGCCAGCGCCTCCAGCGTGGGAAAACGGGAATAAAGTTCCCGCGTGACAAGATTGACCCGCGCGTCGGTGCATTGAGCCGACAGCCGCGTGGCGAACAGCAGCTCGTAATCCTTTTGCGCCACCAGAGAGCAGGTGTCGGGATAATGTTCCCTCAAAATGCGGACGACCTCCGCCGCTTTTTCTTTTTTTGTCATAAAGCACCGCCTGTTTTTCTTTCTTTTTCTGAAATATTATAGCGCAAGATTGCAAACGGCGCAAGGATGGATTATAATAGCAGGAAAGAAACCGCTTAGGGGATGCTTATGCGAAAGAATACGTTAAAACCGTTGCTGACGGTGGCCTTTGCCATGCTACTGATGGTGCTTTCTCAAACCGTGGCGAGCACTGCGGTGCTGCTGTATCACTGCGGCGGCCTGCTGCGGCAGGGTATGACCTTTGAAGAATTGGACCGGCTGCTGATAGACGAGCTGTTTGCCCATCAGATTGAGGCGCTGCTGATCTCTTACGGTATCGTGATCGTTGTACTTATGATCGCAGCGGTGGCAAAGAAGCGCCGTTTTCTGGCGTATACCGGGCTGAACAGGCCTTCCCGTTTCTCGCTTATCCTGCCGGCGGCGGTGGCCGGTGTGGCGGCGTCGCTCTGGTTCGGTATAGCCATCGGGCTGTTTCCGTGGCCGCAAACCTGGATTGACAGCTACGCCGAAGCGGCGTCGGCGCTGGAATCGGCTTCGCCCGCGCTTGGCGCGCTTGCCGTGTGCCTGTGCGGACCGGTCATCGAGGAGATCCTGTTCCGCGGACTAATCTACGATGCCCTTTGCGCCTTGATTCCCGCCGGGCTGGCGGTGGTGTTTCAGGGGGTCCTGTTCGGAAGCGTCCATGGGTCGAAGCTTTGGATGGTCTATGCCGGACTGATGGGCTGCTTGCTGGGATATGTCCGCAAGCGGACCGGGAGCCTCTGGCCCACCATCGCGCTGCACATCGCATATAACAGCGCTTCGTATCTCTGGGATCCGCTGTTTGAGCGGGTGGGCGAGAGTAACGCGGCGGTGGCGGGATTTTTTGCGGGCGGCGCGATCCTTTTGATCGCAGCCATTTCGACGATCCAGCGGCGCACTGTTCCGCCGCAGTCTCCGAAAACCGAAGAATAAGCCGCCAAAAGCGGCTTTTTCTTTGTAAAAGACTTGTGAAAAAACTGATTATCTGGTAAAATAATTTAATAATGCTTGTAAAACGGAAGGGAAGAGATCACGGTGAAGCAGCAGATCATGACGATCCTGTTTGACGACGTGACCATGGATGAGGCTGTGTCCTCGGCAATGGAGTCAATCCGCGAGGAAAAACGCTGCCGTGTGGTAACGCCCAACGCGGAATTTGCGCTGGAAGCAAAAAAGAATCCACGGTTTTTGAATATTTTGAACGGCTCGGAGCTGGTATTGGCCGACGGGATCAGCGTGATCTACGCCTCCCGCATCGTGGGAAGGCCGCTCCGCGGTCGGGTGACCGGCGTCGGCTTTGCGCAGGCGCTGGCAGCCGCATTGGCGAAGGAGGGGAAGAGCCTCTACCTTCTGGGCGCCAAGCCGGGCGTAGCCGAGAGCGCGGCGCAGCGCCTGCAGGAAAGCAATCCTGGGCTTGTGATTGCCGGCACTCACGACGGCTATTTCCGCGAAGAGGCCCCGGTGGTGGAAGCCATCAACACGGCTCGTCCCGACGCGCTGTTTGTCTGCCTGGGCGCGCCGAAGCAGGAGTATTTCATGGAGGATCACGGCGGAGAGCTGAATGTTCCCGTGATGGCAGGCTTGGGCGGCAGCATGGATGTGCTGGCCGGCAACGTCAAGCGGGCGCCCGCTTTTTTTCAGAAGTGCGGCATGGAGTGGCTGTACCGTCTGTGCAAAGAGCCCAAGCGTTGGCGGCGCATGGCAAGGCTGCCGCTGTATCTTTGGGACGCTTTGATGTGGAAAAGGAAAGGAGCAAAATGACATGCTGCACGTTACATTGGTGGAGCATACCCCGGATCCCGAACGGCTGATCGCTGCCTCGGCAAAGATGTGCTATTCCGCGGCTGACGCGGATACGATTTTAGATGGGCTGACCCCGGAAAAGACTGAAAACTTTTTGAAAATGCTCACCGAGATGGGCCACGAGAGCCCCATTGAGCATGCCTCGTTTACCTTCGCCATCGAGGGCGTGTCCCGCAGTCTTTTGGCGCAGATTACCCGTCACCGCATGGCGTCGTTCAGCGTGCAGTCGCAGCGCTATGTCAAGATCAAAGAGGGCGCGTTTTCCTTCGTCACGCCGCCGGAGATCGCCAAGGATCCCGCAGCCGAGGCCAAGTATCAGACGTTCATGCAGGATTGCTATCAGACGTATCTTTCCCTTGCCGATTCGCTGCAGGAGCGGTATATGAAGGAGCTGACGGCGCAGGGCGTCCCCGAAAAGGCGGCGGCCCGTCAGGCGGAGAAAATGGCCATTGAAGACGCCCGCTATGTGCTGCCCAACGCCTGCGAAACCAAAATGATCATGACGATGAACGCCCGCAGCTTGTACAATTTCTTCCGCCTGCGCTGCTGCAACCGGGCACAATGGGAGATTCGCGAACTGGCGTGGCAGATGCTCAAATTGTGCCGCGAGGCGGCGCCTACGCTGTTTGCCAAGGCGGGGCCGTCGTGTCTCAATGGGCCGTGCGGCGAAGGGAAAATGACCTGCGGCAAGGCAGACGAAGTGCGGGAACGCGGGAAGAGCCTATGAGCGAACGACATCTGATCGTTTTGGAGGGAACCGACGGCAGCGGGAAATCCACCCAGTCGGAGCTGGCCTGCCGCGCCCTTGCGGCGGCGGGGGTGGAGTATAAACGGCTGACCTTTCCCCGTTATCAGGAGGACAGTTCCGTGCTTCTGCGGATGTATTTACGGGGGGATTTCGGCTTGCATCCCGGCGACGTGAACGCCTATGCTGCTTCCACCTTCTTTGCCGTGGATCGCTACGCCTCGTATAAAACCGATTGGCAGGCCGATTTTGAGGCGGGGCGCACCATCTTCTGCGACCGCTATACCACCTCAAACGCCGTGCATCAATCTTCCAAACTGGAGGAAGACCAGCTTCTCGCCTTTTCTCAATGGCTGTTTCATTACGAATACGACCTTTTGGGGCTTCCCGCGCCCACCTGTGTCCTTTATCTGGATATGCCCCCTGAGATATCCTTTCAAATGCTGCAAAAGCGGCAGGGGGGAAGCGGCGATATTCATGAACTGGATCACGATTATCTCCGCCGCTGTCACCAGCGGGCTTCGGCCCTTTGCGAAACATACGGCTGGCATCGGATCCCCTGCGCCGAAAACGGCGCGATCCGTCCGGCGGAGGCGATCCATGCCGACGTGATGGCGGCGCTGTTTGAGGAGCTGGGCAAGTGAGCCCCGCCATCGGTTTTGCGGCGGACGGCGATAGGCGCTCGCTGGCGAAGCTTTATCGGGTCTGCTTTCCGAAGGATGAGCCGGCGTTCTGGGACTGGATCTTTCGAAATCCCTATCGTGCTGAAAACACGCTGGTGATCCGCAATGAGGATAAAGTCATCTCGTCCCTCCAGATGATCCCCTGCGCTATGCGGTTGAATGGACAACGCTTTGCGGCGCATTATATCTATGCCGCGGCGACGCTTCCCGCATATCGGGGAGCGGGCCTGATGGCCGGGCTTCTTTCGGAGGCCGCCGCCATCGGACGGGCAAGGGGACATGCCTTCAGCGTTCTGATCACGCAGGAAGACAGCCTTTTGACATACTACGGTCGGTTTGGTTACCTGTCCGTGCTTTGCTGTGAGCGAAAACGGACTGGCGCCGGCATCCTTTTGCCGGACGAGACCGTGCGCCGGGCGGAAGAGCGGGATATCCCCGCGCTCAACGGTCTTTACGAAGCGGCCTGCGGGAACCTTTTGCACGGCGTTCGGACACCTGAACACTGGCGCGGGCAGTTGGAGCTTTTTCCGGAGGGCGCATATCTTCTGGAGCACTGCGGCGAAGCCGCCGCGTATTGTTTTTCAGACGAGCGGGGTTGTATCGAAGCGGTGGGCAAAGGGTCAGAGCGCCTTGCGGGACATCTGAACGGGCCTGGCGCGGAGATCCAGTCGCCGCCCTGCAAAGAAGCGGTCCCCATGGGCTGCATCCGTCCGCTGGACCCTGGCGCGGCAGCCGCGGTGCGCGAAGCGCGGGGCTATTTGAATTTAATGTATAACTGACTTGTTTGCTGCGCGGGTTCCGCGCGATGGAGATTTCATGAAACAGGACCGTTTGATTTTGACGGCGGGCTTTATGCCTGCCGCGGTGATGGCGCTGCTGCTTCTGGCGGAAAATCTGCTGGGGCAGGGCGTTCTTCCAAACCATATTTTGGTGCTGGCGGCGATGGAAGTGGGCGTCTACTTTCTTCCAATCCTGCTGCTGCGCCTGCTGAAGGACGACGAAGGGAAACGGGCCGTTTTCCGTTGCAGACACTTTAAGCACCGCGCCGTGTGGTTTGTGCTGTGGATGTCGCTTGCCGCCGCGCTTTTTGCCGCGCTGCTCAACGGGGCGGCTTCGCTGCTTCTCAAGGAAAATGTGTATACCGACACTTTTTCGCAGCTGACAGCCTACGGTGTCACCGAGCGGTGGCAGACCGTACTTGTGGTGGTAATCCTTCCCGCCGTTATGGAAGAGCTGTTTTTCCGCGGTGTGATGTTCAGCGCGCTGGAGCGTGCGGGGACGCTGCCTGCCTTACTGTTGACCTCGGCCGCCTTTGCCATGATCCATGGGGATCTGGGAAATCTGGCGGGGCCCTTTGCTGCCGGAATGATCTACGGCTATATGGCATATATTCTGGATTCGGTTTGGCCTGCCGTGTTTGCTCATATGGTGAACAACAGCCTTCATCTGTTTTTGGCGCTCGCGGCGCGGAGTTATTCCGTGCTGGGCATCTGGTCATATATCGTGCTCATCGCGCTGTTCTGCTTTTGTATGTTTTTGGCGCTGGCCATGCGCTCGCTGGAAAAACTGATCGAAAGAGGAAGGCTTCGCCGTCTGCAATACGGCGACTTCGGCACCACACTCAGCGGAATCTTCGTTTCGCCGGGAATGTGGCTTTTGCTGATCCTGTTCCTTGTTCGTGTTTTGTATTGGTAGGAGGATCGTAATATGGCATCCAGAGAAAATCTTGAAAAAAACGAACCCGCAAATCATCTGTTCAGCGGTTTTTTCGCGGGCGTGATCCATACGGTCGGCTACGTTTTGCTGGTCGTGGGTATTTCGCTGCTGCTGGCGACCATCGGCCTGCTTCTGGCCAATGATTTCCTGGCGCTTCTGAAGGAAGACAAGCCGGTGACCATTGAGCTGCAGGACGATACCGCCGCCGCGGACGTGGCGAAGCTGCTGAAGGAGGAGGACGTAATCAAATATCCCTTCCTGTTTAAGCTGATCACCAGGCTGAAGAAGGTCGACGCCTTCCGGAGCGGCACCTACGAGGTCAACAGCAACATGGACTACGGACAGCTTTTGAATACGCTGCGGGGCGGAGGAAAGATCACGCGGGACGTTGTGACGGTTACCATACCGGAGGGCTATAATCTGAAGGAGATCTGCGCCCTTTTGGTGGAAAAGGACGTGGTGAAGGAAGACGTCTTCTGGGACGTTGCAAACAATTACGATTTCGCCCATTTTATGCTGAAGGACGTGCCGCTGGGCGAAAACCGGCTGGAGGGCTATCTTTTTCCGGACACCTATGAGTTCTATACCAACAGCGACAACATTAATGACCGGGGCCACACCATCGACGTGATCAACAAGATGCTCAACAACTTCGTCAAGAAGTATACGCAGGCCATGCGCAACCTGACCGAGGCAAACGGAAAAACCATCGCCGAGGTGGTGAATGTAGCCTCGCTGGTGGAAAAAGAGGCGCAGAAGGAAGATGAGCGCACCATCATCGCCGGCGTCATTTACAACCGCCTCAACAGCAGCAGTTTCCCATATCTGCAGGTGGATCCCACGATCCTTTACGTCATTGGGCATAAGGAAGCCCTTACCGTGGAGGATCTGCAGATCGACAGCCCCTATAACACCTATAATCACGAGGGGCTTCCGCCCACGGCCATCTGCAATCCCGGCGTGGCCTGTCT
Organism: Clostridia bacterium; assembly: GCA_017455565.1. GTDB lineage: Bacteria > Bacillota > Clostridia > Oscillospirales > Butyricicoccaceae > UBA4644. Next base: position 19,587 of record JAFSZV010000042.1, read on the forward strand.
GATGGCGGCGATCAAGCCCGAGCATCACAATTATTATTACTACGTTGCCAAGCCCGACGGCAGCCATATTTTCAGCCGGACGCTGGAAGAGCACAACCGCGCTGTGGCCGATGTGGAAGCGGGAAAATACGACTGATGGAAAAACCTGAGATCCTGGCGCCCGCGGGAGATATGGAGAAGCTGCGGTTCGCCGTGGCTTACGGAGCCGACGCCGTTTATCTGGCGGGGAAAGCATACGGGATGCGCACCGCTTCCGATAACTTCACCGTGGATGCGCTTGCAGAGGCCGTTGCGTATTGCCACGAGCGGTGCGTCAGGGCCTATGTTACGGTGAATACGCTGCCCCGCGACGGTGAGATGGAAAAGCTGCCGCAGTATCTTACGGCGCTGAACGACATGGGCGCGGACGCGCTCATCGTGGCCGATCTGGGCGTTTTGCGGGCGGCAAGGCGCTTTGCGCCCCGCTGCCAGATCCATGTTTCCACGCAGACGAGCATTGTCAATTCGGCCGCGACCGCGGCATGGCATGAATTGGGCGCTTCCCGCGTGGTGCTGGCAAGAGAGCTTTCGCTTGACGAGATCGCTTATATCCGGGCACAGACGCCGCCTTCGCTGGAGATTGAGGCATTCGTTCACGGCGCCATGTGCATGGCCTATTCGGGGCGGTGCATGCTCTCCAATTATCTGGCGTCCCGCGACGCTAACCGTGGCAACTGCGCCCAGCCCTGCCGCTGGAGCTACCGTGTTGTGGAGGAATACCGCCCAGGGGAATATATGCCGGTGGAAGAAGACGCGCACGGCACCTATATTTTCAACTCCAAAGACCTGAATATGCTCCCCTATATAGACCGCCTTGCCGCCGCCGGAATCGGCAGCTTCAAGATCGAGGGCCGCGCCAAATCCGCCTATTATGCCGCTGTGGTCACGGGTGCTTACCGCCGCGCCGTGGATCTGTACGCTTCCGATCCTGCGCGCTTTTCGCCGCCGCAGGAGCTTTTGGACGAGGTACATAAGGTGAGTCATCGGGAGTATTTTACCGGTTTTTATTTCGGCGATCCCAAGACCCAGCATATGGATGACAGCGACTATATCCGCGAATGGGATGTGTGCGCCGTCGTGGAGGAATGCGACGGGGCGGGAAATGCCCGGCTGCGGCACAAGAACAAGTTTGCCGAAGGCGACGCGCTGGAGCTTTTGATGCCCGGCTGCGCCGCGGAGACCGTCCGGCTGCACGATATGCGCGACGGGGACGGGGCGTCGCTTCCGCTGGCAAACGTCCCGCACATGACGGTTTTGACGACCCTGCCGCACAAGGCGCCTCCAATGTCGATTTTGCGAAAGAAAAAATAATTTTAACCATAAAAGAGGATGAACACCATGGAAAAAAGAGGACTGAACGAGCTGCGGGAGATGTTCCTCAGCTATTTTGAGAGCAAGGACCATCTTCGCCTGCCCAGTTTTTCGCTGGTGCCCCAGAACGATGCGTCGATTCTGCTGATCAACGCAGGAATGACCCCCATGAAGCCCTGGTTCAAGGGCGAAGAGGTTCCGCCCCGCCGCCGGGTCTGCACCTGCCAGAAATGCATCCGCACCGGCGACATTGAAAACGTGGGCAAGACAGACCGACACGGCACGTATTTTGAGATGCTGGGTAATTTCTCGTTTGGCGATTATTTCAAGAGCGAGGCCATTGCATATAGCTGGGAGTTTTTGACTAAGGTGGTGGGGATCGACGAAAACCGACTGTACCCCTCGGTTTATCAGGACGACGACGAGGCGTTCCGCATCTGGAACGAGGAAATCGGCATCCCCTCCGATCGCATTTACCGCTTCGGGAAAGAAGATAATTTCTGGGAGCATGGCTCCGGCCCCTGCGGCCCCTGCTCCGAGATTTATTACGATCGGGGTCCCGAATACGGCTGCGGCAAGCCCGGTTGCACCGTGGGCTGCGACTGCGACCGGTATATGGAGATCTGGAACAATGTGTTCAGCCAGTTCGACAACGACGGCAAGGGCAATTATACCGAGCTCAAGCAAAAGAACATCGACACCGGCATGGGCCTGGAGCGGCTGGCCTGCGTGGTGCAGGGCGTGGGCAGCCTGTTTGAGGTGGACACCGTCCGGAACATCACGGCGAAGGTCTCCGTCATCACCGGCGCACACTATGGCGAGAGCAATGAAAAAGACGTTTCGCTGCGCGTGATCACCGACCACATCCGTTCGGCCACCTTTATGATCTGCGACGGAATCCTGCCCTCCAATGAGGGCCGGGGCTATGTGCTGCGCCGGCTGCTGCGCCGCGCCGCACGCCACGGCAAGCTGCTGGGCGTAAGTGAGCCCTTCCTGTTTGATGTGGTGGATACTGTCATCGGGGAAAATGAGATCCATTATCCCGAGCTGCGGGAGCGGCAGGAATACATCACCCGCGTGATCCGCGTGGAAGAGGAGAACTTCGCCCGCACCATCGACGGCGGACTCAAGATCTTCCAGGAGATGCTTTCTGCCCATCAGGCAAAGCAGGAAACGGTTTTTTCCGGTGCGGATGCCTTTAAACTTTACGACACTTACGGATTCCCCATCGATCTGACGGCGGAAATGGCCGCCGAAGCCGGAATGACCGTGGACCAGGTGGACTTTGACCGTCTGATGCAGGAGCAGAAGGCCCGCGCCCGCGAGGCTCGCAGGGCGCTGGGCGATCTGGGCTGGGCAGGTGTTGAGCTGGGACAGGATATGCCCGCCACCGAGTTTACGGGTTATGATCGGGACGTGTGCGAGGCAAAGGTGCTTGCCATCGTTGCCGAGGGCGAACTCCGGGAAGAACTGATGCCCGGGATCCCGGCCATGGTGGTGCTGGACAAGACCCCGTTCTACGCCGAGATGGGCGGCCAGGTCGCTGACCACGGACATATCGTTGTCAAGGCCGGCGGCGCGGGCGAAGCGCCGACCTTCGACGTCAGCGACGTGCAGAAGAACAAGGGCGGCAAATATCTTCACGAGGGCATGCTGAAGAACGGGATCATTTCCGTGGGCGACACCGTGCTGGCCATGATCGACACCCAGCGCCGCGCCGCCATCCGCCGCGCCCACTCCGCCACTCATCTGCTTCAGGCGAAACTGAGAAATGTGTTGGGCGACCATGTGCATCAGGCGGGCTCGCTGGTGGAGCCCGACCGTCTGCGCTTTGACTTTACCCATTTTTCCGCGCTGACCGCCGAAGAAAAGCAGCAGATCGAAGAACTTGTCAACGAGGATGTCCTTCACGGCTTTGCCGTCGACACCCAGGAGCTTTCGCTGGCAGAGGCGAAGCAGCGCGGCGCAACCGCCCTGTTTGGTGAAAAATACGGAAGCACCGTGCGCGTGGTCAGCGTAGGTGAAAAGGGATCGATATCCATGGAGCTTTGCGGAGGCACCCACGTGGGCAACTCCGCCATGGTGGGCTCCTTCCATATCGTTTCCGAGGCGTCGGTTGCCTCCGGCGTCCGGCGCATCGAGGCCATCACCGGCAAAGAGGTGCTGCGTCAGGCACATGAGCTGGAGCACACGCTGCTCAGTGTGGCCGAAACGCTGAAAACCAATCCTTCCGATCTGCTTTCCAAGGCCGAGAGCAGCGTAAACGAGCTCCGCGCTGCCCATCAGGAGATGGAGAGGCTCAAGGATCGTATTCTCTCTGGCGATGTGGACAGGATGCTGTTTGCCTCGAAGAATCTCGGCGGCCTGCGGGTTGTCACGGCGACCCGCTCGGATCTGGAGGCCGGCGATCTTCGCAAGTTCGGAGATTTCATCCGGGACAAGGATCCCAACGTGGTGGCCGTGCTCGCCACTGTGCATGAGGATAAGATCACCTTCCTTGCCGTTTGCGGTAAAAACGCCATAGAGCGGGGCGTCAAGGCGGGCGATATTATCAAGACGATTGCGCCCATCGCCGGCGGCAAGGGCGGCGGAAAACCCGACAGCGCCATGGGCGGCGGCAGCGACCTGATGAAGCTGGACGACGCTTTGGCGGCAGTGGACGACATTGTGGCACAAAAGTTTGCGCAGTAAGGAGGAGAACGATGGAAAACTGTATTTTCTGCAAGATCGCAGCGGGGGAGATCCCCTCGAAAAAGATCTATGAAGACGAGAAGGTCATGGCTTTTTATGACATCGCGCCCGCGGCGCCGGTGCATGTGCTGGTCATTCCCAAAGAGCACGTGCTGGAGAGCGCCCGGGAGATCACCGGAGAGCATGCCGCGCTGATCGGCCATATCTATCAGGTCATTGCTCGCCTTGCCAGCGAACTTGGGTTGGACTGCGGTTATCGCGTGGTCACCAACGTCGGTTCCGACGCGGGCCAGACGGTCATGCATCTGCACTTCCATCTGCTGGGCGGCAAGCTCGGCCCTATGGCTTGATCTGAATGGCGGCTCTTTGGCGGCAGAACGGCAGGCAGTCCCGAAAACTGCTCTGGTTTTCTGCCGCCTTTTTTCTCGCCGCGGCTGCTTTTTCCCTGCTGGCGGGGGCTTTTGACGACGTTTACGCCGCGCTCTGGCTGACGCTGGGAATCTTTTTCGGTTTGAGCGCGGCGGTTGTTTTACTGCTGCGGGAGGCCTCTTTTTCACGGACGGCGATCCTGTTTGGCGCGGTCTTCGGCTGCGTCTGGTGCCTTTGCTATACTGCGTTGGTTTATCGGCCGGCAGTTTCGTTGGCCGGCGAGGCGGGAATTCTGCGGGTGGAACTGACGGAATACGCGGAATCTCGCACTTCCTACGGTCTGGCTTACGGTATTCTCACCGAGATCGACGGACGCGCCTGCCGTCATAACGTCCGCGTTTATCTGAAAGACGGTTCGCCGGATTATGTGCCGGGAGACGTTTTGACGTTTGCGGGGTCGATCCGGCGGGCAAATCCCAATTACCGTGCCGCACTGCTGCAAAAAGGCTGTTTCCTTACCATCAGGCAGGAGGAAGCAGAGACCTGTCTGCGTGCCGGCGCGATGACATTTTTGCGCCGTGCGCGGGTCCTTTCCCATAATCTGGGCGCTCGATCGCTGAAACTCCTTCCGGGCGACGAAGGCGCGCTTCTTGCGGCGATGCTGTACGGCGATAAAAGCGGGATGCCGCACGATCTGGAGCGTTCGCTCACCGTCAGCGGCATTCGCCATATCACAGCGGTCTCCGGACTGCACGTTTCGATCCTCGCGGGGATGCTGATCCGTCTTTTGGGCAAGAAAAAGGGTCTGCTTGCGGCTGTGCCGGTTTCCGTAATCTATGCCGCCATTGTAGGGTTTCCGGCATCGGTGATCCGGGCGGTGGTGTTTCTTGTGTTTTGGTCAGCCTCATTCTGGCTCAAAGAAGAACGGGACCCGCTCACCGCGCTTGGCGGCGGACTTACCCTGTTGCTGCTGCTGAATCCGTTTTCCGCGCTCAGCGTGAGCCTGCTGCTTTCCTTTTTCGCGACGCTTGGCTTGATCGTTCTTGCACCGCCCATCTCTCAGGCGCTTTACGCGCCGCTTAAGCGCGTGAAATGGAAACCGCTTCGCGGGGCGCTGCATTATACTGCGTCGACTGCTGCCGCTTCCGTCGCGGCGATTCTGTTCACGCTGCCTGTGAACATGCTGTTTTTCGATTCGATCCCGCTGGTGGGTCTTCTGACCAATCTTCTTGTCCTTTGGACGGTGGCGATCGCTATGGAGTTGGGGATCGTCATGCTGACGATTTCCTTTGTCTTCACGCCAGCGGCGGCTTTGCTCGGCGCACACATCGCCCGCTGGCCGCTGCGGTGGATCGTTCTGGTTGCGAAAACGACCGGCGCGTGGCGTTTTGCCGCGGCAGACGCGGCGAATCTGTATCTGGCGCTGTTCGGATTTCTGACCCTTTTTGTCCTGCTTTTGTGGAAAAGGAGGCGCGTAGCGGGAAAAACCGCCGTGATTTTCGCGCTTACGATGCTGTTCGCGGCCGCCGCGCTGACGGCGGGTGAGCGGATGATGCTGAGAGAGGTCCAGATTCTGTCTTCCGGTGGGCAGCCGGTGATCCTGATCCGCGGCGAACGGATCTCAATGGTCAACACAGGCGCGCAGAGCGAGACGGCGGCAAGGGCGCTGGAAGATGCAATGGTTCGCTGGAACGCCGCAGAAACAGACACGGTGCTTTGCACCTCCGCGCAATACCGGACGCAGGGCGGGCTGGCCGCCGTGCTGCGTGTCCAGACGCCGCAGCGCCTGATCCTTCCCGCAAAGAGCCGGGAAATTTCCGAGGCCTTTTCCGATAAAAACCCGTTGATCTACAGAGAATCAGGAACTGTAATGGTAAACAGCTTGTCAATCGAACTGATATGCGCAGACGAGAATTTGTATGCCTGCCGCATGGTGGGCGACCATTTTTCACTGCTGAATCTGTGCGGCTTGAAACCAGAACAGATCCGTCCTCTTCTTGAAAACAGGATTTGCGAGGCGGAATATCTTCTGCTGGATGACCGACTGATGAATGATTCTGTCCTGCTGCTTTATCTGGCGCAAACGGTAAAGCCGGACCGGATCCTGGTGGCGGATTTCGAACGTACGGCAACGACTATAACGGCATTCCTGTCGTCATGCTGGGATATGACGGCGTGCGCATACGATATGTGAGGTGAACAGATGGCTTACGAAAAACGATCCGCGGACCGCGCCGCGCTTCAAAAACTGAAGCAGGATATCCGTGCCGGAAAGCCGGAAACGCTTTATGTTTTTTGGGGAGAAGAGAGCTACCTCAAGCGTTATTATCTCAAACAACTCCGCGAGCTGTGTGGCGGCGTGTTTCCTGAGTTTAATACTGTGACGCTGAACGGCGAACAGGTGACGGCAGAGACGCTGAGCGGCGCCGTTGACAGCGTGCCCATGGGCAGCGAACGCAAGCTGGTGGTGGTGCGGGATTATAAGCTGATGCAGCCGTCGGGGGATATGAAGGAATATCTTCCGCAGCTTTTGGGAAATCTTCCGGAGTATATTTGTCTGGTGTTTTACTTTGAAACGCTGGAGTTCAAGGCTGATAAGCGGCTCAATCTCTGGAAACAGATCGAGGCGAACGGACAGATCGTCGAGTTTGCTCAGTCGGCGGCAGACAGCCTGATCCCCTGGATCAAAAGCCATTTCGAGGCGCACGGCAAATCCATCGGCACCAGGGAATGCGAATATCTGATGTTCCTTTGCGGGACCTCTATGGATAACCTGTTGACCGAGATCGACAAGATCTCCGCTGGGACGACGGGATCGGTCATTGAACAGAGCGATATCGACGCGCTGGGTTCCCGCATGCTGGAGGCCACGGTGTTTGAGCTGACCGACAGTTTGGCAGAAGGGAAACAAGATAGGGCGCTGGCCATTTTGCGGGACCTTTTTGACATGAAGCAGGAGCCTGTGGCGATCCTGGCCGCCGTGACAAAGCAGTTCCAGCGGCTTTATGGCGCAAAACTGGTGTCAGCCGCCGGAAAAGGTGAGAATGAATTGGCAGAGCTGCTGGAATACCGGTCCGCTTACCCCGCCCGGCGGGCGATGCAGAGCGCACGGCGCTTTTCGCTGCCGCAGCTTCGCAAGGCGCAGCAGTTGTGTCTGGAAACGGACGTTGCGATGAAAAGCAATCTCCCGGACGATCAGCGCACGCTGGAGCTGTTTTTGTTCAGACTTGCGGAGGCATCCAGATGATCCCGCTGCGGCCCGTGATCCTGGTGGAGGGGAAATACGACAAAATCAAGCTGTCGCAGATCTTTGACGCCACCATCCTCACTACGGAAGGATTTGGAATTTTCAAGCAAAAAGAAAAAACCGCGCTCTTGCGGCGGCTTGCCGAGACCTGCGGTCTGCTGATCTTTACCGACGCCGACGGAGCCGGCCTTGTGATTCGCAATTATCTGAAAGGCGCAATCCCGTCGGGAACGGTTTATCACGCCTATCTGCCGCCGGTAAAAGGCAAGGAACGGCGAAAGGCCCATCCCTCCGGCGAGGGGCTCCTCGGCGTCGAGGGCGTGTCAGATGAGCTGATTATAAAGGCGGTGCGAGACAGCGGCGCGCTGGACTTGGAACCGCGGGCAAAAGGCGACTTGACAAAGGCCAATTTGTATGATCTGGGTCTTTCTGGCACGGAAGGCAGCACGGCACGGCGAAAAGCGGTCATGCGGGCGCTGTCGCTGCCGGAAAACCTCAGCGCAAACGCGCTGCTTGACGTTCTCAACTGCGTGACGGATCAAAACGGCTTGCGCCGTCTGCTGAAGCAAATGCCGCAAAGATAAGGGGTGACGCCTGTGACAAAACGGTTCGATTGTTTGATCCGAACGAAGGAAGATCTGAAAGCGGCGGTGGAAACCTTCGGCATCGTGCCGTTGTTTCGCAATTCTATCTCAGGATTCTCAGTTGAGGAACACGTGGCGCCGGAAGCGTGGTTTCAATCCGAAGAGGGCGTGTGGGAGTGGAAGGGTCCGGTGATCCGGGAGACCGGCTGCGCTTACGGTAAATTCTTTGAGCGCAAAGCAGCGTTTGTCAGCCGGACATGGTTTCCCGATCTGGCAAATTACCGCCGCGACGGCTACGATTTCGACGCGCGTTGGGACGAAGGTCTCGCCGCCCGAAGCGACAAGGAACTTTTTGAACTGATCGAGAAAAACGGCCCGATCCTGTCTCGCCGGCTGAAGCAGATGGGGGATTACCGCAAGGGCGGAAGAAAGGGCTTTGATACATCCATCAATCGCCTGCAAGAGCAGGGCTATGTGGTCATCAGCGATTTTGTCTATCTGACAACGGAAAAAGGCGAACAATACGGATGGGGGATTGCGGAATACGCCACCGCTGAGCGGCAGATGGGGCAGGCGTTTGCGGCGCATGTGTATGACCGGATGCCGGAGGCGTCTTATCGGCGGCTGCTGGAACTGCTGAAGACGATTGTTCCGAACACGGATGAAGCAACCTTGAAGCGGTTTTTGAAGTAAGCACTTCGCCCAGTGGAGCGAGTCAGAATATATCAATCAGATGAAAAAATTGAAAGGAGAATTCAAATGAAAAAGTACGTTTGCGAGCCCTGCGGTTATGTTTATGATCCCGCGGTGGGCGATCCCGACAGCGGCATCGCCCCCGGCACTGCCTTTGAGGATATCTCTGCGGATTGGGTTTGTCCCATCTGCGGCGCCGCCAAATCGGATTTCCGCGCGGAATGACGGATTTCTGGGAAATGGAGGAAGGCCCGCTTTCGGGCGACAATCTGATTGCGGAGATTGTGAATCTCTATCCGGAAACGGTGGAGTTTCTGGAAAGCGTCGGCATGCACTGTGTGGGCTGCACGGCCGCAGCGGGCGAAACGCTGTTTGAGGCCTGCCGGATCCACGGCTTGAGCGGCGCGAAAGTGCTGCGCGAGCTCAACCGCATCCTGACGGAATAAAACGGCACGCAAAAATGCGCCTCGTATGAGGCGCATTTTTCTTTGCAGACGTTTAACGGCGCAGCGTGCCGCCCTCTGTTTGCGACAGCAGATCAATGGCTTCGATCTGGCCGTTTTCACAGTTGATATAATAAACCACGGAATCGTCTGATCCGCCGGTGCAGACGTATTCCCAGCAAAGGATGTCGTTTTTTCCTGCGGACTGCCGGTAAACGGCAGCTTCCGAGGTAACGGAAAGCGTGGGATTCAGCATCGCGCGGGCGTCCTCCGACGAAAACGAGGGCTCTGCCGATTGCCGGTTTTGATGGTTCATCAGATAATCCGACGCGTCGAAACGCACCACATCGCCGTTGTCCAGCGCCACGCCCACGCGAACAGAATCGCCGTAGGCGGTGACGCCATTGGCTGCATCCGACATCGTGACGGTGCAGATCCCGCCGTTTACAGTGGAATCTCCGGCCTTCAATGTTGTAAGGCCGATGGACTTTACAAAATCCGTTGCGGAGCGGATCGCGGCCTCTTGATTCAGACGGATCTCTCCAATCTCCCGCGGATCGCAAAAGGCCAGGAGCTTTCCACCCGATCTTGAAAAAGACGCCGTGCGCTGGCCGACGGAAAACAGATAAGAGGGAACACGGCCTTCACAGTCGCCGAGAAACGCGGCCTGATCCCCCAAGAGCTTCTTCGCGTTTTTTTCGCATTCTTCCCGGGGACATGGCGTTTCCTGTCCCAGCCCCAGCGCCGTTCGCGTGTCCATATGGTCGGAGCCAGCGCCGTCGTATTCCAATGCGGGGTAAGAAGAAAATCCGTCGTTTAATTCGGACAGCGACTGTCCGAACGCTTCGCTGCCGGACGCAACGGGATCAGGAAACAGAAAAATCCCGGCGTCAAGCTGCTCCTTCAGCGGCGCCATTGCGTCAAGCATCTCGCGGGAATTGCGCTGCAGCGTGGAAAGGGTGTCCCACTGTTCCGCGCCGTCGTTCCCGTAGAGTTCGCTTCGCAGAAGATAGTGCGCGTAATCGGCGGTCTGTGAAAGATAGGCGCCAAGCGTTTCCGTTGCCTCGACGCTGACCGGCAGGGAAGAGAGCAGGGCTGAGGCGGCCGAACCTTCCCGCCAGATGTCCGCCGCCAGGGACTGCCGCATGGCAGCCGACGCATATTGCGTCTTTTCCAGCGCGGTGTCCATTGAAGACAGGCTGTTCATCAGTTGAGAAAGGCCGCTTTGATAGACAGATTGCAGATGGGAAGCGTAACGTGAGGCGCGGTTTGCGTAAAAAAGCGTGCTTCCGCCGAAAATGACGGCAAGCGCCAGCGTGAATCCGGCAAAATGCCGGAGCGGTCCATGATTCATCGTATCTTCCTCCTGTTTTTCTTAGTATTTAGAAATCTTAAGGAAATATGCGGCTTTCAAAGCAAATCCCTGTTGCTGAACATAAAAAAAGGTGATATAATACAAATAATTATGGCAAGAAGAAAGGAGCGGAAACCATGCCTGAAATTGCCGAACAAAGAAAAAAGATCGTCCTCAGCGGGATCCAGCCCTCGGGCAATCAGTTCACGCTGGGAAACTATATCGGAGCGATCCGCAACTGGGCCTTGATGCAGGACGAGTTCGATTGCCTTTATATGGTGGCGAACGAGCATTCTATCACCGTCCGGCAGGAGCCCGCCAAGCTGCGGGAGAACACCTACCGCGGGCTTGCGAGCCTGCTTGCCGCCGGGATCGACCCGCAGAAAAGCATCGTATTTATCCAAAGCCATGTTCCGGCCCATGCGGAGCTTGCCTGGATTTTGAATTGCTATACAATGTTCGGAGAGTTGTCCCGCATGACGCAGTTCAAGGACAAATCCGCGAAAAACGCGGACAATATCAACGCCGGTCTGTTCACCTATCCTGCGCTGATGGCGGCGGATATCCTGCTGTATCAAGCCGATCTTGTTCCTGTTGGGGCCGATCAAAAGCAACATGTGGAGATTGCCCGCGACATTGCCGGACGGTTCAACGGCCTGTACGGAAACACCTTCCGCCTGCCAGAGCCTTATATTCCGGCCGTCGGCGCGAAGATTATGAGTCTTGCCGAGCCTGAGCGGAAAATGAGCAAATCCGACGCCAATGAAAACGCCAAGATCCTGGTGATGGATAAGCCGGAAGATATTATGCGGAAGTTCAAGCGCGCCGTCACCGATTCTTACGGAGAGGTCAGCCGGGGCGAGGACAAGCCGGGCATCAACAATCTGATTACCATTTATTCCGTTGCAACGGGGAAAACTCCGGAGCAGGTGGAAGCCGAGTTTGCCGGAAAGGGTTACGGCGATTTCAAGAAAGCCTGCGGCGAAGCCGTGGTAGAGATGCTGCGGCCCTTCCGCGAGCAGGTGGAGGATTTGATGAAAAACCGGGATTATCTGGATCAGGTTGCCAAAGCGGGCGCAGACCGGGCCGAACACCTAGCCTTGCGGACACTTGCGAAAGTACAGAAAAAGGTGGGTTTTGTTCCAAAACCGTAACCTCGGAAAGCAGGGAAGCACTCATGTTTCATATGATCAACGACAGCGTAACGCTGACCAGTCTTTTTGCCTTTGTGCTGGCGCTGGCGGTGTCCTTTGCCGTCACGCCGGCAGTCAAGATGTTTGCCATCAAGATCAAAGCCATCGACGTGCCGAAGGATTCCCGGCGGATGCACAAGTTGCCGATCCCCCGGGCAGGCGGCCTTGCGATCTTCACGGGCTTTTTGGTGGGGTTTTTGCTGTTTGGACAGTTGACGGCGCAGAGCAGGGCGATCCTGATTGGGGCGCTGCTGTTGGTGGCGCTGGGCGTGGTTGACGATGTGGTGGCCCTTAAGCCCCCGGTCAAATTCCTCGGGCAGATCGTTGCCGCGCTCATCCCCGCGCTCAGCGGCGTTGTGGTGGAGTATTTCAGCAATCCGTTTTCGCAAAGCGGTTATCTGGCGCTGGGCGTGTTTTCCATTCCCGTTACGGTGATCTGGATCGTGGGCATCACCAACGCGGTCAACTTCATCGACGGTCTGGACGGGCTCGCCTGCGGCGTTTCCACCATCGCAACGGTGACGATGTTCGTCATCGCCATCCTGTATTCCGAGGTGCAGATCGCCGTAATGATGGCGGCGCTTGCCGGCGGATGCCTTGGCTTTTTGCCCTATAACATGAATCCGGCCAAAATTTTCATGGGAGACACCGGGGCCATGTTTTTGGGCTATCTTCTGGCGGTGACCTCGATCCAGGGCCTGTTCAAGTTTTATGCGGTGATCTCCTTTGCCGTGCCGTTCATTGTGTTGGGCTTGCCCATTTTTGATACGGCCTTCGCCATCGTGCGGCGTGTGGCCCACGGGCAGAGCCCGCTGCAGGCCGACCGTGGCCATGTGCATCACCGGCTGATCGATCTGGGCTTTGACCAGAAGCAGAGCGTGGCGATCCTCTATGCGTTCAGCGCCGTGATGGGGCTGACGGCCGTGATCCTTGCCACCACAAACGAGGCAAAGCTCATTATCCTTGCAGTGGCCGTCCTGATCTGCTTCTTCCTGGGGATGACCCTGATGACGGTGGAAAAACGCCATCAGAAGGAAGAACAGGCGATGATCGACGAGCTTTGTGAGGAAGTGGAAAAAAAGAAACGGCAGGCGGAACAAAGCAACGAAGCGGAAGAAAAAAAGGAGTAATCTCATGAAAAGAACCGTCATGAGCATCTTCGGAACGCGCCCCGAGGCGAACAAAATGTGTCCTCTGGTGCGGGAGCTGGAGAGCAGGGGAGAAATTGAATCTATCGTCTGCGTGACGGCGCAGCATCGGGAGATGCTGGACCAGATGCTGGCGGCGTTTGACGTGCATCCCGATTACGACCTGAACATCATGGAAAAGCGGCAGACGCTTTCCACCATCACCGCGAAGGCCATGACCGGGCTGGAGGGGATCTTGCAGAAGGTCCGCCCCGATATCGTTCTGGTCCACGGCGACACGACCACCACCTTTGCCTCGGCCCTTGCCGCGTTTTACAATCACATCGCCATCGGACATGTGGAGGCCGGGCTGCGCAGTTTCGACCTGCAGTCGCCCTATCCCGAAGAAGCAAACCGCCGGCTGGTGGGCGCCTTGGCCGACGTACACTTTTCGCCCACGAAAAACAACGCCGCAAATCTGCGGCGTGAGCGTATCAACGCGCCGGTTTTTGTGACGGGGAACACCGCCATCGACGCGCTCAAGCTGACGGTGCGTGAGGATTATGCCTTTGAAAACGAGGCGCTGCGCAAGCTGCGCTTCGATCAGAAAAAGGTGATCGCCATCACGGCACATCGCCGGGAGAACTACGGCGCGCCTATGGAGAACATCATGTCGGCGTTGGGTCGGATCGCCCGGGCGCATCCCGAGGCGCAGCTCGTCTATCCCGTCCATCTCAGCCCCTATGTGCAGGAAACGGCGCACCGGCATCTTGACGGGATCGAAAACGTGCTGCTGATCGATCCGCTGGGCGTGGCCGATATGCACAACCTGATGGCCCGCGCTTTTTTTGTCATGACCGATTCCGGCGGGCTTCAGGAGGAGGCGCCGGCGCTGGGCAAGCCCGTTCTGGTGCTTCGCCGCGAAACGGAACGGCCCGAGGCTGTGGAAGCGGGAACGGTGCGAGTGATCGGGACGGAGGAAGAAGCGATCGTTTCCGAGGCCGGGATCCTGCTTTCCGGCGGGGCGCGATATCATCAGATGGCCCACGCTGTCAATCCTTACGGCGACGGCTTTGCCTGCCGCCGGATCGCAGACGACCTGCTGTATTATCTGGGTGAGCGGGATACGCCTGCCGAGGATTTTTCCGCAGGGGGAGCGTGATGACCAATGAAACGGCGCAGTCTTGCCGCACTCATCGCGGCGCTGGCAGTGATCGCCGTGGGAATCTTAATCAGTTTTTTCCTTTCCCTTACGGCGAAAAACACGGGGAAATACACCATCTCCCTGCCCGGACAAAGCACGGCGACTATCGACGATATGGGCCTTATTCGGGAGAAAAACCGGGAGACGGTGCAGGCGGTCACAATTGATGAGAAAAATGCGCAGGCCGTGATCGGCGCGTTGGAGCGGCCGGAACAGTATCAATGCACATATGTGATTACCTATCGTTACGGCGAAAACACCGCCGCCTTTACCGGTATGATTGCCGTGAATGGCGCACGTTCTTATGCGCAAACGGTGAACGACGACGGGCAAGCGATGTTTTATGCGCTTTTGACAGACCGCTGGAGCTATGTCTGGGGCGAAGACGAGATCTATCGCCGCTTTCCGCGAAAAAGCCGCGATGCGGATCTCTATGCCTGCGCGCCCACCTATGAGGATCTGCTGGACATTCCGCAGGAGCAGATTCTGAAAGCGTATGTGGAAGAGCTGGATGGTCAGCTTTGCCTTGCGGTGCTGACCGGCGATCCCATGACGGACGAGTGGCAGGAATGGCGGATCCTGGTCGACAGCGGCATTTTGCTGACGATGGAAGCAAAAAACGGAATCGAAACAACGTATTCTGCCGTGTTGGGCACCTTGTCGCTGAACACGCCAGAAGAACGGTTGTTTCTTTTGCCGGACGAAAGATCCCCTGAAGCATAAAACACCGCAGATTCTGCGGTGTTTTATCAAAAGGGCAGATATCGGTCAAAAGCCAAGCAGAAGCAATACGCCGATGATCAAAAGCGTATCGCTGATGTTTTCACTTTCGTCCGCGACAAGAAAGTATACCAGCACCAGAAGCAGAACGGTGTCGGCATTCACATCGGGAAGCTTGACATTTCCGCCGAAAAGACTTTGCAGCAGACCGCTTTTTTTTGCGGGACTGTCCTCCGCCTGACCGGCATCTTCTTCTGTCACGTCCTGAAAGGGGAGCGGCGCGTCCTGTCCGGTCTCCGCCGCTCCGGGCAAAGATGCGGGCGCTGTTTCTGCGGCGTTATCGTTGCCTGCCATGTATCGGCTGTACACGTCATCACCTCCCTAAAAGGTGCATGGCAGACATGGCGGCTTTTGCCACATTTGCCATTTTCAATGCCCGGTCGATGCTGCCGGCCCGCTCTTCCTTGAGATAAGGCCGCATTGCGTTGATCAGATCGACCCGCTCGCTTTTCAGCAGGTTTCCCTGTCCGGAAAGCGCCGTCATGAATTGCGGAAGCGCCGCGGCAAGCGCGGGAATCGCGGCGCCGGATGCGTTCGGCGCGGAGGATTCCTGCGGGGAACCGGGCGGAGCGGATCTCTTTTGCGCGGCGAGCTGCTGCAGAAGCGCCGTCAGGGAAGCCGCCGAACCGGATTCAGGCGCGTCGGCGGCGTTTGTCGGCGGCGGAGCGGATTGCTTTTCGGAAGATTCGGCTGAGCCCGGATCAGGACCATTCCGTTGGGCCAGAATGGCTTTCGCGGTTTCGACGACCTTTTTCATGCTGTCCTGATCTGTGACCAGACGATTCAACCGCTCATCCAGGTCAGCCATGGTGAGTCAGATCCCCAGCACTTCTATGACCTTTGCAGCCATGGCGGTACCGTCCTTTGAACTGAGCAGATTCTGCAGCAGGGCCCGGCCAGGATCGCGGTGTGCGTTTTGTGCCGCGCGGGCCGCTGCTTTCAATGCGTCGCCGCCGCTGCCGGCAATCATGTCGATCAGTTGACGGCCTGCAGGCGTGTTCATGACGGTGTTGTATTGATCCAGCCCTTTTATGATCTTCAGTCCCTGGGGCGACGACATCATGGAGCGTGCGGCGTTCTCGATTTCTCCGGACATAATGATTCCTCCTTAACTCGTGTTATTCCAGTATATGACGCCGTGGCTTGAAAGTGCCACCGAAAGGAAAGACAATATGAAAATTTGCGTGTGCGCGGATTCTCACGGAAATCCAAAGGGCTTGCAAGAAATGCTTGACCGAGAGCGGCCGGAGGTCTTGCTCTTTTTAGGCGATGGAGAGCGCGATTGGAAATGGATCACGGTCCCGCGGGAAACCATGTTTTTTGCGGTCTGTGGCAACTGTGATCTTGCGTCGGCATGGCCGGCATCCGAGCGGATCGAGCTCTGCGGAAAGAGGATATTCTTGACGCACGGGCATTTTTACGGCGCGAAGTCCGGCCTTTACGGTCTGGAACGCTATGTGGCCGAGCATCCCGTGGATCTGGTGCTTTACGGCCATACGCATCATCCCGACTGGCAGAACGACGGTGTTTGCGATTACCTCTGCCCAGGCAGTATGGGCTATGGGGAAGAACGCTACGCGGTGATCCTCCTGAAGGAAAAGCAGCCCATCGACGTTTCGTTTCGACGACTGTAAAAAAGGGCGCGTTGCAAAATAGAGCCAGTTAAGGCAAAGGCACCAGCTTTCCCCGAAAAAAGGGTTGGCTGGCGTCTTTGTTTGCTGACAGACGCGCAGCTTGAGGAGCTGGATTACAGGAGACTGTACAAAGCGTTCTCGTGGAAAGGACGAAATTCGTCACCGACCCGCGGGTGTTATACAAGGTATTGTGCTATGCGGAAGAATTCCATATATGCAGCAACCGTCAGATCGCGGATGCCTGTCATAATCGGATCGACATGATCTGGCTTTTGGACGGGGAGCCGATGCCGGATCAGAGCGCCATTTCCAGGCTCAAGCGGCGCTGCGCGCAGAGATTAAATCTGTTTTACCAGCATGTCAGGCTGTTGGAAAAACAGGGAGAAACAGGCACAAGGTTGTTTTCATTGACGGGACGAAGCAGGCGCGCCGCGCCGGGGGGTATACGTTCTGCTGGCGCGGAAGCATTGAAAAGCATCTCAACAAGGTAAAGCAAGCCGTATTGGAAAAGACGGGCTTGAAAACACTGCTGGGACTGCAAAAGCGGCAGAATCAAACAGAGCCCGCCGAACTAAAATCTCTCCACACTCCGGCTCTTTTTGTTGTTTATTCCCAAAGCAACCTGTTTGTCGATAAAATGAGGGCGCGCTGCAATCTTCATTTTGCAACGCGCCCTAATTCTTTTGTGCGGTTATCAGTCGCTCAGAACACGGCCGCAGCCGATGTAGTGATTGACGTAGTAGGTATCGTCCAATCCGTCGTAACGGACGCCCTTTCCGGGAGAGGCGGCGTGAATGAACTGCCCGTCGCCCACATAGATGCCCACGTGGCCCACCTTGCTGCTGCCGCTGGTCTGAGAGAAGAAGACCAGATCGCCGGGCTTCAACTCCGACTTTTTGATGCGGACGGAATTGCTGTACTGCGTGGCAGAGGAGTGGGAGAGAGAAACGCCGAAGTGCGCGAATACATACTGGGTAAAGCCGGAGCAGTCAAAACCGCTGGGGCTTGTCCCACCGTAAACGTATTTGCAGCCCAGAAGGTCGGCGGCGTAATCAATGATTTCCTGCCGGGTCCCGTTGGCGGAAGATGTCGAACCAGAAGAGCTGGAGCCTGAGGAACCGGAAGAAGCGGTGTAGGGAACGATCGTCACATAGTCCGGAGAGATATAACCGGTATTGCCGTTGTATTGAACCTTGAACCAGCCGTTGTTGATGCCGATGATTTTGGCGATTTTGCCCTCATACAGCTTGGTGACGATGCTGTTTTCCGTTCCGGGCGCGCTGCGCATATTCAGCACGGCGGTCGTGACCTTGGCGCCGCCACACTCAATGTTCATGATGGGCTGCGGGGCGACATAGTCAGCGCTCATATAACCCACGGTACCCTGATAGGCGACCTTATACCAGCCTCCGGCCTCATCGAGGATGGCGACGCGGGTGTCGTTATACAGCTTCCCGATGCTGGCAGAGTCGGTAGAGGGCTCCTTGCGGAAATTCACGGCGGAGTTGGTGGTGACGATCCCGCCCTGCACATCGTAGGCAAAGACGGAAACGGTCAGCAGCGCGGCAAAGATGCAGGCAAGGATGAGAATACGGGTGACAGATCTCATTTTCACGGTGATACCTCCCGGTGAAGTGATGGTTATTTTCCGCTGAGTGCTCTTTCCAGCCAGATAGAGCCGAGTTCCATGGCATCGTAAAGATTTCCGCGTTCAGCGGATTTGACCACGCGGTCGACAGAACTGATCTCGGGGTCTGTGTACTGAAGCTGGATGGATACACGATCAGAAAGCGTATATCCGTCTTTGGGCTGCGAGGACAAGACCTGCAGCATGATGATGTATTTGTCAGCCATGCTGCCGTAATAAATGACAGAGTCCTTTCTCATCAGGGGATGACCCTTGTAAGTCAGGGGCAGGACGTCCTTTTTCCCGGTTGCTTCCATATGAATACCTCCGAATGCATTTAGTATAACAAAAAAGATTACAAAAGTCAAACAAAACAGTTACAAAAAATAAACAAAAATGCCGCCGGAATTTTGGCGGCGGCATTTTGACTCCGCAGGGAGATCCGTTCAATCGGAAAGATAATGCCGCACCAGCTCCTGCAACAGCTCGTCACGGTCGATCTTGCGGATCAGCGTGCGCGCGTTGTTGTGGTTGGTGATATAAGTGGGATCCTCCGACAGAATGTATCCAACAATCTGATTGATGGGATTATAGCCCTTTTCCTGCAGCGCGTCATACACCGCGGTCAGGACCTGCTTCATCTCCAGATCGGCGTCGTCACTGATTTTAAACTTCCGCGTTCCGTCCAATAACATGAGATCCCCTCCAAACTGAATTGCGATCATAAATCAATATCAATAGCATTATACATCAGTCCAGCATTAAAGTAAAGGGAAAAAGCGAACAAAATTACGAAAAAAAGCCGGGACGAGGTATTCGCCCCGGCTGAAAGAGGATCAAAGGCGAAGGACGGCGCCGAATTCCGCGGTCAGCACGCCGAGGATTCGCCGGATGATTTCGTCCGCCTCTGCGTCGGTCAGCGTATGGTCCGGGCTGCGAAGCGCCAGAGAGAACGCCACGCTCTTTTTGCCGGGCGGGACGGGCGCGCCGCGGTAAACGTCGAACAGATCCAGATGATCCAACGCCTTTCCAGCGGCGGAGCGGATTGACTGCTCAAGCTGCAGCACATAGAGCGCGTCGTCGCAGACGACGGCAAGGTCGCGCATAGTGGCGGGGAATTTGGGAATGGGCTGATAGCGGTGTTCTTGATCCACCAGCTCAAACATCAGATCCAGATCCAGCTCGGCGGCATAAAGCTCCGCGCCGATTCCGTAATTTTTCAAAACATTGGGGTGGACCTGCCCGGCATGACCCACCGTGCGCTCGCCGCAGCGGATCTCGGCGCACCGTCCGGGATGATAGCTGGGGTCGTCGCTGCAGGGGAGAAAGACGCAGCCGTGGATCGAGAGCATGGAGAAGACCGCTTCGATACAGCCTTTGAGATGGAAGAAGTCCTCGCCATAGGTGGCCATGGTGAGCGTCATCCTTTCATCCGGGAGCTGATTGGGATCGACATTACCGTTGTCGGTCAGCTTGGGCAGATAGACCTTTGCCTGCTCAAAAAGGTGGATCTCAGGGGCACGAAAATTATAGTTCCGTGCGGCGACCTCCAGCATGGCGGGCAGCGCCGTAGTCCGCATCAGGCTCTGATCCTCGCCCAAGGGATTGGTGATGACAACGGCCTTTCTCCTCGGATCGTCTTCTGTAAGGGCGATCTTATCCGCCGCCTTGGGACTCATGAAGGCCAGTGTGCGCGCTTCGTTGTATCCGACGGCGTTGCAGGCGTCGTTGACCAGACGGTCGAACTTCTGCCGTTTGGTCAGGCCGCCCTTGGTAGTCTGGCCGGAAAGCAGCGTCGAGGAGATTTTATCATAGCCATAATACCGCGCGATTTCCTCGGCGATATCGGCCTCGCCGTCCATATCGCCGCGCCAAGAGGGGACGGTGACCTTGTCGCCGTCAACGGTAAAGGCCAGTTTTTCCAGCGTTTTCACCATGAAATCACGAGGCACCTGGGCGCCGATGAGCGCATTGACCCGCTCTGGACGCAGGGTGAGCACGCGCACGGGCTTTTTGACGGGATAGGCATCCACGATGCCGCCGATGATCTGGCCCGCGCCCAGCTCTTCCACCAGTTGGCAGGCTCGCTGCAGCGCGGTAACGCAGCCCTCCTGATCGACACCGCGCTCAAAGCGGCCCGAGGCCTCGGTGCGCATGCCCAGCCTGCGGGAGGTGGTGCGGATGCTCACGGAATCAAACATGGCGGATTCAAAGACAATCATCTGGGTATCTTCGGTGATTTCGCTGTTTTCGCCGCCCATCACGCCGGCGATGGCAACGGCTTTTTTCGGATCTGCGATGACCAGCGTATTGGCCCGCAGGCTGCGTGTCTGCCTGTCCAGCGTGGTGCAGCGTTCGCCCTCGTCGCTGCGTCGGACGATGATCTTGCCGCCGTCGATGCACTTATAGTCAAAGGCGTGCATGGGCTGGCCGTATTCCAGCATCACATAGTTGGTGATGTCTACGATGTTGTTGATAGGCCGGATGCCTGCGGCGCGGAGCCGGTCGCGCATCCAGCGGGGAGAGGGGGCGATGTGAATATTTTTCGCCATGGCGGCGCTGTATCGCGGGCAGAGGTCTGCGTCGCGGATCTCCACCGAAAGATAGTTGCTGACATCGTCCGCGGTTTCTTTTATTACAGGAGCTGTAAGGGCAAAGGGCTTGTCAAACGTAGCGGCGCTTTCCCGGGCCAGGCCGATGATACTCAGGCAGTCGGGACGGTTGTGCAGGATGTCAAAATCAAAAACGATCTCGTCCAGCCCCAGCACGGCGCAGATATCATCGCCGGGCTTGCAGGGATAGCTGTCCGGCAGGATCAGGATGCCGTCGCTGATGCAGTGGGGAAACTCGGCCTGCTGGGCGTGGAGATCTTCCAGCGTGCAGATGCCGCCGGATTTGGTATTGTAAGCCACCAGATCGTTTTCGTGCAGGTTGGAGCAGGCGCTCTCGGTCACAACAGCGGCGGCGCCCGTGTCCAGCTTGACGGAGAACAGGCCGTAGCGCGCCGTTATGACAGACAGCACCTTTGCCGCCACCACGGGGCCGAAGACCTTGTCGCCGGGCTTGATATCCGCAGGGATCGAGGGCTTCGCGGGATCGAGAGGCTTATAGTCGCCCAGCAGCGCGGCGGGGATGATGGCGGCTTCCGGAATGTCCCGCTCCTCTAAACGAAGCTCCTTTAAAGAACAGAGCATGCCGTTGGATTCCACGCCGCGCAGCTTGCCCTTTTCAATGGCGACGCCGCCGGGCAGGGTGGATTTGTGCAGGGCGGCGGGGACCGTGTCGCCCACATGGACGTTCCACGCGCCGGTGACGATCTGAACGGGCGCCTCCCGGCCCACGTCCACTTGGCAGATCCACATATGATCGGAATCGGGGTGGCGATCCATGGAAACGATCCGTCCCGCAACCACATTGGAGATCCCGTCGGCGGCGCTTTCCCAGCTGCCGACCATGGTCCCGGCCATGGTCATATCGGCGGCATATTGCTTTGCCGGGACGTTGTGGATCCCCACGTCGGTATAATCCTTAAGCCAGCTATATGGTAATTTCATGCTTTCTTCCTCCTTCTCAGAATTGCTTCAGGAAGCGCTCGTCGTTGTCGAAGAGCAGCCGCAGGTCGTCGATCTTGTAGCGGAAGAGCGTGATGCGCTCTAGACCGACGCCGAAGGCAAAGCCCGTATAGACCTCGGGATCAATGCCGCAGGCCCGCAGCACGTTGGGATGCACCATGCCGCAGCCCAGCACCTCGATCCAGCCCTCGCCCTTGCACATGGGGCAGCCCTTGCCGTGGCATTTGAAGCAGCTGATGTCCATTTCCGCAGAAGGCTCGGTAAAGGGGAAGTAGCTGGGGCGCAGGCGGATGGAAGTTTCTTCGCCGTAAAGGGTCTTGGCAAAGGTCTCCAGCGTGCCCTTCAGATCGCCCAGGGTGATGTTTTTGTCGATGACAAGCCCCTCAATCTGGTGGAACATGGGGGAATGGGTGGCGTCGAACTCATCGTTGCGGAAAACGCGGCCCGGCGCGATGATGCGGATGGGGGGCTGGGTCTTTTCCATGACGCGGGCCTGGATGGGCGAGGTCTGCGTGCGGAGCACCATGCTGTCGTTGACATAAAATGTGTCGGAAGGGTCACGACTGGGATGGGTCTTGGGCGCGTTGAGCATATCAAAATTGTAATGCACCAGTTCGACCTCGGGCCCTTCTGCCACGGAATAGCCCATACCGGTGAAAATGTCGATCACCTCGTCCAGAACGGTGGTCAGCGGATGCTTTTTCCCCAGCGTGATCTTTTTGCCGGGCAAGGTCACGTCCAGCGTTTCCTTTTTCAGACGGCGCTCCAGCTCAAAAGCGGCGGCCCGCTGTCCGGCTTCTTCAATGGCGGCTTCGATTTTGCCGCGGACCTCGTTGGCAACCTGCCCGATGATGGGGCGCTCTTCTGCCGTAAGCTGACCCATGCCGCGCAGAATGGCAGTCAGCTCGCCCTTTTTGCCCAGATAGCGGACGCGCGCGGCCTCCAGCGCCTCTTTGGCCTCGGCAGATCCGATCTCAGAAAGCGCCTGATCCAGGATCTGTTGCAGTTTTTCTCTCATGATTGCGGCTCCTTTTTATGATAAATTATTCGGATACAAAGATATAAGGCATTTTGGGAACCCGAAGCGCGTAGATCGCCTCCAGGTCCTTCAAAACGGCATTTTTGGGAACAAGGAAAGGATCGGCATGGCTCACGCCCACCAGGCGTGCCGGACTGTCCCGCAGCGTCCGAATGGTCTGCTGCAGCGTTCCTGCGTTATAGGCGGGGCGGCCCTGCTTCATGGTGCTGTAAATGCCGTCGCCGACGAAAAGATAGGTTCTGTCAACCTCCAGCGCCAGGGAATCCTTCGCGTGGGAAGAAGGAAAGGGGAGTACGCGGATCGACGGGTCTTCCTGCAAGACGACAGGCTCTGCTATGGCTGCCCCGGTGTGCGTTTTTTGAAGGGTGAATCTTCCCTGATACACCGCTTGCGGTGCAAGCTGCTGCAGATTTGCCACGTGGTCGGGGTGAAAGTGCGACAGGATCACGCAGATCGGCTTGTCGAGCGCACCGAGGATATCGGCTGTCGACTCGTCGGCGCCTACGTCAAAGACATAATACCGATCTTTTGCGTCTGCGATCACCACGTCAGCTGAAAGCGGGTCTTCCGAGGGAGGGATCCAAAAGATGCTGCCAGTCAATTTCTTCATAGCTGCCTCCAAATAAAAAGAAAAGCCTCCGTCCTCTTCTGGGACGAAAGCCTGCGCTTCCGCGGTACCACCCGCATTCCCGGCCAATGCCGGGCACTCTTTGCCGGTAACGGGGCTGCCGCCCGTGCCTACGCAGCAAAATGCCTTCAACACAGGTGCTCGAAAGGGAACTTCCCGCAAACCGTAACGCAGGCGGCTCTCAGCCGGTGACCGCCATTCTCTGAACGTTCCGCAAATACGGTACTCGCTTTGTCATTGCATCAATATTTGATAAAATTAAAATATCACACCGGCAGGGAAAATGCAAGCGTTATTTCTTTGCTTTACGGCGCAAAAGGAATGGAACTTTTGTTCAACTTGTCGAAAATGCAAAGAAAAATCGCGTCTTTTCCGTGAAAATAGCAGCTTGCACAAGCAATTTTCCCATCAACTTTAAATTTTCTGTACAGTTTTCACCAAAATGATAATTTTCAAAAAACACACTTGCAACAAATGCCCGCATCCTGTATGATAAAATAAGAATCAAAGGAGGCGAGGGGCATGAAGCGCGGCGAAAGCACAATCCTGCAGATGGCGGCGCCGTCTCCGTTTTTTCTATTCTTATGATTTTGTCAGCATTTCTATCGTTGATCGACGGAAATGCTGATTTTTTAATTTAGGAGGGTAAAGATGAAAGAGAAAAATGAGAAAAAGGGCCTCGGCAATGAGGCGGTCTACGACGCTCGCACGCTGGGCACACCCAAAATGCTGATCCTGGGCCTTCAGCATCTGTGCGCCATGTTTGGCGCCACGGTCGTCGTCCCTATCCTGGTCTCCGGCTTCGGCCTGCCGATGTCGGTCCAGACGACGCTGCTGATGGCCGGTCTCGGCACACTGCTGTTCCACCTGTGCACCAAATTCAAGGTCCCCGCGTTCCTTGGCTCTTCTTTTGCTTATCTGGGCGGCTTTTCCATGGTCGCCACGCTTCCTGCCTATGAGGGCATGGATCCCGAGACCAAGCTGGCCTATGCGCTGGGCGGCGTGGTCGTGGCCGGCCTGCTGTATCTGGTGCTTGCGCTGCTCTTTAAACTGGTGGGAGCCAAAAAGGTCATGCGTTTCTTCCCGCCCATCGTCACCGGTCCCATTATCATCCTCATCGGTCTGAATCTGGCAGGTTCCGCCGTTTCTCAGGCCAGCCAGAACTGGCTGCTGGCCCTGCTCGCTATCGCGGTGGTCGTGATCGCCAACATCTGGGGCAAGGGCATGATCAAGATCATTCCCATCCTGCTTGGCGTGGTGATCTCCACCATCGTCGCGGCGCTCACCGGCAATATGGATTTCTCCGCTGTGCATTTGGCCGGCTTCCTGGGCCTGCAGAAGTTCGTTTTGGCGAAGTTTGACTTCTCCGCGATCTTCGTCATGGCACCCATCGCCATCGCCGCCATGATGGAGCACATCGGCGATATCTCCGCCATTTCTTCCACCACAGGCAAAAACTTCATCGAGGATCCCGGCCTGCACAGCACCCTCATGGGTGACGGTTTGGCAACTTCGCTTGCCGCCATGTTCGGCGGCCCTGCCAACACCACCTACGGTGAAAACACCGGCGTTTTGGTACTCTCTAAGGTCTACGATCCCAAGGTTGTCCGCCTGGCCGCCTATTTCGCCATCTTTCTGTCCTTCTCGCCCAAGTTTGACGCACTGGTTACGTCGATCCCCGCCGCGGTCATCGGCGGCATCAGCTTCATCCTTTACGGCATGATCTCCGCGGTGGGCGTCCGGAACATCGTGGAAAACCGGGTTGACCTGACCAAGTCCCGCAACCTGATCATCGCTGCCGTAATCTTCGTTACCGGCCTGGGTCTGCCCGGCGTGACCTTCACCATCGGCAGTGCCACCATCACCCTCACCGGTATGGCCATCGCCGCTGTGGCCGGCGTTCTGCTCAACGCCATCCTGCCCGGCAACGATTACGAGTTCGGCACCTCTGCCGAGGCCGACAGTTCCGCCAATCTGGGCGCGTATTGATCCAAACAAATACAAACAGATGCAAACGGCAAAACGCCGGGTCGAATGGCCCGGCGTTTCTATGCTTTTCGCACGCCCTCGATATGCAGGCACCGCAGCTTGCGGATGGCGTATGTAGACAGGGGACGGAAGTCACAATCGCTGCTGTGGGCGGCGATAAACACGGTGTCCGGCGTGGGGTCGCCGTCGATCCGCACAACAAATGGCGTGTGGTGATAGTTCAGATTTTCACCGACTGCAAGTTGCACCAGATCGCCTGGTTCCAGTTGCCCGATGGAAACCTCCCGGGCAAAGGGGCCGTCGCCCAGATTTCGGGTCAAAAAATTGTAGAAGTATTGGACGCCCGTCCATGCGGGAGCGCGCTGGGAAGCCGTTTTGTAAAACCAGCCGAAGGTGGGCGTGTAATTCATCACACCGGCTCCGGCGTAAAGGCATTGGCTGGCAAAGTTGGTACAGTCGCCGCCAAGACTGCTGAAATCGAGATAAGCCGGATTGCGGCGGTAGGCCCATTTGTGAGCATAATCCACGGCTGCAGTCCGGTCGTATGGAATCAAGGACATAGTTTAACCCTCCTGCACCATTGTATGTAGCTTCCGGCCTGTTTGGGAAGGGAAAAAGCTTTTTTTCTTTACAGACCTTTCGCTTAGAGAAGATCCGGTTTTCACCTGCTTTGACACGCTATCGGAAACATGCTATGATAGCTTCGAATGGAGGGATCGTTTTGCGGGAACAGATCATCGGGATCGGCGGCGCGAACGTTGATCTTTGCGGAAGGGCCAGCGGCCGGGTGGTTCCGGGCGACTCCAACATTGGGAGCATCCGCATTTCAGCAGGCGGCGTTTGCCGGAACATCTGTGAAAACGTCGTAAAATTGGGAACGCCCGCCGCGCTGATCAGCGTTGCCGGCGACGATGCCAATGGCGATTTTCTGCTGCGGCGCTGCGAAGCAGCAGGTCTGGATGTGAGCGCCGTTCACAGGATCTCGGGGAAACGCACGGGAGCCTATCTTTCCATCCACTCCGGCGATGGAGAAATGACAGCGGCCGTCAATGATATGGAGATCGTTTCCTGCATTACGCCGGCGTTTCTCACCCCATATATCCAACGGATCCGTGCGGCAAAAGCGATTTTGATCGACGCGAATCTTCCGCCCGACACCATCCGCTGGATCGGGGAGACCTTTTCAGACCGTCCCATCTTTGCCGACCCGGTGTCCTGCGCGAAGGCGGAAAACCTGCTTCCTGTTCTGAAGCGGCTGTTTTTGCTGAAGCCCAATCAAACAGAGGCCGAGACGCTCACGGGCTGTCATGATCCGCAGACCAGCGCGGCAGCGCTGCACAAAATGGGCGTCAGACATGTCTGCGTCAGCTCCGGCGCCGACGGTGTGGCATATTACGGCGAGCATGGAAGCTTGCTGACAAGGCCAAAGACTTTACGGTCTTTTCCCAATGCTACCGGCGCGGGCGATAGCCTGACGGGCGGTTTGCTGGCCGGTTATGCGCAGGGAATGCCGCTGGAAGAAGCGCTGCGTTTTGCCGTCACCGCCTCGGTGCTTACCTTGCAGAGCGCCGATACCATCCGCCCCGACCTGAGCAGGGAACTGGTCATGAAATCACAAAAGGAGTGCTTCTGTTATGCTTAAAGATTATCTTTCGATCCGTCCGGAGATCCAAAGCGCGCTCAGCGCCGGAAAGCCCGTCGTGGCGCTTGAATCCACGATCCTTTCCCACGGAATGCCGTATCCGCAGAATCTTGATTTCGGGCGCAGGGTCGAGAAGATCATCCGTGACGAGGGCGCTGCTCCCGCCACGATCGCCATATTGGACGGAAAGCTCAAGGTCGGCCTGAACGACGCCGAACTGGAACGCATGTGCCGTGCCGAAGACGTGGGTAAGGTGAGCCGCCGGGATGTTCCGGTATATCTTGCCACAGGCAAGGCGGGCGCGACCACCGTTGCTACCACCATGCTGATTTCCGAACTGACTGGTATCCGCGTATTTGCCACCGGCGGCATCGGCGGCGTCCATCGCGGCGCGGAAACAACAATGGATATTTCCGCCGACCTGCAGGAGTTGGCGCACACCTCGGTGACGGTGGTCAGCGCAGGCGTTAAATCCATTCTGGATATCGGACTGACGCTGGAATATCTCGAAACGATGGGCGTTCCTGTTTTGGGCATGCGGACAAAAGATTTTCCCGCTTTTTATTGCCGCGAGAGCGGATTTAAGGTGGATTACGCGCTGCGGGACGAAGAGGAAGCGGCGCGCATCATGAAGGCAAAGTGGGACGTCGGCATGAAGGGCGGCATGATCGTCGCGAATCCGATCCCAGAAGAATATGCCATGGACAGCAAATACATGAACGGCATCATTGCGCAAGCCGTTGCCGAGGCGAAAGAAAAGGGGATCCGGGGTAAAATGATCACGCCGTTTTTGCTGGCGCGTATCGTAGAACTCACGGGAGGCGAATCGCTGGCATCCAATATTCAACTCGCGTTCAACAACGCCCGCTGCGCTTCGCGCATCGCCGTGGCTTACAGCAGGCTGTAAGCGATATTCAATACAGAAACTGCAGAAATCCGGCTTGCGCCGGATTTTTTAAATTTTTCTTAGGACCATATCTGGATCCGTTCGGTTTGTAAGAGGTTAGTTGACGTCAGTTATAAGGCAACACCGCGTAATTCTTAAAAGCTATGCTGCGTTGCTTTTAAAATAGTTTTTTGATGCAATGGCAAGCTTAAAATGGAAAGCTAAATCACTTTACAGCCTGCATTTTATATTGATAAAACAGAATTATATTGAAAAACGGGAAGAAAAAAGGTATATTTTTTCTGTTTTCTTAGTAATAATATTGAATTATTTTAGCTTTCGTGTTATAATTCTGTAAAATGTATTTCTGCGCGAAGTTCTTGAAGATTATCAGGGTATTCCCTGTTTATATAGAGTAAACTTTGGAAAAGGAGGCTTTTTATGAAGCAGTTTTTTAAAAAGTCCACCGCGCTTCTTCTGACCTGCTTTATGGTGCTGGGCATGCTCCCCACGGGGATCTTTGCCATCGACATCGGCAGCGAAGCCGACAGGACGCTGACGCTGGGTGCTGGGCAGAATCCCTATCATGCGGAAGTCCTGGTTTCCGGCTTCGACGGAGAAGAGGGCGTCGCGTCCGCGACCCTCTGGTACAGGGATGGTCCGTTCCAGCAGAGGGACTTGGCCAATCTTCGCGTCCGGCTGATCAACGGCGACGACGTCTATACCGCGGAAGCGGAAATGGACGAGCTGGAATCGGTGAAGTTTAACGGCGGTGATTACGTTGTAAAGACCTTCAACAACGGAAGTCCCATCGCCCTGAAGCCCGATCACAGGTTCGTCTTTGAGTATCAGCTGATCGTTGATCCTGAAGGCACGTGGCAGGAGGTCGACGGCGATAATGACATCGGCTTTGACTTTGCCGACATCACCGTTGCGCCCGCTGAGATCACCGGCGCCATCCCGGGCGAAGAGCAGACCATTACGGTCACCACCAACGAGACTGACGACGCGAAGCTGCTCTTCACTTATAACGGCGTAGAAACAGACGGCGCCTTTGAAAACGGCGAGGCGACCTTTGCCTTTTCGCCCGTTGCGGCAACCAGAGGTCCCGCCAAGTCGGTTGAGGTCCTGATCTATGATGTGCCTGGAAAGCTGAACAAAAAGATCACCGTTCCCGTTGCGTTTCTGGACTACAACGTCACCTTCAACATGAACGGTCACGGCGATCAGGTCCCCCAGCAGACTGTGGAAGTCGGCGGGATGGCCGCCGAGCCCACGCCCGCTCCCGATGAGGACGGCTGGGATTTCATGGGCTGGTATCGCGACGATCCTGATACCCTGTGGGATTTTAATACGGTCCTGGATGGCGACCTGACGCTGAACGCGCTGTGGGAGCAGACCGAGATCGCGATGCTTGTATACCCTCAGACAATCGATCCCGCTTATGACGGCGAAGAGTATACGATTACCGTCACCCTGACGGAGAGCAACGTGGGCAACGTCCAGTTCGCCTACAACGGCAAAACCGTCCGTGTCCCCGTGGAACCCATCCCCGGCGGCCAGGGCGAGGCCACGTTTACCTTCACCGCCGTTGAAGGCGCGGACACCGTTACGGTTATCGCTTACAACGTGCCCGAAAGGGCCGACAACGAAGCCACTGTCGATCTGGTCTTCGACAATGTCTGGACCGTCACCTTTGACATGAACGATCCTACCGGCGAAACGGAGCAGGTTGCTCCGCAGAAGGTCCGGGATCATGGCTTCGTCACTGAACCCGCCCAGCCCTCCCGGGACGGCTATACCTTTAAATGCTGGCTGGACGAGACCGGCACGCGGTATGAGTTTGACACGCCTGTTGAGTCCGACCTTGTTCTGACTGCAGACTGGGAACCGGTCCTTGTCACCGTTACCATTGAAGAAGAGGACCATCAGATTACCGCGCTGGATCAGTGGCCGCCCCTTGCGGATCAGGATCCCGATGCGCCCGGCTACCAGATTTACCAGTACGATACGGTTGAGTTTACGGTCACCCTTCCTGAGGGCTATGATCCCGCCACTCTGAAGGTCACGGCCAACGGCGTCGCGCTCAATCCCATTGAGATCAACGGCACCGCGTATAAATACAAATATGAGGCCAAGACCGATACCGCGTTCAAGATCACGGCCCCCAAGAAGTTCGTTTATACCATCGCCATGTCCGTGGGCGAGCACTATACCGCGGGCATTCTGGATGATATGACGATCTACGGCACCGTGGAGTATGGCGACAGCTACCGCTTCACCGTGCGTCCCGACAATGGCAAGAAATATCCCATCAAGGCTGTCTATGTCAACGGCAAGCTGATGGACGGCACCTTCCCCTCCGCCGTCCAGATGGACTTCACCGTTGAAAACGTCACCGAGAACCAGACCATTCAGGTCGTCATGGGCGAGATGCAGGATTACACTGTCACCTATATCGTCCGCGACCGCCTGTATATGACCCAGAAGGTCACGCAGGCCGTTTCCGGCGACACCCTGCTGACCCCGCCTGACGCTCCCGTTGTCGAGGGCTATACCTTCGTCGAGTGGAACACCAGACAGGACGGCACCGGCGACACCTTTGACGCTACTTATGCCATCGCCGGAGACCTGGTGGTCTATGCCCAGCTCGAAGCCATTACCGGCGTCATCAAGTACGACATGAACGCCGACGGCGACGCCACCGATCCCGCCGCGCTCCGCGATACGGAGAAGACCTGGGGTCAGGCAGTCCAGCTGGATACCACCGTTCCTACCCGCGAAGGCTACGACTTTAAGGGCTGGGCCACCAGTGCCGACGGCCCTGTGGTCTATCAGCCCGGTGACACTTATTCCACTGAGATCGAGGGCGACAGCGTCACGCTGTATGCCGTCTGGGAGGCTCAGACCTTTACGGTCGAGACCAACAGCGGCACTGGTTTCACCGTCGATTCTTATGAAAAGGCCGTGAATTACGACGGCAGCGTCACCATCACCTTCCACGCGGACGAGGGTTACCGTGAGTTCCTGCCCACCGTCAGCATCAGCCCCGACGCGGGTTACACCTCTGATTGGGATGTTAATGCTGAACCCGCTGAGGACGGAACTTATACCATCACCCTGAGCAACGTCAAGACCGACATTTACGTTTCCATCAACGTCACCAAAAACGAGACCTACACGGTCACGTTCTACACCGCGTTGCAGGATGATCCCATCGTCACCGAGATCTATCAGACGCAGGAAGTGGAGTATAACAAGTGCGCCACCCAGCCCGCCGCCCCCGTGATCGAAGGCTACACCTTTATGGGCTGGTTCACGTCTGAGAACGCCGATCCCGAGACCGATACGCCGTATGATTTCACCGCTCCCGTTACCGGCGTTCTGGATCTCTATGCCATCATGGAGCCCATCGTTCTGACCGTCACCCTGCCCGACATTTCTGACGGCTGGACCATTGATCCCGCGACCGGGGACCACGATGTGGCTTACGGTGAGAACTTCACGTTCACTATCACCGTTGCCGAGGGCTTCGACGCCTCCAATATGATGGTCGCCTCCAACGGCATGGCACTAACCCCCGTTGAGACCAATGCCGATGCCCAGGGCGAATCCACCTGCACGTTCACCATCTACAATATCAAGGAAAACCAGACTGTTACCGTTGTGAACGTCGTCCGCCGGACCATTACCATTACTTATATTGATAATGGCGGCGAAGGCGGCCCCGGTCAGGAAGTCGTCAACTACTATGTTGACGGCCGCGACGACAACGGCTACATCTCCATGGTTGAACCTTCCCGCGTCGGCTACACGTTCGCCGGCTGGGCTCTCACCAATGACGCGCAGCCCGGCGACGCAGGCATCTATTTCCCCGGCGATGTTGCCGACTTCACCGCCGACACCACCCTCTATGCCGTTTGGGAAGCAAAGTCGACGACCATCATGCTGACTGCCGACGTAGACGAGCAGTATGAGGGTAAGGACATCGTCCTGACTGCCGAGGTCAATTCTGATGATCTTGCCACCATCAGCTCCGGCACCGTGATTTTCTATCGCATCAGCCGCGACGGGCTGGATGATCCGTATGCCAACAGCGAGCGTATCGGCACCGCCACCGTCGCCGCCAATCTGGCCATCATTACCGTTCAGGCCACCGATTGGATCTTTGCCGACATGGCGGAGAACAACAACTACGATTGCATCTGGGCCGAGTTCATCCCCGATGAGGGCGACGGTTACAGCGCCTGCGACACGCTTGGCCTGAATGCTAACGAGTATGCGGAAGTAAGAGTCCTGTCCACCGCCATCACCTGGGAGCTGGGCAGCAACGACGGCGATCTGGCTGAAAACGCCAATGTCCTCACCATCACCGATGAGGAGGGTAATTCTGTGGACAGCATGGTAGCCGGCCACCAGTACACACTGACCCTGCCCGCTGTTTACGCGCTGGACAATTACAAGATGCTGGAAGCCGACACCGACTACACCGTTGAGTGGCAGTATCTGGCGCCCACCGGCGACTGGGCCACTTACACCGACGGCGCTGCCGGCGGCACCTGCACCGTCTATCCCGAGTATTCCCAGTATTCCTTCCGCGCCAAGGTCACGCCGCTTGCCGGCGCCACCACCGAGTATCTGAAGGCCGCCAAGTACAACGAGGACAACGATCCCGAGGTCTATACCGAGATCGTTCCCGACGAGTATGCTGCCTTCCTGCTCACCAAGGCGACCGAGAAGACCGAGAAGGAAGACGTCAATGTCACCGTTACCATCGTTGACAAGATCACCTCTACCGAGGATGTGGACGTCTACCAGCTGGATAAGCTCACCATCTACGCCGAAGTGGCTCCCGCCGGCGAGTCCGCCGAGATCCCCGACGGCACCGTTACCTTCTACTATCTCAGCGAAGACGGCGAATATATCAAGATCGGCGCCGCCGAGTTGGAGAAGAAGGACGGCATCATGAAGGCTGAGATTACCACCACGGCACTTCCCGTTGCCAAGGAGACCAACACCAAGCTCGACGTCAGCGTAACCGCTGTCTACGAGGGCAACAAGTCCTTCAACGCCAGCGCCGCCTATGACGAAGAGACAAAGGCCATCACCGTTGCTGACGAGTACACCGGCGAAACCACCGATGCCACCGTCACCGTCTGGTCCTCTGTCATCTACGTCAACGAGGATGTGGAAAACGTCGCAGACTTCTTTGATCCCACCGATGACAACGGTATCGTCATCGGCGTCGACGGCGGCGCCGTCCTCGCCAACGAGACCAGCGTCACCCTGATGATCAGCGACATCTACACGTTGGATCATCCCGAGCTGGATAAGCTGAAATACGGTGTGGACTACGAAGTCAAGTGGCAGATTCTGAACAACTTTGCCGCTTACGAGGATAACCTCGCGGGCGCGCCCTGGGAGGATCTGGATGCCACCGGCCTGAGCTGCAAGCTCAATCCTGTGAAGCAGGGCAGCGCCTACCGTGCTGTCGTGACTGCTCTGGAGAGCGTTCCCACCATGGGTTCCTACTCTGAGTTCGCACAGGATATTTCCGGCCGCCGCGTCTATTACTCCAACATTCTGGTGGCAGCCGACGGCGACACCACGCTCACCGTCACGATCAACACCAGCAACACCGACGAAGGCTATGAAGGCATCGTGGAGGGTGAGACCGTCAAGATCCACACTTACGCTGCCGGCGCTTCCGGCGCCACGCCCGTCAGCCAGATCACCGCTGCAGTCGAGAAGGACGGCGAGGAAGTCTGGACCGAGACAAAGACCGACGTCAACGGCTATACCTTCTTTGAGTGGCCCACTGAGGAGCCCGGCTTCTACACCCTGATTGTCACCGCCGAGCCTCAGAACGGTTACGAACCCATTACCATTATCCGCAACCTGATCGTCCGCGACGATGATTACAGCTTCGACGTCATCGAAGACACCTTTGTTTACGATGGCAAGCTCCAGGGTCTGGATGTGGAAGCCACCGATATGTGCGACGACTTCGACGCCATGGCGCAGGCTGAGTGGTACGTGCTGTACTACGATGCCGACGGCAACATGGTCGAGCCCACGCAGGCCGGCGAGTACAAGGCTGTCGTCAAGCTGGCTGCTTCCGCTCACTGGACCGAGAAGACTCTGGAAGCCACGCTGACCATTGAGCAGCGCAAGGTCTCCGTTGAGGATCTGGTCGCTCAGGCCAAGGTCTACGACGGCACCACCGATGCCAACCTGGTGGAAGTCGTTCTGGCCGACGCCAAGACCGACGAGACTACCGGTCTGCCCAATGAGGACACCGGCGTCATCAACGGCGACAGCATCTATGCCACCGGTAAGGGCGTTCTGAGCAGCGCCGACGCCGGCGAGCAGACGCTTTCTGTCACCGACGTGGTCCTGGGCGGCGACGACGCCGACAACTACGTGATCGACGATACTTCCTACACCGAGAAGATCATCGTCCAGCGCAGCCAGGTCAAGGGCGCCATCGCTCCCTCCACCTATCAGTTCACCGGCGACGACCTCACCGTTCCCGCTGAGGAGATCTACCTGATCGATCAGCAGGGCTTCGAGATCGCGGCTGAGAACTACGAAGTCACCTATTATTATCACCACGGCGAAGGCGTTGAAAAGGTCGATGCCATGAACAAGCTGGGCATGTACACCGTCATCGCCAGACCCGACCAGGATAACTACAAGGGCGGCGCTGTCCAGACCATCTATGTGGTCGAGGGCGAAGGCACCGCGGCTGATGTGGACAAGAGCGCCGTCAGCGCGCTGATCACCATCAACGATACCGTTGAGCTGTTCAGCGACGAGCTGAAGGGCGTTTCCGCCACCGCCACCACCGGCGAGATCGACAAGATCGAGTATCACGACGGCAGCTGGACCACCACTGTTCCCGCCAAGGCCGGTCGTTATCTGGTCAAGGTCACTGCCTCTACCGACGACGTGGCCTACGGCATCTACACCATTGTGAAGGCGCATCCCGTTCTGACGCTGTCTGCTGAGGATATGGAATATGATTCCGCCCGGTACGATGGTGAGATCACGTTCGTCAACGAAAGCGACAACAGCGCCGAGGTTTACGGCACTGCTGCCGGCGACCACATCCGCGGCGCGGCTTACGAGGCTCCCACCGAAGTCGGTCAGTACATCGTCACGGCCCACGTGGGCGAGACCGAGAACTACACTTCTCACGAGGTGAGCGCTCCCTTCGCCATCACGCCCAAGGCCCTGACCATCACGGCCGACAGCTGGCAGCGCCGCCAGTATGGCGCGTTCCCGGATATGACCGCCACCTTTGAGGGTCTGGCTACCGAAGGCGTTGCTCCCGACACCTCGCTGCGCGACGTCCAGATCCAGCCCGAGTTCATCTTCAACACCTATGAGAACGTTGACATGACCACGGTCGGCACCTTTGTGGTGGAACCCATCTCCGCGCTGGCTTCCAACTATGCCATCACCTATGTTAACGGTCAGTACACCGTCACCGATATGAGCAATCCTCCCAAGCCCGAGCTTGCGATCCACGGTATGATCGACAACGGAACGGGTGAAGAGATCGCTTACTACGGCGACGAAATCCAGCTCTACGCCTATGGCAACATGATGAACGGCGTGGAGAACAACTCCAGCGTTTATGCCTGGGAGATCGTCAGCGGCCCCGCTTCCATCAACGATCAGGGCCTGATGACCATGGATCAGGATCTCAGCGCGGACAATGAAGTCACCGTCAAGCTGACCCGCGGCACCGGCGCCGAGGCCATCAGTACCACCCTGACCTTCACCGTCTTGAAGAAGGAGATCAAGGTCACCGTTCCCGCCTATGATCTGGTGTTCAATGGCGAAGAACAGAGCTATGACGACACCCTGCCTTATGCTTCCGAAGGCGATGCCGAAGTGGAGATCCTGGACGGCACTGCCCGGACGGATATCGGCACCAACATCGTTTCGGCGCAGGTTGCTGAGACCGAGGACAACTACCAGTCCGAGGTCTACTGCGGTCCCTTCACCATCAATGACAAGGAAGTCACCGTGAAGCCCGAAAAGCCCGACACCGTCACCTACGGTGATCTGGTTGTGTATCCCGATCCCAAGTACACCGAAGAAGGCACCGTTAACGGCATCGACGCACTCACCGACGCCGAGGTGGTTTCCGTGGCCGACGTGTACAACAATCTCGATGTGGCCTACTGGTACGAGATCCTGCTGGCCGGCAGAGAGAACATGAACTACAACGTCAAGTACGTGACCGCCAACGACGCTGAGAGCGTTGAGATCGAAGAACTCGACTTGACCGTGACCCTCGGCTCCCACAAGGATACCGAAGGCATCACCAACGGCTCTCTCGATCCTGAGCCTGCCTATCCCGAGAACGGCGCCGAAGTCGCCGCGCTCAACTTCGAGCAGAACGGCTTCCGGATGTACGGCGAACCTAACCGCGTGATGGATTATGTGATTGAGGCGCTCATCGAGGGCGATTCCGAGGCCGATCTGGTTGAGCTGCTGAACAAGCTGGTCATCTTCGAGAAGTTGATCGACGCCGACGCCAACATCAAGTACACCGATCCCATGACCGATCCTACCACCGCGACTTACGACCAGTACATGGAAGGCGTCACGGAGGATTATGAGATCGCTGACGGCGGCATCGACTTCGTCAACTACAATGTCGACGTGATCTCCGGCGCTCAGAATATCTATCAGCGGCCCGTCACCCTGCGCGGTCCCGATGAGGAGAATCCCAATGAAGTATCCCTCTTCATCAACGACCTGCAGGATGAAGAGAGCCTGCTGGCTGCTCTGGAGGCGGTCCTGGTTGCTGAGAAGTACACCGACGCCAACGGCAACGAAGTCGGCGGCCTTGCCACCCTGCTGAAGCATACCATCGCGGATCTGGATCTCCAGATCGTCTGCGAGCCCGCGCTGGCTGACATCACTGACGACACCGAGACCGTTACGGTCACCATCACGGTCGGCAATCCCAACTACTGGATGGAGCCCGCTTTCGTGCTCACCGTCAACATCCTCCGCGACTACTACAGAGTTGACTACGTCAGCTTTGGCCGCACTTCCGCTACCATTACGCTGACCCATGTCTATCCCGACGGCACCGAAGTGAGGGAGTGGCTGCCCGGCGACAGCAAGGGCAAGGTCAGCCAGTCGCTGAAGTACGTCATCTACGCCTACGACGAGGAGAGCGAAGATCAGTCCTATGACCACTATAAGGAGATCACCCCGCTGTATGAGTACACCATGAAGGCCGGCACGCAGCAGGGCAGATACACCGTTTCCTACAAGCGGCTGCCCGCCGGCAAGTACAAGACCTTCGCCGTCGCTGAGGGCTACACCCTGATCGGCGCAAACTGATTTTCAAAAGGCTCCCTGTCCCGCTCTTGCGAGCGGGACAGGGAAGATGCAGCAATGAGTTAGAAGGAGGATTTGCTTATGAAAAAGCGTCTGTTTATGATGTTCACCAGCCTCCTCGTGGTCGCTTGTCTGCTCAGCACGATGTGCCTGAGCTTTGCCGGTGGCGGTGTTATCGATCCCGGTGATGGCGATGAAGGCGAGTTCACCGATGAGGATGAAGAGGTCGATCGGAGCGGCGTCGTGTTTATGCCCGGCGAGGGCTATACCCTCAAAGAGAAAGAGGGCACCGAGCGGCAGAAAAACGGTTCCGTTATCGTCATGCCCAACCCCGCCACCGGCCGCGTCGGCGAGCAGTTTGTCCCCGACGTGATCCCCGATGACGAATACTATGAGTTTTCCGGTTGGGCCATTTTGAAGCCCGACGGAACGCTGGAACCCATCGATCTTCTGGAGTACCGTTTCCCTCTGTCTCCCCGCACCAACGTGGTCGCCATAATGAACGACACCTGGCCTCCTTATCTGGATATGAAGCAGGATCGTTCCGACTGGTACTACAAGTACGTTCGTGATCTGTCCATCGCCGGCGTGGTGAACGGTTATCCCGGCTACCTGTTCGAGCCCAATGGCCTGACCACCTGGGGCGAAGCCCTCAAGCTGATCATGCGTGCCACCGGTTATCCCGAGCAGGCTCCCACCGAAAAGCACTGGGCCAGCGGTTATCTGACCAAGGCCCGCGCCGACGAGCTGGTTCCCGCCGATCTCGAGATCAATCTGGATGATCCCATCACCAGAGCGGAATATGCCCGCGTCGCCGCCGCTGCGCTCCATCTGAAGCCCGTCGACATCGCGTCTCCCTTTGCGGATACCGATGAGATGGCGATCCTGGAGCTCTACAGCATCAAGATCGTGGAAGGCGACTTCAACAAAGACGGCGTCCGTGTGTTCCGTCCCGATGACAACATCATCCGTTCCGAGATGTGCGCCGTCATCTGGAGGATCTACAACTACCAGAAAACGCTGGACGCTTGAGTTTCCTTTTCCTGAACATAACAAAAGAGGGCAGACATAGTTTGTGTCTGCCCTCTCAGCTTGTCAAAATATAAAAATAGCCCATCAGGCGATTTTGCTTACCAGTCGTTTTATGTCCGTTTTCTGCGTAAAAACGGCGAAAAGGCCAGTAAAGCAGGATTTCCGGCAGTCTCAGAAGCGGCCCCGGCTGACAGGTCGGAGCCGCTTCTTTGTCCCGACAGATGTCGGAAAAGGAGAAGGAGAAAAGAGAAAATCAGTTGGGATGGTCTTCCTGCCACAGCTTTTCCGCTACAGGGGCCCAGTTTGCGGCATAGCTTTTGCACTTTTCGCAAAGGTGCTCCACGCTTTCCGGCGCTTCCAAATCGGTGGATCTCGCGCCGGTCTTTTTGACAAGCTCCCGCAGGATATCCGGATTCTCCAGCATGGGGCAGGGGCGAAGCATATTGTCATTAAAGGGCTGGCCCTTGTAATATGCCAGAAACAGCGGCTGCCGCAGGCAATCCAGCAGCGAGCTTTCGTGGATATTCGCGCCGGAATAATGGATGAAAACACAGGGTTCCACGTCGCCGGCGGCGTTGATGTGACAATAGCGCCGTCCGCCTGCCACGCACCCGCCGGCAAACTCGCCGTCATTCTGAAAATCAATGCAGAAAAGGGGCTTTCCGTCTTCTGAATCGCGGATAAAGCGGATCCGGTTTTTCATATAGGTCCGCTGATCCGGCGAGAGCAGCAACTCAGTCGAGGCATTCATCCCAACGGGCATATAGTGGAAGAACCAGGCAAAAACACAGCCCTTTTCGATGAGCATGTCCAGAAAGGCGTCTGAGGTCACGTCCAGATAATTCCGGCTAGTATAGCAGACGGAAACGCCAAAGGGGATCCGGTAAGACCGCATCAGGTCCATGGTCTGCATCGCCTGATCAAAGTGTCCCGCGCCGCGCCGCGAATCGTTTGCCTCACGGAAGCCCTCGATGCTCACCGAAAGGAAGAAATTCCCCACTCGCAGCATCTCCTGACAGAAGGCGTCGTCGATCAGCGTCCCGTTGGTAAAAGCGTGAAAGGCTACGTCGGGGTGCGCCTCGCACAGGCGGATGATATCCGCTTTCCGCACCAGCGGCTCGCCGCCGGTAAACAGACAGGCGTGGATCCCCAGTTCCTTGCCCTCGGTCAATACCCGGTCCATCACCTCATAGCTGAGATTCTGATGATGGCCGTACTCCGCCGCCCAGCAGCCGGTGCAGCGCATGTTGCAGGCCGACGTGGGATCCATCAGAACGATCCAGGGAATGTTGCACTGATATTCTTTTGCGGCCTCTTCTGATGTTTTGTAGCCGCGGAATCCGCCCTCATAGGCGGCGTTCAGAAGGAATTTCGAAAGGATAACAGGATCGGTATCCCTGATTACCCGATTAGCGTATCTGGCCCATTTGCTGTTGGGATCCGCCGCGATCGAACGCAGACGGTCGTAACTGTCATCAGACCACGAGCTTCCCATGATCCGCTTGATCAGACCGATCAGCGAATCGGCCAGCGCGGCTGCGTCTTCATTTTTTCCCCGCTGGATCAGATGATCCAGCGCCAGTTGAAAGGCCTTGCGTTCGGCGGCGTGCAAGAAGCTTTGCATCTTGATCCCTCCCTTTCTATGTGATTCGTTTTTGATTTCTTATTAATAATATTGTAGGGGAAACAACATCCGCTTTCTATGGGCAGAAGAAGGGAAGTGACGCAAAACCGGGCACAACATGCCTTTTGCCCAAAGATTTTCGGCTTTTGCGGCAATTTCTTGTCTTTCCATGCGGTTTGTGATAAACTATATTTGGTCAAAATCCCGCCGTTTTGAAAAAGGAGGACATCATGCTTACACGAAACTGGCTCATGAATCCGGAAAATGTTGCCTATTGCGACGAAAATGAAATTCTGCCGCATTTTGCGCGGGCATTTGGGATCCATGATCTGAAGGAATGGGTCGACCGCCTACGGGCGGAGCCTAACGCCGAGGGCTTCGTGCTCAAAGGGGAGAACCGCACGGCGGTCAAGCTATTTATTCCCAATCTGGTCTTCCGCGAGCCCATCGAGATGGGAGAAAACGTGTGGCTCTATCTGGGCGAGATGTATCCCGCCTATTGCCTTTATATCCCGTGGGACGAGGCCGCGGAAGGAGAAAAGCCCTGATGGGGACCTGCTTTTGGGGCGCGATCAGCCCGGAAATGCAGCGGTATCACGACGAAGAATGGGGCGTCCCGCTGCATGATGACCGCAGGCTCTTCGAGTTTCTGATGCTGGAGTGTCTCCAATGCGGCCTGAGCTGGAAGCTGATGATTCGCAAGAGGGAGGTCTTCCGCGCCTGCTTCGACGGCTTTGATTACGACAAGATCGCGGCCTACGGCCCTGCGGACGAGACCCGCATTCTGCAGACTGGCGGCATGCTGCGCTCACCGAAAAAGGTGCGCGCCGTGATCGGCAACGCCCGGCGTTTTCAGGCCATACGCGCCGAATACGGAAGCTTTGACACCTGGCTCTGGCGGTTTACCGGCGGGAAAACGCTATTATACGAAGGCCATGAAACGGGAGACTTTCCTGCGGCAAACGCGCTTTCCACTGAGATCGCGAAGGAGCTGAAGCAGTGGGGATTTACCTATTTGGGACCGGTGACAGTCTATGCCTATCTTCAGGCCTGCGGCCTCATCAACGATCACGAGGCGTCCTGTGACTGCTATTCCCGGATAAACGAACGATTTCCAACGGTGCGCCTGCCGCGGGCAGGCGAGCGCCGGTGAAGTATTGACAAGAGGTGATTTCATGAGGACTGTTACCGTTAAGGGAACGGGCAAGCTGGAGTTTAAGCCCGACCTTGTTACACTGGGGATCATGCTGCGCGCGAAGCATCAACAATATGACGAAACCATGGCGCTGGCCGAGCGTCAGCTTGAGGCGCTTCGGGCCGCGCTGGAGCGGGCGGGCTTTGCCCGCGACGATCTGAAGACCGCTGACCTGCGCATCGAGCCGGAATACCGGAGCGAGCACGATGATAAGGGCAATTACCGCCAGATTTTCGTGGGCTATATCTGCCTGCATTCGCTTAACCTTGCGTTCGATCTGGAGATGGATCGTCTTTCCGCGGCGCTTTCTGCCATGGCGGAAAGCACCTCTGAGCCGGAATTTTCCGTGCAGTTTACCGTGCGGGATGAGGAGGCTGCCGCCGCTGCGCTACTGGAAAATGCCGTTCGCAACGCACGGGAAAAGGCAGAGCTGCTTTGCCGCGCCTCCGGCGTCGCGCTGGGCGGCGTACAAAGCATCCAATATCACTGGGATGGACACAGCTTCGTTTCCGATACCCGTTGCGAGATGGCCAACGGCGCTCTGCCCATGCTGGCGGCTTCCAAGCGGGCGGCGATGGATATTGCGCCCGAGAAGATCCGCGTCAGCGACACGGTGACGATCATCTGGGAGATCTGCTGAAAGGGAGGCGGCTTTACGGCGGGCGAGGCGAAACATACCGGCCTTGCGTCCAGGTGATTGCCTGCCGCGCCATAAGTTGTTATTCCCGTAAAACCGACGGCAGCCGCGCCTGCAGCGTGCCGTCTTGCGTGGGAGGAATCATGGAGATTTACGGAACGCTTGGCCCCGCCTGCGGCGATCCTGCTGTGCTGGAAGCGATGTTTCGCGCGGGGATGACCGGCCTGCGCCTCAACCTGTCTCACGGGATGCTGGAAGAGAGCCGACCGCTTTTGGAGCAAATGTGCGCGGCGGCCGAAGCCGCCGGTGTTCGTCCCGACCTGCTCATCGATCTGCAGGGGCCCGAGCTGCGCGTGGGAAGGGAAGGCCTTCCGCTGACGCTCACCCCCGGCGGGACCGTTTCGCTGGCACGTATTCCGCTGCCGCCTGCGGCGCGGGACGCGGCGCGGCCCGGAACGGAGCTTTTGCTGGATGACGGGAAACTCCTGCTTTGTGTTTGCGAGGGGGACAAGGCCCGGGTCCTGCGGGGAGGAGTGCTTCTCCCGCAAAAAAGCGTGGCGATCCCGGGCTTTTCGCCTGCGCTTCCGGCGCTCACCGAGATGGATCATCAGAATCTTTCGCTGGCGGCCGCGTTTGGCGTCACCGGCGTGATGCAATCCTTCGTCCGGGACAGAAATGACCTGCTTGAAGTGAGAAACGCAATGGAAAAACATGGCTGTAAAGGTATAAAACTTTATGCAAAAATCGAGAGCCGCGCTGGCCTTTCCAGCCTTTCCGACTGGATTAGCCTGCCCGACGTGTTGGTGATTGCCCGGGGCGATCTGGGCAATGCCTTTCCGCTGTGGGAACTGCCCGCCATTCAAAAATCGGTGGCGGCAAAAGCAAGGGCGGCAGGAAAGCCGTTTCTCGTGGTAACGCAAATGCTGGCTTCCATGGAGAAGTCTCCCGTGCCCACACGGGCGGAGGTCAGCGACATATTCAACGCAGTGTTGGACGGCGCCTCCGCCGTGATGCTCACCGGCGAGACGGCGGTGGGACGCTATCCCGTCGAGGCTATGACTTATTTCTGCAAAACCGCGCACCGGGCGCAGACCTGGCTGCAGGCGGAAGGAGGAAGAGAATGGATTATATCGAAGTGAAGATTACCACCACTCACGAGGCGGCCGAGCTGCTGGCAGAGCTTTTAGCCGAGATCACAGGCGGCTGCAGCGTGGACGACCCGCAGACTGTGGAGGATTTTATCCACGCGCCCGTCAAGCGGTGGGACTATATCGAAGATCAGCTTTTTGACAACCCCGACC
This sequence comes from Clostridia bacterium, assembly GCA_017455565.1. Taxonomy (GTDB): domain Bacteria; phylum Bacillota; class Clostridia; order Oscillospirales; family Butyricicoccaceae; genus UBA4644. Next base: position 62,797 of record JAFSZV010000042.1, read on the forward strand.
GTCTGCCATCGGTGAGCTGCTATCTCACGCCAGACGCCGACGGCGCATCTCGGCTGAAACAGGCAGGCCAGCTTTTGGCGGAGCTGAAGATGCAGGACGAGGGCGGTTTTTACGGCGCTTTGACCATGGAAGTTTCGCCCGTCCGCAGCGAGGATTGGGAGAATAAATGGAAAGAATATTATAAGCCTTTTGCGGTGGGCGACAGGCTTTTTGTCTGCCCAAGCTGGGAAAAGGCAGAGGTGCCGGATGGAAGGGTGCTTTTGACCATGGATCCGGCCTCCAGCTTTGGTACCGGTTCCCACGCCACCACGCGGATGTGCATGGAGCAGCTTGACGCCCTTGACGTGGCCGGGCAAAAGGTGCTGGATGTGGGCTGCGGCAGCGGCATTTTGGCCTGCACGGCACTGCTTTTGGGCGCACGGCACGCGCTGGCCTGCGACATCGAGGAAAACGCTATGCGCGTCACCGCGGAAAACATGGATAAAAACGGTCTGATGGGGACACGCTATTCCACCCACTGCGGCGACCTTCTTTCCGATCCCGTTTTGCGGGAAGAGCTGGCCGCCGGAGGACCCTATGGGGTCATCCTGGCCAACATCGTGGCTGATGTGCTCATCGCAATGGCGGACTATCTTCCCGCATGGCTTTCGCGCGATGGTCATCTAATCCTTTCGGGGATCATCGATTCCCGCGCGCAGGAGGTGCGGAATGCCTTCCGCAAGGCCGGCATGGTGATTACGCAGGAGCGCGCCCGGGACGGCTGGGTGATGATCTGCTGCATGCACGGGAGCGATTCTGAAAAACTCTGAAGTTTTGGTTTTTTTCACTTTCCCGTGGACAAATCCATCTCTTTTTGATATAATAACTTTCATCGGGGAGGGATGTGATGCGCCTGTTCGTTTCTGCTGACCGGGTATGCGGCGGTAGCCTGACCCTTGAGCCTTCCGACGCGCAGCACGTTTCCCGCGTGTTGCGGATGCAGCCGGGCGACGGGATTACCGTCTGCTGCGACAACGGACGAGCTTACCGCTGTGTTCTCGACGCGGTGGGAAAAAAGGACGTGACGGCGAGGATCCTTTCGGAGGAGCCTTTCGATAACGAACCCAGCGTATTCGTCACCGTTTACGCCGGACTTTCCAAGGGAGACCGTTTTGATTACCTGATCCAGAAATGCGTGGAATGCGGCGTTTCGCATATTGTTCCGTTTTTATCCCGCTTTTGCGTTGCGCGGCCCGAGGAAAAAGACCTGGAAAAAAAGCGCCAGCGTTTTGCCCGCATCGCGCTGGAGGCTTCCAAGCAGTGTCAGCGTTCCCGCGCCGTAACGGTGGGGGAGATCGTTCCCTTTGAACGGGCGGCGGCCATGGCTGCCGGGGCCGGCTGCGACCTGATCCTTTATGAAAAGGAAAACCGGCAAAGCCTTTCCGCCGCGCTTTGCGCCGCGGCGGGGAGCGGAACCTATTCCGTCATCACCGGACCCGAGGGCGGCTTTGCGGAAGACGAGGTCCGCCTGGCGGTGGCGTCGGGCGCGTCCTGCGTTTCCATCGGGCCGCGGATTTTGCGGTGCGAAACGGCGCCCGTGGCGGCTGTCTGCGCCATTATGTATCAGACAGGCAACTTTGATATCGGAGAGTGAGTTTCCTTGAACGAGAGTAATCAGAAGAAAAAGCAGGCACAGGAGCTGGCAACCAATCGTCTGATGGTGATTTTTGTTTATGTGATCCTGCTTTTGATGGGCATGACGCGTCTTTACCGGTATATGATCACGGGCTCTACGTTTTTACAGGGCCAGCGGCTGAATCTGATTTTTCTGATCGCCGGCGCTGCCGCTGCTGCAGTCTGTTTTATCTGGGCGGCTGTTCAGTATAAAAAGAGAACCTTCCGTAAGGACAAACTGGTGACCCCGCTGTTCATCGGCATATGCTTCCTGCTGTTTGCGTTGAGCTGTCTGGTCCTGCGCCTGGATTTTTCCAACGGGATGAATGTGCTCAATGTGCTGCTGCCCTTGATGGCCGTGCTGTATCTGATTTATCTCATTTGCGAGCGCCGCTTCTTTACCTTTTGCGTGGTGTGTGCAGCCGGTGTGATTTCCGCTTATTGTTCTTATCAGGGCGCGCACGAGCGTCTTCCCATGGCGATTTTGGCGGCAGTCCTGGCGCTGACTGCGTTTATCGTGGCTCTGACGAAAGGCAAGGGGGCCGAAAGACTGCGCAAGGCGCTCTTTGGAAAGATTTCCGATCGCCGCTTCGCGGTCGTCAGCAATCTGGCGATTTTGGCGGCGGTGGCAGCGGCATTTTTCCTGGGCGGCAAGATCGCGTTGATCGCGGCCATCGGCCTTGCGGCGCTGCTTTTGGGCACTGCAGTTTATTATACTGTTCGGGCGCTTTAAATGTAAAAAGATTATTTGTTTTTTCCGTTAAAATCTCTTGACAAACGAGCCTATTCCCCCTATAATATGATTTGCTTGCTGCGGCAGGCAAAATGGCGGCGTAGCTCAGTTGGCTAGAGCATCCGGTTCATACCCGGCAGGTCATAGGTTCAAATCCCATCGCCGCTACCATCCGGCCCGTTGGTCAAGAGGTTAAGACACCGCCCTTTCACGGCGGAATCATGGGTTCGATTCCCGTACGGGTCACCACTTTATGTGGGACGTCGCCAGGCGTCCCGCAACCGTAAGGAGACATAGCTCAGCTGGTTAGAGCGTTCGCCTCACACGCGAGAGGTCATGGGTTCGAGTCCCCTTGTCTCCACCAGAAAAGCACGGTAGTTTTGATAGAATTGCCGTGCTTTGTTTTTTTGTACCGTGATGAACGAGCGAGCGGGCGAGGGCCTGCCTGCTCCGCCGGATGACGATTGGTAAACAAGAGGACTAATCTTGCTAATATTTGTCAAGCCCCTTTTTCAGGCTTGATGGAATAAAAATGGGTATACAAAATTAACCCACCAGATTGCGGGCTTAGAAAAAAA
>JAFSZV010000043.1 GCA_017455565.1 Clostridia bacterium
CCATGCGGCCTCTCAACTGGCACTCACCCAAAGACGTCCTTTTTTCTTTCGCAAAAGTGTAACACATCATTGACAAACCTACACATTTTGTTGAAAAGAAAATAATTTTTGGGATTTACAAACGGAAAAAACTGTGGTAGAATAATTTTTGCTTGAAACGCGCCCGTAGCTCAGCTGGATAGAGCGTTAGACTCCGACTCTAAAGGCCGCTGGTTCGACTCCAGTCGGGCGTACCAAAGCATCCCGCATCCAAAAGGCTGCGGGATTTTCTCTTTTTTTCGTAAAAGCAAGCGCCCCGGCGGGGTTCCGCCGGGGCGCAAAAGCAGGACAAATCAAATATTGTAATACTTCTCGAACTCCACGGGATGGGGGATCTGGGAGATCTCGCGGCACTCGGCGCGCTTGCGGGCGATGAGGTTCTTAATGAGTTCCTCGGGAAACACGCCGCCGGCGGTGAGATACGCATGGTCGGCCTCCAGCGCATCCAGCGCATCCTCCAGACGGGTGGGGAGCTGGTGCAGCTTGGCCTTTTCCTCCTCGGGCAGATCGAACAGGTTCATATCATAGGGGCCCCAGCCGTTTTTATGGGGATCAATCTTGTTCTTGATGCCGTCCAGACCGGCCATCAGGATTGCGGCATAGGCGAAATAGGGGTTGCAGGTGGCATCAGGGTTTCGCAGCTCAAAGCGGCGCAGCTTCGGAGACTTTGCGTAAGCGGGAATGCGGATGACGGCGCTGCGGTTGGAAGTGGCGTAGCCCACGGTAACGGGGGCCTCAAAGCCAGGCACCAAACGCTTGAAGGAGTTGGTGGAGGGGTTGGTGATGGCGCAAAGCGAAGAGATGTGCTTCAGCAGGCCGCCCATGAACCAGTGCGCCTCTTTGGACAGGTGGGAATAGCCGTTGTCGTCGGAGAAGACAGGTTCGCCATTCTTTAGCAGGAGCATATGCACGTGCATACCGCTGCCGGCCTCGCCGTAAACGGGCTTGGGCATCAGGGTGGCGGTCAGGCCGTACTTGCGGGCCACGTTGTGAATAATGTACTTAACCATCATGGTGCCGTCGGCCATTTTCTCCAGTTCGCACAACAGGGGCTCGATCTCAAACTGGCCCGCGCCGCCTACCTCGGGATGATGGTACTTGACGGGGATGCCGGCCTTCTCGATCTCCATGCACATCTCGCTGCGGCACTCATAGGTCGTGTCCTGCGGCTTGGCGATATGGTAGTTCTTCTGGAGGGGAACAATGTTGCCGGTGCCCTCGACGGCAGAGTTCCAGTGCGCGGTCTGGGTGTCCACGCTGGCGCCGATCTCGTTGTGCTGGATGTTCCAGGCCACCTCGTTGAAGAGGTAGAACTCAAACTCGGGCAGGATCATCATGGTGTCGGCAATGCCAGAATCCTGCATATATTTCTTGGCCGCCGCCACAATGTTGCGGGGATACTGGGCCAGAGGGCGGTTCTCGGGGTAGTCGATGATCATGGCGTTGCCGATCATGCTCAGGGTCTTGATCTCGCAGAAGGGATCAATCGCCGCGGTGTCCAGATCGGGAATATAAACCATGTCGCTCTTTTCCACCACGGCATAGCCGTAGTTGGAGGCGTCGAAGCCGATGCCGTTGACCATGGTGTCTTCATTAAAATTCTGCGCGGGAATGGTCACGTGACGGAACTGACCGTTGATATCCACGATCTTGAAGTCCACCATCTTGATGTCCTGCTCGCGGATCATCTTCATGATATCTTTTGCGGTGTTAGCCATTCAAGTTACCTCTTTTCTTGCTTTCCGATCTTATTCTTTTGTGTGCGCCGTGTACATATCGTTTTTATTATGCCATAAAACCAAAATTATTCAATCCGCAAATATACCTAAATGTCCCCGTATTTTTTCGGTGTTTTTGCCAAAATCGGCATTTCCTCCGAAAAACCGCTTTCCCCTCGATTTTTTCATTGCATCTTTGAGGGAGATATAGTATAATGAATCCGCCTGACATCAAGATGTGTTCTGCGTGAAAGGTACGGAAAACAAGAGCGGCCGTACCCTGCGGGTGCGGTCTTTTTGATTTCGAAAACAGGAGGCGTGTGGATGGAAAAAGCGCTGCAAAATCTGATCGAACGTCTGGAGCAGGAGCACGGCCTTTCCGAAGCCGGCTATACCCGCCTGTTGCGAGAGCGCTGCCCCCAGGCGGCGGCTTTGCTGGCGAAAAAGGCGGTGGAAGCGCGAAAAGCGGTCTACGGCAACGCCGTCTTTGCCCGCGGCCTCATCGAGATCAGCAACATCTGCAAAAACGATTGCTATTACTGCGGCATTCGCCGGAGCAACCAAAGCTGCGTCCGCTACCGGCTGACGCCGGAACAGATTCTTGCCTGCGCCCGTGAGGGATACGCGCTGGGCTTCCGCACCTTTGTGATGCAGGGCGGCGAGGATCCGTGGTTCACAGACGCGCGGCTTTGTGCGTTGATCGAGGCGATCAAGGCCTGCTGTCCCGACTGCGCCGTCACGTTGTCACTGGGCGAGCGGAGCCGCGAAAGCTATCGCCGCCTGCGCCTCGCGGGGGCCGACCGGTATCTGCTCCGCCACGAAACGGCGGACAGCGCCCATTATGCAATGCTCCATCCGGCGGAGATGTCCTTTGACAACCGGATGCGCTGCCTGCGCGATCTGAAGAAGCTGGGCTATCAGGTTGGCTGCGGCTTTATGGTGGGCGCGCCTCATCAAACCGAAGAGATGCTGGCGAAGGATCTGAAATTCATCGAACGGTTCAAGCCCGACATGTGCGGCGTCGGCCCCTTCATCCCCCATCACGCCACCCCCTTCCGGGATGAGCCTGCCGGCACGGCGGAGCTGACCTGCTATCTGCTGTCCATCATCCGGCTGATCCACCCGCCGGTGCTGCTCCCCGCCACCACAGCTTTGGGCACCATCCATCCCCGGGGACGGGAGCTGGGGCTGCTGGCCGGCGCAAACGTGGTCATGCCAAATCTCTCTCCCGTGGCGGTGCGCAAGCAGTACGAGCTGTATGACAACAAGCTGTGCACCGGGGAGGAATCCGCCCAATGCCGGGACTGTCTGGACGCGAGGGTGCGCTCGGTGGGATGCACACTGGTCATCGCCCGCGGCGATATCAAACAGGAATTATAAAAAAGGAGATAGAAACTCATGGCTGTTTACGATCCCAAATCCCTGAAAGCGGAAGAGTTCATCAACGACGAGGAGATCCGCGAAACGCTGGCCTATGCCGAGGCCCATAAAAACGACGTGGAGCTGATCGACCGTATTTTGGAAAAAGCCCGCCCCCGCAAAACGGCCACCGGATGCGAATGCTCCGGCCTGACCCATCGGGAGGCCTCCGTCCTGCTGGCCTGCGAGATCCCCGAAAAGATTGAGAAAATGTATCAGATCGCCGAGGAGATCAAGCTTGCCTTTTACGGCAACCGCATCGTCATCTTCGCGCCGCTGTATCTTTCCAACTATTGCGTCAACGGATGTCTTTACTGTCCCTATCATCTGAAAAACAAGCACATCGCCCGGAAAAAGCTCACCCAGGACGAGGTGCGGGCCGAGGTCGTCGCCCTGCAGGATATGGGCCACAAGCGTCTGGCCATCGAGGCGGGCGAGGACCCCGTCAACAACCCCATCGAATATATCCTAGACTGCATCAAGACCATTTACAGCGTCCATCACAAAAACGGCGACATCCGCCGGGTCAACGTCAACATCGCCGCCACCACGGTGGAAAACTACCGCAAGCTGAAGGAGGCCGGCATCGGCACCTATATCCTCTTTCAGGAAACCTATCACAAGGAGAGCTATCTCAAACTCCACCCCACCGGCCCCAAGCACGATTACGCCTATCACACCGAGGCCATGGACCGGGCCATGGAGGGCGGCATCGACGACGTGGGTCTGGGGGTGCTTTTCGGGCTGGAGCTGTATAAATACGAGTTTGCCGGCCTGATCATGCACGCCGAGCATCTGGAGGCCGTCCACGGCGTGGGTCCCCACACCATCAGCGTGCCCCGGGTCAAGCGGGCCGACGACATCGACCCCGATATGTTCGACAACGGCATCAGCGACGAGATCTTCACCAAGATCGCCGCCTGCATCCGTCTGGCTGTCCCCTATACCGGCATGATCGTTTCCACCCGCGAGACCGAGCAGGTGCGGCAGAAGCTGCTGCGGGTGGGCATCTCTCAGGTGAGCGGCGGCTCCCGCACCTCGGTGGGCGGCTATACCCAGGAAGAGCGCCCCCATGACACCGAGCAATTCGACGTGTCCGACCAGCGGACGCTGGACGAGGTAGTGCGCTGGCTGATGGAGACCGACCACATCCCCTCCTTCTGCACCGCCTGTTACCGCGAGGGCCGCACCGGCGACCGCTTCATGTCCCTGTGCAAGAGCGGGCAGATCCTCAACTGCTGCCATCCCAACGCCCTGATGACGCTGGCGGAATATCTGGAGGACTATGCCTCGCCCGAAACGAAAAAGCTCGGCTATGAAATGATCCAGCGGGAGCTCGCCCGCATCCCCAAGGAGAAGGTGCGCGCCATCGCCCAGGAGCACATTCAGGACATCCGCTCCTCCAACCGGCGGGACTTCCGCTTCTGAGGACGCCCTATGAGTCTGCATGAAACGGCCTCGGCCGAGCGGCTGCACATCGGCTTTTTCGGGCGGCGCAACGCCGGAAAATCCAGTCTGGTGAACGCCGTTACCGGGCAGGAGCTGGCGGTGGTCTCCGACGTAAAGGGCACCACTACCGACCCGGTGAAAAAAGCCATGGAGCTTTTGCCGCTGGGCCCGGTGGTCATCATCGACACGCCCGGTCTGGACGATGAGGGCGAATTGGGGCAAAAGCGGGTGCAAAAAGCGCTGGAGACCCTCTCCCGCACCGATATCGCCGTTTTGGTGGTGGATGCCGAAGCGGGCATGGGCGCGCCCGAGCGGGAGCTGGAGTCCCTGCTGAAGCAGCGGGAGATCCCCCTCCTTCTGGCCTTTTCCAAGGCCGATCTGCTCAAGGACCGTCCCCCGCTGCCCGAAAACGCGCTGTACGTCAGCGCCAAAACGGGAGAAAATATCGCGCTGCTCAAAGACCGTCTGGGCGGCTTTGCCGCTCAGACGAAGCAGGAAAAGCGGCTGGTGGCCGATCTGCTGGAGCCGGGCGACGCCGCGGTGCTGGTGATCCCCGTGGACAGCTCCGCCCCAAAGGGACGGCTCATTCTGCCCCAGCAGCAGACCATGCGGGAGCTTTTGGATCATCACTTCGTCTTTTCCGCCTGCCAGCCGGAGGAACTGGAAGGCGTCCTCGCGTCCATGAAAACGCCGCCCCGGCTGGTCATCACCGATTCGCAGGCCTTCGGCGCGGTGGAAAAGCTGGTGCCCGCAGACACGCTCCTCACCTCCTTTTCCATCCTGTTCGCCCGGTACAAGGGCGATCTGCCCACGCTGGTATCGGGGGCCGCCCGGCTTGCCGCGCTCAAGGACGGCGACCGCGTCCTCATTTCCGAGGGCTGTACCCATCACCGCCAGTGCAACGACATCGGCTCGGTGAAGCTGCCCGGCTGGATCGAGCGCTATACCGGCGCGAAGCCGCAGTATTCCTTTACCTCCGGCGGCGAGTTCCCCGCCGACCTCAGCGGCTATGATCTCATCATCCACTGCGGCGGCTGCATGCTCAACGAAAAAGAGATGCAGCACCGGCTGGCCCGTGCGCGGGCATCCGGCGTGCCCATCGTCAACTACGGCGTGGCCATCGCCCAGATGCATGGCATCCTGCGCCGCAGTCTGGAGCCTTTTCCCGATTTGTTGAACTCGCTTTGACAACCAAAAAGGAGCGGAAGGGAGGCGTTTCACAAAGAAGCCGCCTCCCTTTGTCTATTCAACGCGGCAGATAGGCGCTTACTTCGTCGCCTTGCATTATGCCGCAATCACTGCTATAATTACGAAGGCCAGATAAAAACAGGCTTTCAAAACCGGAGGTAAGGAATGCTACTGAGAAAAGTATTTTACGGGATCTGCATATTGGTTGACATTATCGGCGTTTGTTTTTTCGGCGGAGCGATATTTTTCGGTATTGCCACAGGAAAAGAGATGGCTATAGCCGTCGCCTTTCTTGCAACGACGGCTCTTTTTACAGCCATATCTGTAATTTCATTGAGAAAGAGCATAAATAATAAAGAGGGGAAACTGGTCAGAAATTCCGCGCTGATGAAGCTGTCGGTCTTTTTCACTTGTACGTCCTTCTCTTTTTGGACGTTTGATGACAGCACGGCTGCATTTTTGCTTTTCCTGATTTTGGGGCTCATCCTGTCTGCGATTACCATTTATGTCATCAAAAAAAAGAAGAAAAAGCATACGGTCATGACTGTTCCGTACCAGAAATACGCCTTCACATATAAAGGCAAATGGGAATGGGATGCAGCAGCAAATGAATATATGCGCCTGAACGGGATAGCTGATATCGACAGTCTTACGGAGGAACAAAGCGACAAGCTCTACGAGTATGCGGCAGGTCCGTTTTCCTATCTTTTTTACTGGCTTGCCGTTGAGGGCTGTTTTTGTCAGCACTTTTATGAGGATTTCCCCTGTGATGATTTCGTTTTGCAAATGCGAAACCGCGAAATAACACCGGTTGAGGCTCTCATGGCGATGGACTACTACTTCCACAGCGATTACCTGCTCGAGGGGATCATCCCCTTTTTCCGGGCTTATTATGACACGGAAGGGCGGTTTACCGGCAGAAACTATTATCTGTATGATTATTACGATGCAATCGGCAATCCGGACGATCGGTATTATTGTGTTGACTTCTCATGGGAGACGCTTGATCGCCTAACAGTCAAAATCCAGGAGAGATATGCGCAGTGGTCGAAGGAATATTGTACGGATTCCCAGAAGGAATACTATTATGACGACGAACCCTTCGCTGAAGCTATACATTCGGCATTGTTTGACGCCGATATGGATGCGTATAGAGACGGGGTCAAGTTCCTTGGCTTTTCGGACAGCGAGGCGCAGGCTTATCTGGCAAAATGTATGGACTGTCTCGACGCTTTGCCCGAAAAGCAGATAAAAAAACTGGAACGCTCCCTTGATGATACATATGGTGGGGAAAATCTCGAAGCGGTGTCCATCGCCAAGTTTAGGCCAGAAGAAATTCATATTTTTGAGCCGCAGGTTGCCGGGGATGTGGTTTTTGCCGTCATCGGCGAGGCGGAATTCGAGCCGGAGCACGGTATCTCGTTTACAGTACGCAACGGCATAATAATTGACTGGGGGTTTGCGAACGATTTTGACGATCCATATAGCTCCCGGAATGTCGAGAGATATGAGAAAATGACGTTGTTGGATTTTGAGAGCATCCGGACAGAATCTGACGCAAAGCGGTATCTTGCCACCGGTGAACTGGTGAAAGTGAAACTTCTTCCCGATCTGCCCGGCTGCCGGTCAGAACAGGAAGAAGAATACCTCTATCTTACGCCGCGCGCCCTTGCGGAGAAGGAGCGGTTCGAGAAATACATCAGAAATATCAGAGCCTTTTCCGCGATTGAGAATCTTGGTATTCTGTATACAGCGGATTATGTGGAAGGCAGGGATAAATCGCGCTTATCCATCGTGCCGAAAACGCTGTATATCAGTAATACGGAGATCAATAAATGGGTTAAAATATCCTTTGCCGTTCACGTTTGGTATTAAGCGCAAGCCTTTCAAAAGACATTTATTCCCTTGCGGAATATATCTGAATCCGGAAGAGATGACACAATGGCAGGCGTATGGCAACCTCCGTTTGCCGAGAAACCGCCGCCTTCTGACAGACACACGATTCACATCCGCAGATTGGTTGAGCATCGGGTTTTGCCCTGCAAAATCCAAGATAGAGAGACAAAATCGGCGTGACCAATGTGGTCACGCCGATTTCATATCGTTTTGCCGGCAATTGACGCCTCAAAGCGTCTTTCTTGCGGAACGTGCCGCAACTTCCGCTGCTTTTTGTTGTTTTCCCCGCTCATTCTATTACAAAAGTGGCGATATATATCATATCCGCAGGCATTTCCCGGCTCGGATCGCTTATTGTGAACCGGGGCGAAAGGCCGCTTTCCCGGGCGGCCAGGTCAAAATGGCACAGGGCGATGCCCAAGTCCACCTTTTGCAGGTCTCCGGTAGCCTCGCTGATATAGCCCCGGGTCTGTTTTTCGTAAAAATGCACGGCGTTTCCGTCAACGACGCACCGCCAGGGCTGCTTGTTCACCGCCGAGGGCGCCAAACGCACCGCCTCCAGCGCATCACGCAGCATGCCTGCCTTTTCCCCGGTGAGCGGCCGGTCAGTCCCGCCGTCGAAGAACAGGGTCTCAAAGGGCTGGCGGCGGTCGGCCCCCACGCCGCGGCGCATCAGTGTCTCCTTCACCGACATTCGTTTTGCGGGATAACCCAGCGGCGTGACGCAGGGCATACGCTCGCCGGGGGCAAGCTCCATGGCGCGTTCAAAACTCTCCCGCTTCATGGTGCCGCCGATCCACACCGTCCCGATCCCCAAGCTCCAGGCATAGAGCACGACTGTTTCAAAAGAATAGCCGAAAGCCTCTTCAAAATGAGGCGCCTGACCGATCTTTGCGCCGAGAAACAGTTCGCTCCCGCTGACCACCGGGCTGGAAAGCCCCAATTCTTTTCCGTCCAGGAAACGAAACGTCACGGGCAGCCCATAGGGATTTTCCACGGTCTCGAGAAAGGTGCGCAGCCGCTCCAGGTCGTCTTTTTCCAACGGCCGCCCGTCAAAGGCGCGAACGCTGCGCCTGGTCTTGATCACATTCCGAGTGTCACGGATCATCGTTTTTCCTCCTTTGGCGGGCCGATCCCGCCCGCGGCGTCAGTCAAAATACGTTTCCATCCACTCCCGCACGCGCGCTTCGGTTCGCTCGGCGGCCACGCCGTATTCCACCATGGGCTGCATGGAGCCGCCCGCGACCTCCGCGCCGGCCTCTTTGACGGCGGCCTTTTTTTCTGCGATCCACTTCACCTGCCGCGCGGTGAGCGTCTTCATCTCGTCTTCCGGTAGGGTCCGTTTGAAATAGCCCCACATCCGGTTGAGCAGGTCGTCCCAGAGGAAAAACCGCTCGGCGGCCATGGTGTTCACGGTAGCCTGATCCATGTCGGTCTGTTCGAAGGCCGCCTCGATCTCGGCGGAGCGCGCCTCGGCCTCGCGGAACAGCGTCTGCAGATCTTCCTTGTCAAAAATCACCTGCTGAGAAAGAAAGCCAAAGCCGTCTACCCCGTTATAAAGGCCGTAAAACGGCAGCGTGTCTTCTCCAATAAGATCGTAATAACACCAGCTCACGTATTCCTCCGGCAGCTCGTCCACCGGCTTGCCCGGGAGATAGATGAGCACCTCCTCGATGTCCGCCAGACCATAGGGCTCGGTGGAAATCATCCGAACGCCGCCCTCGATCCGCTGCTGTCCCTGCTCTTCCTCCGTTACCAGCCATTCCAGCGGCGCGGCGTAGGTGTATTCATCCACATACACCGGCGCGGCAAGCTTGCCGGAAAACGAGCAGTAATACTGCGTCCCGTTGGGATAACCCTCGCCTGTTACGCCCATGTCGGAATCGTGATACCAGCCGGAGAACGATCCGTCAGCCTGAAAGAAGAGCTCGGTTCCCCAGGCCCCCGCGCCGCTGGAAAGGGTAAACTCCAGCTTCTCCAATTTCGCGTAGGAAAAATCGTCCCGAAGCTGCTCCCTGATGCCGTCGCCCTCCGTGAAATCGCTCCATTCTCCATACAGCCGCTGGCCGCCGGCAGCCTTCCATGCCCGCACCCGCAGGCGGATCAGGCGCTCGCCTTGAAAGACCGCCGTAAAGGATCGCTCCGCCGTCTCGCTTACCTCCGGCTTGCTCCAGTCTTCGGCGCCCGCCGGGCTTCTCTCAACCGAGACTTCGTAGCCCTCGGCCTCCGTCACGGCGTCCCACGACACCGTCAGCCCCGTGTCCGTAAGGACCGTTTCCGTGATTTGCGCCTTGGCGGGCGGCTCTGCGGATTCCGGACGGGAAACGACGGCGGGATCCGATCCGGTGGGTTGCCCCGTTGCGGGATCTCTGCCCGTTCCGGGCTTTTCCAGCCCGCAGCCCGTCAGCAGTAAAAGGGCCAGCAGCGCGGCCGCCAGCGGGACCGCCCGCCGGACAAATGTCGAACTTTCAACGGTTTTCTGACGTTCCATACGCTTCTCCTGTGTAATAAAAGTTTTACAGATTCTTCGTGATGAGCACCGCGCCCGAGATCATCAGCAGGACGATCACCAACCGCCGCGCCAGCCGCTCATCCAGCCGTTTTCCGGAGGCGATACCGCACAGCAGGCCCAAAAGCGCCGCCGGCAGCAGGAGCAGCACCGTTTTCACCGAAGCAGCGGTGATGATCCCCATCAGAGCATACAGAAGGACGCGGAAAAGGTTTTCCGTAACGAACAGGGCGCTGACGTTGGCCTTCATGGTCTCGCTGTCGTCGGTGACCCGGCTGAGATAGGCCGCCAGCAGGGCGCCCACGCCGAACAGGCCGCACAGGACGCCCGAGAGCAGCCCGGTGATCCAACCCACAAGCGGCGGCTCTTCTTTCTTTTTCGGGCGTTTTTCCCGCAGGAGCATCTCCACGCCCACGGCGATCACCGCAAGGCCGAAGAGGATCTTCAGCGGGCCGGGATCAACGCTTTTCAGTAAGAAGGCCCCCGCCGCGTTGCCCGCCAGCAGCAAAACGGCCAGCGGAAGGATCAGTCTGGGCAGAAGGCGTTTCTTGCCCCGCCAGCTGAGGAACACGTTGGAGGGAAAACCTAAAAGCAGCTCCACCGGCGTAATCTCAAAGTTGGCCGTGCCGAAGCTGAGGATCGAGGTAAAGACCAGCGTGTTGGCAAAACCGCACAGTCCCTTGATAAAAAAGGCGCAGAAGGCCGCGGCGAACCAGACCAGCATGATCTCCTCTCCCTTCCGCTTTCAGCCTCTTCCTGCGTCTCTTCCTCGTATTATACTCCAGAAAACGCCGTTTTACAAGACGGCAGCTTCAAAATACAGTAAATGTTTCCCACAGCAATCACCCGCGAAAAAAGCGGTCTGTCTGCCGGATTTCCAGCGCAATCTCATTCTACAACGAACACTCCCCCTATGATGACGGCTGCCTTCTCCGTCTCTCATAGGGGGAGCATATCAGGCGGGGCTTTCTTCCGCTGCCTGGATCAGATCGTGCCGGTGACGGTGAGCACCGCAACGCCGGGGGTCGTCACCCATCCGCCGTCGGCGCCGGCGGCAAAGGTGGCGGCGGGAACGGTGATCTGCCCCTCGCCCGTGGTAAAGAGGCCGGTGGCCTCGTCGTAGGTGTAGTTGACGGGGGCGGTCCAGGGCTGGCCGTCCAGCGCCACGGTCAGCCCGGTGAGTCGGGGCTCAAAGGTATCGGTGACCGTCACGGCGTCCTCCGCCGTCGCCTCGGCCGTGCCCGTATTCTGGATGACGAAGGTATAGGTGATCTGGCTGCACCCCGCCAGCGTCAGGGGCGTCAGCGCCTTGCTGATGGTAAGCTCGGCGCTGCTCTCCATGGTCACCGTGGCCGAGGCCGTGGCAGGCTCGGCCATACAGTCGCACACCACCGAGGTGCCGTTAACGATCTGCGCGCCGGGGCCCATGGGCGCGTTCCCGGTCACCTGGGCCGCATAGACCAGCATGACCGTCGAGCCCGCGGCAATATCCACGCCGGTAATCTCGGGCGGCGCTTCGCTTGCGACGGTGGGCAGCTCGCTCTGCACCCCGTCCACATAATAAAGCAGGCTTCCCTCCACATATTCCAGCGGATACAGCGTCTGCCCCGCCTGCTCAAAGGCGCCCAGATCCTCGGTGACCGTCACGCCGGTAACGGCAGCGGCCCCGTTGTTGGAAACGGTGACGATATAGGTGATGAGATCGCCGGGGGCATAATACTGGGACGTGGCCGTTTTGGTGACGGCAACGCTGTCCAACAGCTCTCCGGCGGTAATATTGGAATTGGTGACGCCGCCCCGGTAAGACAGGGTGGCCTGATTGTAAAAGATCGCCATGAAAATCCTCCCGATCAGATCCTCCGGCCGGGCCGGAGGGCGAAGCGTTCTGCCTCGCATCTCATCCTATGCGGGAGGCGCGCCCGGGGTGAAAAGCAAACGCCCCGAAGGGCGTTTGCAGAGCGGAAGGACGGCATCGGCGGATCCGCGTATCCGCTCACCGCGGGGAGCCATGTCATCCTATGATCGCTTCATGTCAAATCCTTATATGCGTAGACCGCGGTTCCCATGGGCGTATATACATAAGCTCCCGTCCATGTAGGGGAGTAGACCGGCGGCTGTTCGGCGAATTGAAGCTGTGCTTCCCATTCCGTCATGTCACGGCCCTGGATGATATCCATTAAATACCTTTCAATCATTGCCGGAGGACAGTCAGGCAACTGCCCTGCGGCTTGAAGCTGTGCCTCCAATTCTTCCAGATCGAGATACAGGCTGATACGGTGCAAAAACGCTGTGAGTAATGTTTCACTTATCACCGTTGATTTGGCGGCCTTGTTCTCACTTTCGTAGCGACGTATGGCAAGGCGGACGTTACTGCGTTCAAGAAGCTCTTTCAATGCAGGAATTTTCAAGGAAGTCCGTTCAATGCCTTGTTCCAATGTGCTATAAGCCATAATATCAATGATGTAAGGGTTGTGCAGCACCGTTTCCAAAAGGGCGTCTGTAGACATTCCCTTGATAACCTCTTCCGGGATTTGGCAGGACTCCAGACGCTGCCGAACGGACAATTTCCTCCATTCCGGCGTCCCAGGCTGCACCGGAAATACCCACGGCTCGTCAGACAGGGTCACGGGCTTTTCCGATGTTTCCGCCGCCGCGCTGCAAAGGGAAAGTGCCATGCCGGCAACCAATAACAATACAACGATTTTTTTGATTCTTTTCATCTTGTCGCCTCCCTTTTAAAAAGTATGCCTGCCCGTCCTCTATTTTTTGATCGGAAATCCTGTTATTGCTATTATGGATAATATTTACAGTTATATTTTATGGGAACCCGGCGAAAAGGTCAATGCGTTCCGCTTTTTCTTTACCATTTATTCAAAATTGCCCCCACATTCTCTTTTTCCGTCTGACGTTGCTTTATGAATGGTCCTTTGAAAAGCAAACGCCCGCAGGCAAGCACCTGCGGGTATCGCATCGTTATCGGCCGATCAGCCCCTGTGCCGGCGGACGAAATCCTCCAGCAGCGTCATGCTGCGCTCCACCAGCAAAAGACACCTCTGCCCCTCGACGGCGTGGCAGGCCTTCAGCCCGGCGCAGTCCGTGCCGCCGAAGGCTGCCTCATAGCGGCGGACAAAGTCGCCGCACAGCTCCTTGAAGTCCGGGGTGGCGTGGGCGCGTCCGGTGACGAACAGCCTGCCAAGCACCGCCACGCAGGCGCACAGCGCGCCGCAGGTCTTTCCGCAGCCAAAGCCGCCCCCGAAGCCGCTCACCAGCTTAACGTCCTCTTTCGTCAGGCCCAGATCCCAGACTTCGTTCGCCTCTAAAAGGATACTCTCGGCGCAATTATGATCCTGCTCCAGATAGCAGGCTTCCAGCCGCTTTTGATCCATAATCAGCCCTCCCGATTCGTTTTTCTTAACAAATTTATACCACATTTTGCCCGATTTGAACAAGACAACTATATGACAAGGCCCGCGGGAGTGCCGCGGGCCTTGCTGCGCCGGGTTTTGCCGATCTCAGCCTTTGCCGGGATCACTCGGCATAATGCAAATCGTTGATCCAGAAGCCGCCTGTCTTGGTGTAGACGATGCCTTCCAGTTTGCTGCTCCAGCAGCGGTAATCGGTGGCCTGCAGCAGCGGCATGATGGTGCGATAGTCAAATAACTTTTTCTGGATCTCAGTGATGATATCGGTGCGCTCGTCATAATCAATGGTGGTGCGGGCCTTATCCACCAGAGCCAGATAGCCCTCCAGATCCAGATTGGAGTTGGCGGCGGCAATCTCGCTGCGGTTGCAGAATGTGTTGATCAGCAGCATGGGTTCAGACCAGCCCAGATTCAGATAGCCGATGTCGCACTTGCCCTCGCGGACGTCCTGGTTGACATAAGACCAGTTTTGAGTGGTGATCTCCATGTCGATTCCGATGACCGCCAGATCCTCCTTGATCGACTGCACCACGATCTTGGCGCTGTCGGTGTCTCGGGAGCTGAAGGTGAAGAACGCCTTTACGCCATCCTTGTCCAGCCAGCCGTCGCCGTCGGTGTCGGCCCAGCCTGCGTCGGCCATCAAAGCTTTGGCGGCTTCCACGTTATAGCCGTAATGCTCCTTGTAATAATCCTCCGCTTCTTTGCTGTAGTTCAGACAGTTGTCCTGAATCAGACAGTGGGTGGCCCGGTAATACTCGTTTTCATAGGCTGTGGCCTTGTCCCGGTCAAAAGCGCGAATGACCGCTTCGCGGACGCGCATATCGGAAAAGAAGGGCACGTTGGTGTTGAACTCACAATACGACACGACGGCGCCACTGGCCTCAACCAGCGTGACGGCATCGGACTGGCCCAGTTCTTCCAGATAGTCGGCGGGTGCGGAAGAAAGGATGTCGTAATCGCCGTTGATCAGGCCGGTGTAATAGGTAAAGTCTTCACCGCCCATGACCACATTGATGGTCTCGACGGGGCACTTGCCCTTGTTTTTGACCAGAGGGTTGTGGGTGACGTAGCCGGGATTGGCCTTCAGGGTGGCATAAGCGCCGGGAGAATACTCTTCCACGTAATAGGGGCCGTAAGGATGGCAGCCGAAGAGCAGCTCCTCGTTGGACATGGTGTCCAGCTCATCCTTGTCGATGACGCCCACGAAACCCTGCATGAAGTTGAACTCGATATCAGCCTGGTATTCCTTCAGGTGGATGATGACGTCGCGGCCGTCGACCTCCATATAGTCGATAGAAGCGTAGCCGTCGGCCCAGGTGCTGTTGGCGAGACCGTGCTCCAGCGAGGCGATCACGTCCTCAGGTTCAAGCTGCTCTCCAGTGGAGTAATACATGCCCTCGGGGAAAGTCAGCGTCCAAGTAAGGCCGTCCTCGGCCCATACGGACGCGGAAGCAATTCCCGGAAGCGCGGAACCGTCGTCTGCCTTGTTGAGAATGCTGTCGGCAAACAGCGCCTGCATATCGTTCCAGGAGTCACACAGGTACATGTCGATGCCTTCCCATTCGGAGTCGACAACCGTGATGGAATCGGGGGCCTTCAGGTTGTTTGTCGTCGTCTTTTCCTTGCTGCAGGCGGCAAGGACAGTTAGGATCATCGCCGCGGCCATGATCAGTGCCAGGTATTTTTTCATGATTCTGTCCTCCTTTTTTGTGTTGGTCGTTTCGTTTATCTTTACGCATTTTGCGAAAAGACCTTATGCGGCTTCCCGCCGCCGGACGCTATTTGCAGAGGTGGCACCAGACCTGATGATCCTCGGCCAGCGCAGTGCATCCGGGCTCTTCTTTGGCACAGAGCGCCATGGCACAGGGGCAACGGGGATGGAAATGGCAGCCCTCCGGCAGATGGATCAGGCTCCCGGGGTCGCCCTTCATGATACTTTTTTCCCGCCCGCGCAGGGTGGGATCGAGAATGGGCGAAGCCGCCATCAGCGCCTTGGTATAGGGGTGGCTGGGATTAGTGCAGATCACATCGGTGGGTCCCACCTCCACCATCTTGCCCAGATACATCACCACCACCCGGTCGCTGATATAACGGATAACGTTGAGATCGTGGGTGATGACCAGATAGGTCAGATTGCGCTGCTCCTGCAGATCCAGCAGCAGGTTGAGGATCTGTGCCTGAACGGAAACGTCCAGCGCGCTGGTGGGTTCGTCCAGGATCATGATCTGCGGATCGATGGCAAGGGCCCGGGCGATGGCGATGCGCTGAAGCTGGCCACCGGAAAGCTGATGGGGATAGCTGTAAAGATATCGTTCGTCCATCTTGACGCTCCGCAGAGTCTCCAGCGCCTTTTTCCGCGCCTCCTTTTTGGGCATGCCGTGCAGGACAAGCGGGCGCATGATTGAGCTCTCCACCGTTTCGCGGGGGTTGAGGTTGGAGGCCGGATCCTGGAACATGACGGCCACCTTGCGGCGAAATTCCTTTTTCTCCTCCTTGCTGGCCTTGCCGATATCCACGCCGTCTACCAGCACCGAGCCGCCGGTGATCTTGGTCAGGCTGAGGATGACGCGGGCCAGCGTGGTCTTGCCCGAGCCCGATTCGCCCACCAGCCCCAGGATCTCGCCCTTTTTGATGTCCAGCGTCAGGTCGTTGACCGCCTTGACGGTGCGCTTTCCCTTGGAAAAGAACCGGTTGTCCACGGAGAATTCTTTTCGGACGTGCTCCAAATGGATGACGGTGTTTCTCTGTTCCATCACTCCACCTCCTCTGCGAAAAAGCACTGAAACGAATGGGTACCGGAAAGCCGACGCACGGGCGGATCCTGGTCAAAGCATATCTCCTTTGCCAGCGGGCAGCGGTTGGCGAAGCGGCAGCCGGGCTTGCTCTCCGTGAGCCGGGGCACGGTGCCGTCAATGGTCTGGAGCCTCCCTTCGCGCTTGGTCTGGCGGGGCAGCGCCGCCATCAGCAGCCGGGTATAGGGATGGACGGGATGGGCGAACACCTCGTAAACGTTGCCCTCCTCTACCAGTTCGCCGGCGTACATGATCGCCACCCGGTCGGCCACCTCGGCCACCAGGCCGAAGTTGTGGGTGATGAGCATGATGGCGGTGTGGAACTCCCGCTTGAGCTGGCTGATGATCTCCAAAATCTGCGCCTCAATGGTCACGTCCAGCGCGGTGGTGGGCTCGTCGGCGATGAGCAAGGCCGGATTGCGGCTGAGCATCATGGCGATCATCACCCGCTGGCGCATGCCGCCGCTCATCTCGTGGGGGAAAGCTCTGGCCCGTTTTTCCGGATCGGGCATTTTAATGTCCTTATACAACTCGATGACCTTTTTCCAGCCTTCCAGCTTGTCAACGCCGTCCAGCATGATGGCCTCGTTCACCTGATTGCCGGTGGTATACACGGGATTAAGGGAATCCAGCGGGTTCTGGAAGATCATGCCAATGTCGTGTCCGCGGACGCCGGTGATCTCTTTGTCAGACAGGGCTTGCAGGTCCCGCCCGTTAAACAGAATACTGCCGGTGACCTTTGCGTTTTTGCCCAGCAGCCGCATGATGGAATGGGCCACGGTGGATTTTCCGCAGCCGGATTCGCCCACGATGGCGAAGATCTCGCTGCGGTTGATGTGGAACGACACGTCCTTTACGGCACTGAGATAGCCGTCGCGCACCTTATAGTCGATGCACACATTTTCCAGGCGGAGCAGTTCTTCACTCATGTCGCACGCCTCCTTAACCCAGAGATTTCATGCGGGGATCCAGCAGATCCCGCAGGCCTTCGCCCAGAATCGTGAAGCTGAGGACCGTGTAGACCAACGCCAGGCCGGGATAGATGGCCAGCCAGGGCGCTTTGGTGATGTACTTGATGCCGTCGGACACCATCAGGCCCCAGTCGGGAGAGGGCGGCTGCGAGCCGACGCCCAAAAACGACAGCGTAGTGGTGGACATGATCGTGCCGGGCAGCGACATGGAGACCATGACAATGAGCGCTGGCACGATGTTTGGCAGGATGTAGCGGAACATCAGCGCCAGATTGGATTCGCCGAAGGCTACGCCCGTTTCGATAAAGGCCATATTTTTCAACGACATGGTCTTTGCGCGAACGGTGCGCGCCATCGACGCCCAGTTCACCAGCGCGATGGCGATGATGGCGTTGGTCAGGTTTGAGCCGATGACCGTCACCACCGCCAGCGCCATGACCATGCCGGGCACACACCAGGTCAGGTCGGCAAAGAACAGCATGAACCGGTCGACCACGCCACCGTAGAATCCGCAGAACAGGCCGACCACCACGCCCAGAAAGAGCTGGATCGTTCCGCCGATCAGGGCCACCTTCAGGGTGATGCGGGTACCGTAAACAATGCGGCTGAAGAGGTCGCGGCCCATGTTGTCAGTGCCCAGGATATATTCCGGACAGGGCGACGTAAACTTGGCGTTTGGATTGCCACCCTCAAAATAATATGGCGCGATCTTGGGGGCGAACGCCGCCGTCAGGATCACCGACAGCAGCATGATGAAGCCCACGATAAAGTTCAGATTTTTGTAGCAGCTTCGCAAAAACTCCCGAAACGGACTTGCGTTCATTTATTTGTCACCTCCGCCCGTGGAAATCCGGATCCGGGGATCCAGCAGGCCCAGCACCATGTCTGCCAAAATGTTACAGATGACCGTCATGATGGAAATGATGAAGATCAGGCACTGGACCACGTTGAAATCCTGATAAATAATGGAATTGATCAGCAGTCCGCCCATGCCGGGGATCACAAAGATCTTTTCCAGGATGATATAGCCGGAAATCAGCCATGGGATCGACTGCGAAATCTGGACGCAGATGATGATCATGGAATTGCGCAGCACGTGGCGGATGCGGGTGGCCCGCTCCGAAAGGCCTTTGGCGTATGCCGTGGTAACGTACTTTTCGTTGAGGGCGTCCAGCGCCTCGCTTTTGGTAAGACGGGTGGTGCTGGCCAGCCCGCCCAGCACGCCCGCCATGATGGGGAGCACATAGTGTTTCCAACTGGTGAAGCCGCTGAGAGGCAGCAGATCAAACTTGACCGCGAACAGCAGCATCAGCAGCACCGCGATCCAGAACGACGGGATCGACGTCATCACCAGCGTCCCGCCCACTACCAGGCGGTCAAACAGGGTGTCTTTTTTATAGGCACACAGCAGGCCCATGGGCACGGCGATGAGATATTGGATCACCGCCGTCACCAACGTCAGCTTCAGGCTGACCGGGATCCTGACCTTCACCAGATCCCACACCGGGACCTTGTATTTGAACGAGATCCCGAAATTGCGCCTGGTGAGCACGTTTTTGAGCCAGTTGACATATTGCTCCATCAGCGGTTTGTCAAGGCCATACTGCTTGGCAATCTCGTCGAGCCGTTCCTGGCTGGCGCCCTCGCCCGCCATCAGATGGACAGGGTCGCCTGGCATCAGATACAGCATGCTGAACACCAGGAAGGACACGCAGATCACCAGCAGAACGCCGATCAGCAGGCGTTTGACAATGTATTGCAAGGGATCATCTCCTCTCCGATTCTTGTGCGGAAAAAGCCTCGGTCAATCTTCCATATAAGCCCGGTACAACGCGCCCGAGAGTTCGGCCAGATAGTCATCGCCCTCGCGGCCCCGGTCGTTGGCGTTGTAATCCGCCTCAGAAGCCAGATTGCCATTGTAGAACATACAGAGGATATAATCGCCCTTTGGCCTTGCGTAAACGATGCCGATATCCACGTTGAGCTTATCCAGCGTGCCGGTCTTGTGGGCGACTTCCACGCCCTCCGGCAGGTTTTTGGGGATGCGGGAATTGGTCTGGCAGCGCTTCATGATGTCCAGCATCTGGGCGCTGGCCTCCGGCGACACCCATTCGCCCCGGTAAAGGAGCTCCAGCATCTTCATGGCCTCCAGCGGCGCGGTCTGGTCGTTTTCCTCTGTCACGCAGCGATACCACTTGCTGTTCCAGTAGCTGGGATCCCTGCCGCCGTTGTCCGCGGCCAGCTGCTCGAAGGTGCGGCCGTTCAATTCGTAATAGATGCTGCACAGGTCGTTGCAACCCCAATCGCACTTGGTGTTTTTCAGACCCAGCGCGTCGATGACGTTCTTTTTGATGTTGTCCCGCCCCACGTAGCGGAACAGCACGTCGGTGGCCGTGTTGTCGGAAAGAATCATCATCAGCGTGGCGTAATCCCGCAGGGTGGGCCGGAGCCCCGCCTGCAGCTCTGATAAAATGCCGCTGCCCACCGATTTGACGCCGTCGGTGAGCTCGATCCGCTGATCCAGGCTGCACTCCCCTGCCCACGCTTTGCGGAACAGCTCGGCCAGAATAAAGACCTTGTAAGCGCTGGCCGTTGGAAATGGCTCATCGCCATGGTAAGAAATCGTCTGGCCTGTTTTCAGGTCCCGAAAAACAAAGCCCAGCGGCGCTTTAGAATTCTTCTGGAATTCCTCCGCTGCCCGGGTCACCCGTTCCATGCTCATATACATTCCTCCATTCCGTCACACTCATGTTTTTCGCCGCCCGGCAGGCGGCGATCTGCAAATGCTTTATGAAGGTAGTGTACTGCATCGCTGCAGTATTTGCAATCCAAATTTGGTGCCCCCAACCATTTTTGGATGGTATTCCCAAAAATATTGCGGAAAAACCGTCACTTTTCAGATTGATTAAAAACCTATATTCTGGTATAATATCTATGTTAGGCATTTTTCTGTTTTTTACACAAACTGCGCACAAACGCGCAGCGGGTCAGCATAAAAAACAAGCTCCCGGCCGCCGGATCAAACCGGTGGCCGGGAGCATTGTCATTTCAGGAAGCCGGGATTATCAGATGCAAACCCACGTTTGGGGCCGATTCACAATAGTTCTGCCGCGCCTTGTCCGCAAAAATCTTACAGCCGGGGGCCGGCGGCGACCAGTGCTTTGCCGGCTTCGTTGCTCTCGTACTTGGCGAAGTTCTTGATGAAGCGGGCGGCCAGATCGCGGGCCTTCTCTTCCCACTGGGCAGGGTCGGCATAAGTGTCGCGGGGATCCAGAATGCCGCTGTCCACACCGCGCAGGGCGGTGGGGACCTCAAGATTGAAATAGGGAATGGTCTTGGTGGGAGCGTTCAGAATATCGCCGTTCAGAATGGCGTCGATGATGCCGCGGGTATCCTTGATGGAGATGCGCTTGCCGGTGCCGTTCCAGCCAGTGTTCACCAGATAGGCTTTCGCGCCGCTCTTTTCCATCTTCCGAACCAGCTCCTCGGCATATTTGGTGGGATGGAGCTCCAGGAAAGCCTGTCCGAAGCAGGCGGAGAAGGTGGGGGTGGGCTCGGTGATGCCCCGCTCGGTGCCCGCCAGCTTGGCGGTGAAGCCCGAGAGGAAGTAATACTTGGTCTGCTCGGGGGTCAGCACGGAAACGGGGGGCAGAACGCCGAACGCGTCGGCCGACAGGAAGATGACGTTCTTGGCGTCGGGGCCGGCGGAGACGGGACGGACATTCTTGACGATCTTCTCGATGTGCTCGATGGGATAGGAAACGCGGGTGTTTTCTGTGACCGACTTGTCCTTGAAGTCGATCTTACCGTTTTCATCCACGGTGACGTTTTCCAGCAGCGCGTCGCGCTTGATGGCGTTATAGATGTCGGGCTCGGAATCCTTGTCCAGATTGATGACCTTGGCGTAGCAGCCCCCTTCGAAGTTGAAGACGCGGTTATCGTCCCAGCCGTGCTCGTCATCGCCGATGAGCAGGCGCTTGGGATCGGTGGAAAGGGTGGTCTTGCCAGTGCCGGAAAGGCCGAAGAAGATGGCGGTATTCTCGCCCTGCATGTCGGTGTTGGCGGAGCAGTGCATGGCGGCGATGCCCTTGAGGGGCAGATAATAGTTCATCATGGAGAACATGCCCTTCTTCATCTCGCCGCCGTACCAGGTGTTGATGATAACCTGTTCGCGGCTGGTGACGTTGAAGGCCACCACGGTCTCGGAATTGAGGCCCAGCTCTTTATAATTCTCGCACTTGGCCTTGGAGGCGGTATAGACCACGAAATCTGGCTCAAAGTTCTTCTGTTCTTCCTCGGTGGGCTTGATGAACATATTACGGACGAAATGGGCCTGCCACGCCACCTCCATGATGAAACGGATGGCCATGCGGGTGTCTTTGTTGGCGCCGCAGAAGGCGTCCACCACATACAGCTTTTTGCCGCAAAGCTGATCTTTGGCCAGTTTCAGAACCGAGTTCCAGGTCTCCTGCGTCATGGGATGGTTGTCATTCTTATAATCCTCGGTGGTCCACCAGACGGTGTCCCTGGAGTTCTCGTCCATCACGATATACTTGTCCTTGGGGCTGCGGCCGGTATAAATGCCGGTCATCACGTTGACGGCGCCCAGTTCGGTGAGGACGCCTTTGTCATAGCCCTCCAGCGACGGATCCATCTCTTCCCGGAAGAGCTGCTCGTAGCTGGGGTTGTAAACGATCTCGGTGGTGCCGGTGATGCCATACCGGGTCAGATTGACGTCAGCCATATGCTCATAACCTCTTTCCAAAATATATTTATCTTTCTATTGAGCGTGTACGTCATTAGTATAACACAGGCTGTTTGTTGCGTCAACCGCGGCTACGGGGAAGAAATCGGTATTTCAAACGAAAAAAACGCCTGTTTTTTCCGTTTTCGGGTGAAAATGCAAAAACGGGCGCGGCGGCGCGTTGCGCGCTGCAAAATGGGCTTAGAAATCCACGGGAATACTAAAAATAAACGAGAGCGGGCAAAAACAAAGTGGACATGAAGCGGATATTGTGCGGTTAATGCCAGTCCTTTCGGAGGTCGTAAAAGGAGCTGTAGGCATCGAGATGCATGATAACCGATATTTTGCAGACAATCAGACTGTTCGGTTTGTGAATTTGCTGGGAGGTTATACAACAGGAAATTCTTTCATCCCAGTGCGATTCGGTATAAGGTCCAGCGGAACGGACGAAATGCTTTATATGTGATGATCGCAGAAGATCAAATAAAAAAGCTGAGGTCGTAAGGACACAAGTTCCGAAAGAATCGGTGTATTATGCCCCTCGCTCAACTGAAATCAATATAGCAGAACTGGCCGAAAAAGTCATGAGTGCAAGCCTTCTGAAGTATTTTCCGGATGGGTTGTTGAATCAGGAACAGCAAATAGCAAAATGGAAATCCGTGGCAGAAGCCGTTGCATACACAAACAGCAAGAACGATGAACGCTATAAAAAGTATATCAAAAGAGGAGATAAACAAAACGCAGGCCGCACGGTGCGGGCTGCCGCTGAAGCTGCGGGGTATACGATTAGGGCATATCACGGGACGACCAACGCCGAGCAGAAACGAACTTGGAACACAAAAACCAATACGTGGGACACGGACTATAAACCGTTTACCGTTTTCAAACAGCAGTATGAAGGACAGGCGGGACACTTTTTCGCGAGCGACCCTGACAATGCCGGAGAATACGGAAGCCCGCTGGGATGAACTGGAGCGATCCGTCGTGGTCCATCTGGCCGACGAGGTGAGCGTCAACATTCGCGGAAGCGCGGTGGAAATGGTCATTTTCAAGCGCTTCCCCGCCTGGCCGGCAAAGTGCGGTTGCCCGCTTTGCAAAAACAGACTGCATGAAAAAACGACGTGTCAGAACACGTCGTTTTTTGCGGTCGGAAAAGCGGTGCGTTACAGTGTCCGCAGCGCGTCGATCAGCTCGGTCTTTTCAATGGTCTTATCATCTTTTTTCTTTATTATGTGGGCGGGAACGCCGCCCACGACAACATTTTCGGGCACATCGTTCAAAACAATGGATCCGGCGGCTACAACAGAGTTCTTCCCGATACGGCAACCCTCTATGACGACGGCATTGGCGCCAATCAGCACATTGTCCTCCACGATGACCGGGGTGGCGCTGGCGGGCTCTACGACGCCGGCCAAAACAGCGCCGGCCCCGATGTGGCAGTTTTTCCCTACCGTTGCACGGCCGCCCAGGATGGCCCCCATATCGATCATCGTCCCATCGCCTATTACCGCGCCTATGTTAATGACGGCGCCCATCATGATCACCGCACGCTCTCCTATCTCGACCTGCTCGCGGATAATAGCGCCCGGCTCGATGCGGGCGTTGATATCTTTGAAATCCAGCATGGGGATGGCAGAATTGCGGCGATCGTTTTCAATGACGATGTCTTCGATATCCTCCCGGTTCTGCTCCAGAATCGGCTTAAGCTCTTTCCAGTCGCCAAAAACGATTTTGTCCCCAGCCCCAAACACCTTGGAAGAGCCGTAATCAATGGTCTTCCTTTCCTTCACATAGAGCTTGACGGGCGTTTTCTTTTCGGACGAAGCGATATAGTTGATGATTTCCTGAGCGTTCATGGTGTTTCCTCTCTTCAAAACAGCAATTCTTCAATGGAATAGAAGCCGTTTGGTTTATCCTGGAGCATCAAAGCGGCCTTAACGGCGCCGTTTACGAAAATACGGCGGGAAGTGGCGCGGTGTGTCAGCTCGACAGTTTCGTCCTCGCCATAAAAGGAAACGATATGCTCCCCCGCCAGATTGCCACCGCGGCGAGAGATCATGCCGATCTCCTTCTCTCCTCTGGGCGCCTTGACCGAGTGCCGTTCATAGACCCTTTCGTATTCATGTCCGGGATCCATGGCGTCGGCCAGTAAAATCGCGGTGCCCGAAGGAGCGTCCACCTTTTTGTTGTGGTGGCTTTCCAATATCTCCATGTCAAAGCTGTCCTTCAGCACCGGCGTAATGAGCGCAAGCGCCTTTTTCACCACGGCAACGCCCAGCGAATAGTTTGCCGCATGGATCACAGGGGCGCAGGCGCCCAGGGCGCGGATCCTGTCATTCTGCTCCGGCGTATGGCCGGTGGCACCGCAGATATAGGGCGAGCCGGTGCGTTCGATGTATTTACACACCGCATCCAAGGCGGAAGGAGAGGAAAAGTCAAAAACCGCGTCCACGTGTTCCGTCATTGCACCAAGGTCGCTCAGATTGTCAACGTCGATGATGGCGGCGATCTCAAAGCCCGCTGCGGCGGCAGCCTCTTCGATCATGCGGCCCATGCGACCGTAGCCGATAATGACGGCTTTCATATCAATCCGCACTCCTTCATGATCCTTTCGAGCTTTTCCCTGTTGCTTTCGCTCATGGGGCACAAGGGCAGCCGGTATCCGCCAACCGGCATGCCGGCAAGCTTCATCGCCTCTTTGACGGGGATCGGGTTTACCTCCATAAACAGTCCGTTAATGAACGGCAGATACGCAAGCTGCAGCTCACGGGCTTTTTTGACATCCCCGTTCAAGAAAGCGGCTACCATGTCGTGCACCTCGGTGGGCATGACGTTTGCCCATACCGAAATGACGCCGCTGCCTCCCAGCGAAAGGATGGGCAGGACCTGGTCGTCGTTTCCGCTGTACATGGCAAAATCATCATTTACGAAACGTGCGATCTCGGCAGCGCGGGATATATCGCCCGAAGCCTCTTTTATGGCGACAATATTGGGATGGACGGACAGGCGTTTCACGACCTCAACCGGGATGGAGCAGCCGGTGCGACCCGGAACATTATAGAGGATACATGGAATCTTGACGGCGTCGGCCACTATCTTGAAATGGTGATACATGCCTTCCGGATTCGCCTTGTTGTAGTACGGTGCAATCAGCAGCAGGCCATCGACGCCCAGCTTCTCATACGTAAGGCTCTTTTCCAGCATGGCGGACGTGCAGTTTGAACCGCTTCCGGCTATCACGGGTATGCGGCCGCCGGCCGTCTCCACAACGGTCTTCACCACCGAAACGCACTCTTCGTGGGTCATCGTGGCGGCTTCTCCCGTGGTTCCCAGCACCACGATACCGTCTGTGCCCTTTTCCACATGCCAGTTGACCAGCCCGCGCAGCTTCTCAAAATCTACCTTTCCCTCTTCATCGAACGGGGTGATGAGGGCGACGATGGAACCCTTCAGCATGATGCTTGTCCCTCCTTATTCTTCATTCTTCGCAAAGATCAAAGGCTTTGGCCAAAGCGTCGCAGGCCTTCTGCAAATGATCCTTATCAACGGTTATGGAAATGGAAATCTCCGAGGTGGTGATCTGGTAATGCGGTATGCCGTTCTCATAGAGCGTCGAAAGCGCCTTTGCCGCAACGCCGCTGTGCGTGGCCATGCCCGCGCCCACCAGAGAAAGCTTTGCCAGCCCGTTATTTACCGTAAAGTGCTCGTCGGGCATGCGTTCCATGATCTCCAGGGCGCTTTCGGCAGAGCAACTGAACGACAGAATGGCGGTCTTGTCGTCCAACTGGTGGGAAATCATGTCCACATTGATATTCATCTCGGCAATGCTGCTGAACAGGCGGCTTACCGTATCCCCGCCAAATTCACATTTGATACTGAGCATGGAGCAATCGTCGATCACGCCGATGCCGGTAACGACGGCAGCTTCAAAGTATTTTTCCACAATATGCGTCCCCTTTGTCAAATCTTTTTCCAACGAACGGCCCAGATACAGGTTTACGCCGTATTTCTTGGCCAGTTCAACGCTTCTTGTCTCCAGCACGCCGGCGCCCATCGCCGCCAGCTCCATCATCTCGTCGCAGGTGATCGTGTCAAGCTTCTTTGCTTTCGGGCAGCGGCGGGGATCGATGGTATAAACGCCGTCGACGTCCGTATAGATCTCGCAGTCCCACCCCAGCGTTGCCGCCACGGCCACCGCCGTAGTGTCGGAGCCCCCGCGGCCCAGGGTGGTGATGTCGCCGTCTGCGGTGACGCCCTGAAAACCGGTGATCACCGGCACCGCGCCGGAGGCGACGACCTGATTGATGCGCTCACCGTTTATCTTCCTTATGGTAGCGTGAGAATGGATCGTGTCTGTAATAAATCCACTCTGGCCCCCCGTAAGAGACACAGCCGGAACACCGCGCGCCTGCAAGGCCATCGCCATCAGCGCGCAGGTGGTCTGCTCTCCCGTGGACAGCAGGGAATCAAATTCCCGCTTGTTGCGGTCGCCGCCAACGGCCTTTGCCATCTCGATCAGCTTATCGGTCGTTTTTCCCATGGCGCTGCAGACGACCGCAACATTGTTGCCGGCCTTTTTCAGCTCGGCGATCCGGTCGGCCACAGCCTGTATTTTCTCAATAGTTGCGACGCTGGTGCCGCCATACTTATGAACAACATTCATGTTTCTTCAGTTCTCCAAACGACTGTATTAAAGGATTTGCTCCTTCTTCCGGCGTATTATAGCAGAAGTAAAGACAAATTGCAACATTCTTCTCCTCAAATCTGTAATAAATTTGAAGCGAAAGAAGCAAAAATAGCACGGCGCAGGTCTCCTCGGACTTACCGCCGGTCCAATCCCCCGATAAACCGCTCCAGTCTGTCCATTCCCTCCCGCAGTTCCTCATCGCTGTAGCAGTAAGAGATGCGAACGCAGTTATCGTCGCCAAAGCTGACGCCCGGCGTGACGGCCAGCTTGCCTTCGTTGGCCAGCTTGGTGGCAAAGGTCATGGAATCCATACCGTATCGGGAAATATCCGGGAAGATATAAAAAGCGCCTTCGGGTTTGTTGACGGGCAGACCCATGCCCACAATGCGGCCATAGACATAATCTCTGCGTTTCCGGTATATTTCCACCATACCGCCCGGGTCGCTCCGCAGCGCCTCGACACAGGCATTCTGCACAAAGGACGCGGCCGACACCACGGCATATTGATGGATGACTTCCAGCTTCTGCTTCAGCGGGCGGTCGGTCATCAGATACCCCACGCGCCACCCCGTCATGGCATAGGGCTTCGCAAAGCTTTGAACAACAATCATCCGGTCGCGGAACTGCCGGTAGGAAGAAAAGCTTTTATAGCGGTCCGTATAGACCAGCTGGCTGTATACGTCGTCGCAGATGATGAAAATATCCCTGCCGCGGAGCACGTCGGCAATCATATCCAGCGTTTCTTCCGTATAAATACAGCCCGTGGGATTGTTGGGGGATGTGAGTATGATGGCCTTTGTCGCCGGCGTGATGGCCGCTTCCAGCCGCTCTCGCACGGGCTGGAAGGCCGTATCGCCGGTCTCCAGCGGAACATATTTTCCGCGCATCAGATTGATCACCTGCTCATACAGTACATAAGCGGGGACCGGGACAATGACCTCGTCGCCGGGATTCAAAATGCCGAAAAGCGCGACGAACAGCGCCTCTGTGGCGCCGATGGTGACGATGATTTCGTCTTCCGCATAATCGAGGCGGTTTTTTTCCCGCTCAAAATCGGAGATTGCCATCCTGAGCTGCGGCTGGCCGTTGTTTTCCGGGTAATGGGTCAGATTGGCGTCCAGGTCCATCTTGGCCTGGCGCTTTATTTCATCCGGCGTATTGAAGTCCGGCTCGCCCAGCGTCAGGAACATGCAGCCCTCTACGCTTTTCGCGATGCGCGTGAACTCCCGTATGCTGCTTTTTCTGACATTGCAGAGCGCGGAATTCAGTCTTTCTGTCATACTCGGTTCTCCTTTGATCTGTTTTGATTGCGCCGCATCTGCCGCTTTCGCGTGCCCGCCGGCGCAGTCCCTCTCTCATCCAGCCGTATCGTGAAGCATTATACGATTTTTCTTTCCGTTGGTCAACCATTTTTCTTTCTTCCGATGAACATTTTTCACTTTACGTCCGGCATCTGATATGATATGATTAATCATATATACAAATCAGCCCGTCATTCCGGATGTCACGCGAATGAACGTTTTCCCTTTTGGCCCGGATCGTCCGGAAACGGTCCCCGCAAAAAACCAATTCCATTCCACATAGCTGAAGCGAATATTCAGGAGGTGTTTTGATGAAAACTTACAATGTTGCAATCCTTGGCGCGACAGGCGCCGTCGGGCAGGAAATGATGAAGATTCTGCTGGAACGAAGCTTCCCTGTGGGCGAACTCAGACTGCTGGCCAGCGCGCGCAGTGCCGGAAAAAGCGTTCCCTTCGGTGACCGCACAGTCACGATCACGGAAGCCACAGGCGACGCGTTTGAAGGGCTGGATATCGTCCTGGGCGCAGCCGAGAACGATATTTCGAAACAGTTCGCCCCGTTTATCAAGCAGAGCGGCGCCGTTTACATTGACAATTCCAGCGCGTTCCGCCTTGACAGCGACGTGCCGCTTGTGGTCCCGGAGATCAATCCGGAGGATGCGTTCCGGCACGGCGGTATCATCGCCAACCCCAACTGCTCCACCATCATCGCCCTTATGGCCCTGTACCCGATTTTCCACCTGAGCCCCATCAAAACCATCATCGCTTCCACGTATCAGGCGGTATCGGGCGCCGGCGTGGGCGGCATCCGGGAGCTTGAAGACCAGTCCCGCGCGCTGGCGCTGGGCGGAGACATCAAGTGCGAAACCTTCCCCTATCAGATCGCCCAGAACCTGATCCCACAGATCGGGGGCTTTAACGAGAACGGCTATACTTCTGAGGAAATGAAGATGCAGAACGAAGGCCGGAAGATCCTTCACGCTCCCAACATGCGGGTGTCCTGCACCTGTGTGCGCGTTCCGGTTGTCCGCTCGCATTCCATCGCGCTGAACATTGTGACGGAGCGCCCCATCTCCCCGGTCGAAGCCGCCGAAGCTGTTTCAAAGGCGCAAGGCGTCAGGCTGACGGACGATCCCCTGAACCTTGTATATCCGATGCCGCTGGACACAAGCGATCAGGACCAGGTGTTCGTCGGGCGCATACGCAGGGATCTGACCTGCGACAATGGCCTCTGCCTGTGGTGCTGCGGCGACCAGATCCGCAAGGGCGCCGCCGGCAACGCCGTTCAGATCGCCCAGCTTCTGATCGCAAAGGATCGGAAGTAATCGCCGCTTCCCCGCTTTCCTGTCATCGTGCGCATAATCATGCCGTACAGTCGGAAACGGCCTCCGGCGGAGGAAGGATAAGGGGAAATGCTGTATGAAATTGCTCCCGCAGGGCGGCGAAAGCCGCCTTAAACTGTCGAAAAACCCGCTGCGCTGGGCTTTTTCGCCATTTTGGCACCGGCCTGCGGGCCGGGTTTCGCCGCATTTTTTGCGAAAAATGGCGGCGGGTCGCGGTGTTTTTGACCATTTTCACACAGAAAACGGCCAAAAACGATTGATAA
>JAFSZV010000044.1 GCA_017455565.1 Clostridia bacterium
ATCGCACAAGTTCTACTCTTTTGAGGACTACCGGAAGCAGCTTGCAGTCTGGCAGTACAAATACAACGACTTCCCCATGCGTCCCCTCAACTGGCGCTCACCTAAGCAGGTCCTCTTTTCTTTTCCCAATGTGTAACACATGAGTAACCACCGATAGGGACAAAATGAAGCAAAGTGTGTTTTAGACAGCGAACACAGGTGTTGCGGAGAAAAAACGATCGGAGGATTATATCATGGAACAGTATGTTTTCAACGAGAAGAACGGGCTTTGGTACGAGCTACAGGGGGATTATTACATTCCATGCCTGACATTGCTCGCCGAAGAAGAACGCCTTATTGGGATATGGGGGCAGCGGCATTTGCGCTACATTCGGCAGCATCGGAAGGCGCTTTACACTGACTTGCTGACTTCCGACAAACTGAACGATTATCTTGCCGCTCTGAACGAACAGGCGGAGAATATGTTCTTTGAGCTGGTAACGCAGATGACTGTTCTTGAAAACGTTACCGAACAGCTCAAGGCCCAGGAGCAAATGCTGTGGGTACAGAGGATGAATAACATTAGGGATAGGGCAATCGAGCACGTAAATCACGAACTGATTTACGCATAAATTATTGGACGGCGGGGAGTAATCCGCCGTCCAATGACTTTTATGATAACGCAGTATCACTTAATCTCCTATCAAGCAAGGCGGCGCGCATTTGTTTAATATCAAGCGGTGCATCCGCTCATTGATGGCCAGCAAAACGCTTTTTATACAACTCATGACTTGATGTAAAAAAATGTTGCGATTTTTTCCCAATTATGCTATTATAAAGTAGCTACGCAATTTCATATTTTGTTTGCACTACAGGTGCTGTTTTTACCTTTTGGGTATCTGTTCAGTAGCCCCGAAAGAAAAACGCCGAATTGTGCAAAACAGAGAAAAAAGGCGAAATATCCAGGGGCGCTCGGATAAAGGGTGTGGAAAACTTTCGGCAATATGACGAAGGCTGACACTACCCCCATTGGGCCACAATCGGCAGCGCAGTACCGGTCAGTGCGGCCTTGATTGCGTCGAAAAAACCTACGCCATGCTTATGGGCGGTATTTGTATAGCTCATGATATCTGCGTATTCCTCCGCACCCTGTTTGGTTCGGAAGCAGCCGGAAACCTTTTCCTTTACCTTGTAGAGACGGATTGCCTGTTCCGCTGTATTGTTGGTAAACGGAACATTCCAATCCTCCACAAAACGAAGGATTTGATGCTTGCGGTCCCGGAGCCGTTCCAAAAGACTGCGCATTTCACCCTTTTTCGGAGCGCCCATCTGGCCTTTTCTGCGTTCCTGTAAGGGATTTGCTTCCAGGCCTTGCGCCACCAGCGCGTCGTAACGGCTGGAATAGACTTCCGTCTGCTCCTTGGAAAAGCAGCTTTTACCAAGCTCCAACAGACGCTTGCGCTCGTTCAGCATCTCGTAGAGCAGGTCTTCCAGCGGTTTGGCCCATTTCTGGTGCTTTACCTCATCTGCGTAGACCAACTCCCGCAGAAAGTGCGCACAGCACAAGGCATGTTCCGCCTTGTCGTATGTGAAATAAGGTTTCCAGCAGTCATGCAGCATGCCCCCCCGGTAATCCGGTATGATCCCGATTTCCTCCATTGCCTCCCGGCCGCGTTTATCGTGAAGCGCATAGTACACCCAGCCCTCGCCGCACATGCAATGCAGCCAGCGAAGCTTTTTACTGACGCGAAGCCCGGTTTCGTCGCAATGCAGAAGCGGAAGTTGTGAAACCTGGTTGCGGATATACTTGACAGGCAGCTTTACCAGCTCGTGTAAACTTCTTAATCTGTTTTGGATGGTGCCTGTGCTGATGGAGATCTGAAATACGTTGCTTAAGAGCTTCTGGATCCGGTCAATACTGACCATCCCTACTGTCGAAAGGGCTGACGCAAACGCGATCAGGTTGTTCCCGTACTGCTTGGTTGCCTTAATATGGGCAGGAAACTCGCCCCGCAGCTTCTTGTTTTCCTGACGGGGACAGCAGCATTCCATCTGATGGTGCTCTACAATATGGGTACGAATCAGAATATCTTCCTCGTAGCGGCGCTCTGCGACACGCATCTGGCAAAGCGCACGATTTGGACAGTTGAGACAAGCGGCGGGATAATGCGGCACGATCTCATCCGGCTTCCGCAGAATTTTCATGCTGCTGCCCTTGTGCCCCTGTTGCCCGCCCGGCTTCTTCCCGCTGGACTTTTTCAGGCTCTTGGGCGCAGGCTTGCTGTATCCGTCGCTGGACGGCGGCTTTGAGCTGTTGCGGCTGTTCTTGTTTTTCTTGTCCAACTGCTCCAGCAAGTCCTCAATACGCTCTGTCAGGGCAGCAATTTGGGCGTTGGCTGAAGCAACTTGCGCTAAAAGCTCCTCATTCTGCTTCGTCAACGCTGCAACCAGCCCCCGCAGAAACTCATTCTCTGTCATTCCAGCTCACCCCGCAGTACTTCGTTTCCTTGCTTATATTGTACCGCATTTCGGTTCCGTTGGAAAGACTTTATCTCAGTTAATCATTTGCTTTTCGTCATTTTGCCATGTGGATTGTTTCTGCATTCTGTGTGGCTACTGAATAGATACGATAAGGGAATTAATAATATGGCAGATAAATTGTTGTCTATTTTAAAAATCATCGGAACTGTTGTTTTTTTCCCGCTGATTCTTGCCTGGTGGCTTCTTTCCTCGCTGATAAACCAGATTCGGAGAATGCGGGATAGGGAGCTGGTGGAGAAGCCACTGGGGCAATACGTGCAGGTGGACGGACACAGAATGAGCGTGCTGGTCAAGGGAAAGGGGGCACATACCCTCGTTTTCCTGCCCGGTCTTGCGAGCATTTCTCCGATACTGGAGTTCAAGCCCCTGTATTCGTTGCTGGAGGATGGGTTCAGAATCGTGGTTCCTGAAAAATTCGGCTATGGGCAGAGCGATGTCGTGAAGGAAAACCGGGATTATTCGAAGACAGTCGAGCAATACCGCAAGGCATTCGCGGTGCTGGGTATCGAAGGCCCATTTATCTTCTGCGCCCATTCGCTTGGCGGAAACGAAGTGGAAATCTGGGCGCAGGATCACCCTGAGGAGGTGGAAGCCTTTATCGGGATTGACGCCAATTTGGCAAACGGCCCCTGCAACTGGGATCAATCCTGGGATTATAAGCATTGGAAATTGGATGCTTTTTACTACAACCTCTATAGAATAGCGGGATGGTGCCGCAATGATCTGCGTCCAAGGATGAAAGAGCTTCTTTCCAAGGAGGAGCTGCGGCTGATGAAGGCGCTGAACGCCGAAAAGTATTGTAATTTCGATATTTACAGTGAGCAGCATAATAAGCTTGCGGCAAACGAGCGAATCAACAGCAGACCGCTTCCGACGCAGCCGACGCTTCAATTCGTGGATGGGCCGGAGGACTTTGAAACCGGAGAAAATGAGGATCTTGATGATTACGACAAAGCCTTCATCCAAGCCCGACTGGATTTTGCGGCGGCTTCGGTGAACGGAAAAATCGTCTACTGTCCTGGGGAGCATTGCATTCACTGCTTTGCGTATGAAAAGCTGGCGAAGGAGATCAGGGAGTTTGTCGGCACCTTATGAAGAAGGCCATTCAATAGTAAAGCACGAAAAGACAATACTGTTTTTCAGGTACTTTGTTCAATAGCATTGTAGGGGGCGGCGCCTATGGACACCAAACGCACAGGAGCCTTTATCGCAGAGCTGCGGAAGGAAAAGGAGCTGACCCAGCAGCAGCTTGCAAAGTCGCTGTATCTTTCGCACACCACTGTTTCCAAATGGGAGCGGGGCCTCGGATTTCCCGATGTGTCGGTGATCGAGCCGCTGGCGGCCACGCTGGGGATCACGGTCACCGAGCTTTTCCGCGGCCAACGGATGGAGGGCGTGACGCCGCTGGGCGAGCAGGCGGCAAAAGACGCGCTTTATCTGAGCAAAATGACCCGCAGGCGGGAAAAGCTGTTGCAGTGTCTGGCGGCGTCGGTGCTTTTGCTGGCGGCGGCGCTGTTGGGTTGGAGCCTGTGGGCCAACGCCCGGGGCCCATATGAGCGGACGTTGCGGGGCACCTATCAGACCGAGCCGATCGATCAGGGAAACGGCACGTTTCTCTGGTCGGGCGGGATCGGGTTTACCCTTTCAGCGCAGGAGGGCCGGGACGAACGAAGCTTCGTTCTCTATGCCGACGGCGTGCTGCTGGATCAGGGGAACTGGGAAAGGGCCGCGCCGAATTACTATATCCTCCAGGGTGAAAAAGCCCGCTTCGGCGTGATGCTCGCCCGGGATGAGAGCTTTTGGCTGCTGCTGCCCGGAATGGACGAGCCCTCGCATTTGACCAAACGAGGAAACGTGCCGCTTTATATTCGCCATTATGAGGCGGGCGATGCGTATGATGGTCTTTTGATGCCGTAAACGCAAATGTAAGCACAAACAAAAAAGCCGTCCCGGGACGGCTTTTCCTGTCTTTATTTTTCCACCGGCTTTTGGGTAAAGATCACGTTTTCGGGATGGAAGACATAGTCGGCCGAGGCAAACAGATCGTCGAGCCAGAGATTATAGGAGGTCTCGGCGGCTTCCGCATTCGCGTCGTTGTACGGGGTCTCGCTGACACTGTCGAAATACATGATGTGATAGCCGAAATCGGTTTGTACGATGCCGGAATCGCCCACCTGACGGCTTTTGTCAAAGCACCAATCGTTGAAAGCCGAAACCATCTGTCCGGGATAAATGTCCTGATACAGTCCGCCGGTGGAGGCGGAGCCGGGATCGGCGGTGTGCTCGCCGGCAAGCTGGGCGAAATGCTCCACGGTGGGATCCTGAAGCCACAGGGCGTAAAGCTCCTCGGCCCGGGCCCTAGCTGCGTCGTCGTCGGGAATATCGGTGCCCTCTTCGGGCTTGATCAGGATATGCCGCACGTTGACGCAGTAGCCGGTTTCGGCCTCGGGATCGTAGACCTCTTCCGCGATGCGGTCATAGGCCGCGTTGGCGTAGCTTCGGGCATAGACGGTGGCTTCCATATAAGCAAGATAGCTGTCGATGTCGGAGGAGGGATCAAAAATGGCCCGGAGATATTCGTCGGCGTCGGCATAGCCGGAGGTGGTGGCATAGGCC
Source organism: Clostridia bacterium (assembly GCA_017455565.1). Taxonomy (GTDB): domain Bacteria; phylum Bacillota; class Clostridia; order Oscillospirales; family Butyricicoccaceae; genus UBA4644. The sequence goes on from JAFSZV010000044.1 coordinate 5,137, forward strand.
TCCAGCATGGTGCGGGCGTTGTCCAGATAGTCCTGCTCCTCCGGGGTCAGCGTGTGATTCTCGGCCAGCGCAGCCCGCTTAAGGGTCTCGGTCTGGAACCAGGTGTCCACCGCCATACGGGAAAAATAGTCGTTCCAGGTCTGGCCGGCGGCGGCAAGCTGCTGGTCAAAGGGCGTTTGGAAATCCAGATAGGAAGTCAGAGAATCGCCGTAATTTTCGTAAAGAGAAAAGAAGCTGTCCCAGTAATAATAAATATAATCCCGATTGATCAGCCGCATCTCGCCGCATTCCGCCACCATGTTGCCTGCGCCGGGAACGGCGTTGCCCATATCGCCGGTGTTGCGGGCAATCGTGCTTACAGGCTGCATAGCGCCTGCCGCCGGTACCATCTCGATCTGAGCAGGATCGGTGACCACGGGACCGTTTGCGCCCGGATGGGTCAGACGGAATATGCCGAAGCCCAAAAGCGCCAGCGCGAGCAGGACGAGCGCCGCCATCAAAACGGTGCGCCCTTTTTTGACCGGAGACAGCTCGGGCAGAGGGTCTTCGGTCCCATCGGGAGCGGGGCAGGGCGTTTCGGCCGTGCCGCTTCCATCCTGTTCCATGGCCTCCTCCACCGCCTGCTCCAGCGCCTCTTCTGCGGTCTCGGCCGCAGATTCGCCCGCGGCGGAAACGGAGGCAAGGACGGCGGATTCTTCCGCTGCCGTCTGAAGCGGCACGGGGAAAAGGTCTTTGCCGCAGATGGGACAGACCGCCTCGCTTTCCAAACAATCCGCGCCGCAATAGGGACATTTCATAGGGGATCACTCCTTCGTTACACATTCAAAGACAGAACAAGCATACCACAGCGCCGTTCGTTTTGCAAATAAAATGCGGACGGGGCGGAAAAAAGGCGGCGGTAACGTATGAGAATTTACAAATCATTTGCAAGTGTCCGCAAAAGGGGGGCTTGACGGCTGTGATATACTGTAAAGGGAAGTCAAAGACATTCCCTTTTGCAGAGAATCAGATTATTTCAGAATAAAGGAAGGAACATCATGACCAAGATCGACATTTTCTCCGGATTCCTCGGCGCGGGCAAGACCACGCTGATTAAAAAGCTTATCGCGGAGGCCTACCAGGGCGAAAAGCTGATGCTCATCGAAAACGAATTCGGTGAGATCGGCATCGACGGCGGGTTTTTGCAGGAGGCTGGCATCAACATCACCGAAATGAACTCCGGTTGCATCTGCTGCAGCCTGGTGGGGGATTTCCGCGAGGCGCTGCGCAAAGCGCTGGACGAATACCGTCCCGACCGCATCCTCATTGAGCCCTCTGGCGTGGGAAAACTGTCCGACGTAATTCGCGCCGTCCGCGACGTTGAGGCCGACGACGCCGTCCTCAACGGCTTTACCACCGTGGTGGACGCCAACAAGTGCAAGATGTATATGAAGAATTTCGGCGAATTCTTCAACGATCAGATCGAACACGCCAGCGCCATCATCCTCAGCCGCACCGCCGGCATGAAGGAGCAGAAACTGAATGAGGTGACCGCCATGCTGCGGGAGCACAACGCAGCGGCATCCATCATCACCACCCCTTGGGAGGAAATCACCGGTAAGCAGATCCTAGACGTGATGGAGCAGAAGGACACGCTGAAAGCCGAACTGGCCCAGTTGGCTGCCGAGACGGCCCACGCCCGAGGCGAGGAGTGTGACGATCCCGAATGTGCCTGCCACCATCATCACCACGACCATGAGCATGAATGCTGCCATCACCACGAGCACGACCATGATGACGATGACGAACATGAGTGCTGCCACCACCATGACCGCGATCACGAGCATGAATGCCATCACGATCATGACGGTCATGAACACCATCACCACGAGCACGATCACGAGCATCACCATCATCACGCCGACGAGGTATTTACAAGCTGGGGCGTGGAAACGCCCCAGACCTATACGGCTGACGAGATCGAGGAGGCCCTTTCCCAGCTCAACGGCGGCATCTTCGGCGCCGCGCTCCGGGCGAAGGGCATCGTGGCCGGCGAAGACGGGGCGTGGATCCACTTCGACTTCGTCCCCGGAGAGATCGACGTCCGCACCGGCCCCGCCGCCACCATCGGCCGTCTTTGCGTCATCGGCGCCAAGCTGGATGAAAACGGTCTGCAAGCGCTGTTCCGGGTGTAAAAATGGAACTTCCCGTTTATCTGTTCACCGGCTTTCTGGAGGCCGGAAAAACGAAATTTATCCAGGAAACGCTGGAGGATGAGCGCTTCAACGCCGGCGAGCGGACGCTTTTGCTCCTGTGCGAAGAGGGGATCGAGGAATACGCTCCCAACCAGTTTTCTGGAAGAAACGTGTTCATCGAGGTGTTGGACGATCCCGGAAAGCTCAATCCCGACCATCTGGCTAAGCTGCAAATGGCCCATAACGTGGAGCGTTGCGTGGTGGAATACAACGGCATGTGGATGCTGGACGACCTGTATCAGGCCCTGCCCGAAGACTGGGTGATCTATCAGGAGATCTGCTTTGCCGACGCTTCCACCTTTCTGAATTACAACGCCAACATGCGCCAGCTTACGGTGGACAAGCTGAAAAGCTGCGAGATGATCGTCTTTAACCGCGCCGACCCTTCCATCGACCGGATGGAGCTGCACAAGATCGTGCGGGGCGTTTCCCGCCGGGCCGAGATCGCCTATGAGGAGCCGGGTGGCGACGTTATCTACGACAACATCGAGGACCCGCTCCCCTTTGATCTGGAGGCCCCGGTGATTGACATCGAGGATCAGGACTATGCCGTGTGGTATCGGGATCTTTCGGAGGAGACCAAGAAATACAGCGGCAAGACCATCCGGTTCAAGGGCCTTGTGGTGCAAAGCCCCAAGCTGCCGCAGAAGACCTTTCTCTGCGGCCGCTATCTGATGACCTGCTGCGTCAACGACATCACCTATACCGGACTTGCCTGCCAGTGGGATCGGGCGGGGGAACTCAAAAGCAAGGATTGGGTCACCGTCACGGCGAAGGTATCCATCAAGTTCAGCCCGGTCTACGGCAAGCGGGGCCCCGTTTTGCAGGTGCTCGGCGTGGAGCCCGCCGAGGTCCCCGAGCAGGAGGTCGCAACCTTTTATTAAACCATTGAAAAGCAGGAGAAAGCGCCCAGCGGCATGGCCGCGCGGCGCTTTTTTCGTGTGCCGGGCATGGCATGATTCTTGCGGGTGAAAGTCCCGCCACGGGTATTTACCGCCAAGTGTAGCGAACCGCAAGCCGGTGTCAGCAATGGCAGCGGGGGAGGAAGCGGCGTAGCAAAG
>JAFSZV010000012.1 GCA_017455565.1 Clostridia bacterium
CGTCCTTCGCGCCTTAACGGACGACGCCGCGCTGGACGCGCTATACGCACGTCTGGATGAGAAATGCCCCAGCTTTCTCGGCTTTTCCTCTTTTGTGCGGCAAAGCAAACGGTATATCGAGGAATTCTTCGCGTTGGCGGCGGAGCTGGACACGCCCGCTCTGCACGAGGCGCTGCAGGCGCACGAACACGAGATCGACGCATTCCGCACGCAGGTAGTTGATGGCCTGAAATCGGCCGGCGCGTTGGAATGCTCGCAAAAACTGATGGGGAAGACCTTCCGTAATCGCGGGCCTTATGAGCAATTCTTTTTTCTGCCGTCGCTGTTGTTTCCTTTTAAAGCGCTGCGGCTTTTTTATGACAACGGAACGCCCCACAACCGGCAGATTTTGTTTTACAGCATTCGCCGACCGGAAACGAGCAGAGAGGATACCATCGCTGCGCTCAAGGCTCTTTCGGATGAAACGCGTTATCAAATCCTGTTGCTGCTGGCAAAGCGCGGTTCTGTAAACGGGCAGGAGATCGTGCGGGCGCTCAAGTTGGCGCCGTCCACTGTTTCACACCACATGACGGAACTGAAGGAGCGCGGTCTCATCACCGAAGAGGCGGTCAAAACTGCGAAATACTATGGGATTTCAAAAAATGTCCTTCGAGAACTGCTGAAAACAGTTTCAAACGATTTAGACCTGGATGTTTCCGGCACGCCGGTCGAAAATGATCTCCCATAGAAATAAAACGATTTCCAGCAACGAATTCAGCGGTAAGCAGCCCAAAAACGGGCTGCTTTTTTCTTGACTTTTTCATATTATTCTATTATAATCTAATTCGATCATTATAGAACATAGGAGGGAATATCATGGAAACGGTGATCGAAGTCAAAAACCTCAGGCGGGAATATGTGACCCGCCGCGGTATTTGGAAGCGAGAAAAGCGCGTGGTCAAGGCGGTGGACGGCATTTCGTTTGCCGTGCGGCGCGGCGAAATTTTTGGGCTGCTGGGGCAGAACGGTGCTGGGAAAACCACGACGATCAAAATGCTCACAACGCTGCTCGCGCCCACCGAGGGAACCTGCAAGGTTCTGGGTTGGAACACCTTTGGGGAGGAAAAGCGTATTCGCGCGCGCATCAATTTCATTTTTGGCGGCGAGCTGGGCATATATCGCAGGCTCTCCGCCTGGGACAATCTTCGGTATTTCTCGAATCTCTATCTGATTCCCCGCAGGGAGCAGGACGCTCATATCCAGAAGATTCTGGAGCTGGTAGACCTGGCCGAGCGGGCGGACGACCTAGCGGAAACCTATTCCAAGGGCATGCTCCAACGCCTGCAGATTGCGCGGGGACTCATCAACGATCCGGAGATCCTGTTTATGGACGAGCCAACCGTGGGCCTCGACCCCGTTGGCGCACGAATGCTACGGGATATTATTCGCCGACTGAAGGAGCAAGGGAAAACCGTTTTGGTCACCACTCATAACCTGGCGGAGGTGGAGGAGCTGTGCGACCGGCTGGTCATCATTAACAAGGGGAAGGTCGTTGCCCGTGGAACGCCAGCCGAGATCAAGGGCGGTGCGGAAACGTTGGAGGACGCCTATGTGAAGCTGATCGAGGGGGTAAATGTATGAGCCTTGCCGTTCTGCTCAGTACGATGCGGGTGCAGATGAAGCAATCCTTTGCCCGATCTATGTTCCGCTTCTGTCTCATTGCCAACCCGATTTTAAATACCATTCTGCTCTATGAGATGTACCGCAGCTCCGGCGAAGAAAACTTTATGGCCTATGTGGTACTGGGCGCCGGCTTGATGGGGCTTTGGAGCTGTATTTGCTTTTCTTCCGCCGGCGACATCAACCGCGAGCGCTACAGCGGCACGCTGGCGCTGATTTTCGCCGCTCCCGCCAGTTTTCCCGCCATCATTCTGGGAAAGATCATCGGCAACACGCTGATGTCACTGCTGACGTTGGGGATTTCGCTGGTGACAGCGGTCGTGCTGTACCAGATCCCACTGACGCTGAACAGCCCGTTGTATTTTCTGCTGGCGCTGGCGGCGGCGATTTTGACCTTTGTGGTGATTTCGTCGGTGATCGCGTGTTTGCTGACGCTTTCCCGCAAGACCGAGCTTTACATGAACTGCATCGAGATCCCTATCATCCTGCTGTGCGGCTTTGTGTTTCCGGTGTCGGTGCTGCCGGGGGCCGTGCAAGTCCTCAGTCGGGCGCTTTCGCCCACCTATGCCGTGGAGCTGCTGCGGATGGCTGTTTGGGGCGTGGAGGATCCCATGATGTTTTGGCAAAAACTGGGCATCCTGCTGGGGATCACAGTCTTGTATGCCGTTTTATCTGCGTTGCTTTATTGTAAAATCGACCGCCGCGTGCGTATCGCGGCGACTTTGGAGGTGGCATAATGATCCGACGTTTTTTTGACCAGTCTTATCTTTATCACAAAGGCCGCCGCGCAGCGTTTGAGGCGGAGGAATTTGTCCTGATGCAGATCGGTTATCCGCTTTTAACGCTGATTTTTTACTGCCTGATCGCTTCTTACAGCTTCCACACCACGAATCTGACAAGCTGGGTCATTGGAAACGCCTTTTTGCTCTGCACCCACGCCTGCATTTTCGGGCTTGGCAACATCTTCGTGGGAGAGCGGTATCACGGGCGCCTGCGCTCGATCATTGCCTCGCCTTGCGCCAAGCTGCCGCTGATTCTTGCCAGTGGGATCTTTCCCGCGCTGTTTGCCGTTTGCGCCTCGGTATGCGGCTTCATCGTGGGCGCATGGGTGTTCGGAGTGGACTTTTCCGGCGTTCATCTGGGGTTTGCCGCGCTGACGATCCTCTGCGCGATGGCGTCGGCCACCTGTTTCGGGCTGTTTTTGTCCGTGTTTGGTTTGATGAGCGACAGTATGCACTTGGTGCTGAATGTGGTCAGTTATCTGATGATGATTTTTACAGGCGCTGAATTTCCATTGACGCAACTCCCACTTTCGGGGCGCGTAATCGCACAACTCATGCCGCTGACCAAAGCCATCGCCGCCATGAACACCCTGTTCGGCCCCGAGCAGGGGCAATTCTGGACGCTGCTGCTGGCGGAACTGGCCACCGGCGCGGCCTATGCGCTGTTGGCGCGGGCGGTGTTTGGTTTTGCGGAGCGCAGCGCCCGGCGAAACGGACGGTTTGATTTGTTCTGAATAAAAAATGTTAAATCAAAAGCTGACAAGGAAAACGCCTTGTCAGCTTTTGATTTTCAACAAATTTCAATCTCCCAACAATTATTTATCTGTCGATAGAAAAACTCGCTGTACGCAGGATCCTCAAAGACGGAAAGCAGGGGCAAAAGGTCCAGGCTGAGCTTTTGCTTTGCAAGGTCGTCCCGTCTGATCCAGAAGTTCTTTCCTTCCGTACAATCCCGAAGTGTCCCGGAAAAACGATCCGCACGGTACAGTAAAACGATATAACGGCTGCCGTCTGTGTTTTCCCATTCTTTGATCCCGCAGAGGACAGGCGACTGCACGGTCAGCCCGGTTTCTTCCTTCACTTCACGGATCACGCTCTCGCAAAAGCTCTCGCCGTGCTCCACATGACCGCCGGGAAAGGTGATCCCAGGCCAGTCAGATTTGATGCGGTTCTGCACCAACACCATTTCACCGTCGCAGACCATGCACAGATTGGTCAGCGTAACGGGGATCGTGTGATTCATGTTTCAGCCTCGCGATCCCGCTGGATCAGCAGCTTGAGACCTTCCATCACCGATTCCAGTGTGGGCGTCATATCCGGGCAGCGCACGTCGTCCAATCCGGCGTCGCGGCGCTCCTGATTCCAGATCACATGAAAGGCCGCGCCTGCGCGCACCCGGAGGAATGAGGCCACGGTAAACAGCGTGGCGCTTTCCATCTCAGAGGCCAGCACACCGGCACGCTTCCACGCCTCCCACTGATATTCCAGCTTTTGTGCTGTTGGCATGACTTGGGGGCGATGCTGTCCATAGAAGGAATCCTTGGCCTGAACCACGCCGGTATGAACAGTATTTCCCATCCTTCGCGCACCGTCGCGCAGCGCCATTGCCACGTCAAAATCCGCCACGGCGGGGAACTCGATGGGAACATATTCCCGCGAGGTGCCATCCTGCCGGACCGAGCCGGTGGCCACCACGATATCGCCGCCGCGCACCTTCAGGTCAATGCCGCCGCAGGTGCCCAGCCGGATAAATGTGTCCGCCCCACATTCCACCAACTCTTCCAAGGCGATAGCCGTGCTGGGCCCGCCGATTCCGGTGGAACAGACGCTGACCTGCTCGCCAAGCAGGGTGCCCGTATAGGTAACAAACTCCCTGTTTTGCGCCACAAAATGCGCCTCGTCAAAATAATCGGCGATGGCCTTGCAACGGCCTGGGTCGCCGGGAACGATCACATAGCGGCCCACGTCGCCCTTTTGCAGGGCAATATGCATCTGTTTTCCTTCCACGAACATCAATGATCCTCCTTCCGAATGAGAGAACGCACGCGCTTTTCCACCTGGATCCGCGGCAAAAGCAGCATCCTGCCGCAGCCGAGACACTGCAGGCGAAGATCCATCCCGATTCGAAGGACCTGAAACCGGTCGTCTCCGCAGGGATGGGCTTTTTTCATTTTTAAAATATCGCCAACGCGGATATCCACGTTCTCACCCCGTTTCTTCTTTCATTATACAGAAAAAAACGCGTTTTACAAGTTAAACCGGAAAAATCACGCATATAGATAGGGGAGAATGTAAAGGAGGAACAGCCCATGCAGCAGGATCTATATTTGCCGGAGGGCTTTTGCACGGCAATACCGGAAAACAATCACAGTTTTGAATCAAGCACCGCTCTGTATACCGCCTGGGAACGCGGAGAACGGCTGGAGGGGATCGCAACCATGTGCGATGAAAACAGGGCGCTGCACGTGCGTTTTGGACAGGAGAAGGGAATTATTCCCCGGGAAGAGGCGGGCCTCGGTGCAGATGTGGGCACACTGAAGGATATTGCGGTGCTTTCAAAGGTCGGGCAGCCGGTGTGTTTTCGCATCATCGGCAAGGAGGACAGTCTCTGGATCTTGTCCCGGCGAAGCCTGCAGGAAGAGGCGCAGCGATATCTCATGCGCAATCTGCAATCTGGCGAGATCCTGTGGGCAAAGGTAACTCACTTGGAGCAATTCGGCGCGTTTGTGGATATCGGCTGCGGGCTGATCTCCATGATCGGGATTGAAAACATCTCCGTTTCCAGGATCCGCAGCGCAAAACAGCGGTTTTCCGTCGGGCAGGAGATTCGCGCAGCTGTCCTTCGCAAAGACGCCGTTTCGGGGCGGATCTATCTTACCCACAAAGAACTGCTGGGCAATTGGGAAGAAAACGCTGCAGGTTTTGTTCCCGGCTGCGCTGTGCGCGGAATCGTGCGAAGCATCAAACGCTACGGCGCTTTCATAGAGCTGACGCCCAATCTTTCCGGCCTTTCCGAGCCGTGTGCGGGGCTGGAAGAGGAGATGCAGGTGGTCGTTTGGATCCGTTCTTTGCTCCCGAACAAAATGAAAATCAAGCTAACGGTGGCCGACCGCGGAAAGGTGGACGGTGTTCGTCTCATCCGGCCGGAAGACTATCGTGTTTCCGCGCCACGGCTCAGTCTTTGGCGGTATCAGCCCGAAGCATGCACCGAGAAAACCGTTGAAACGGATTTCAGGGATGGCTTCCCGTTATAAAGGTAAAAAAGAAGCATGGCCGAAAGCCATGCTTCTTTTGCGATGGAAAAATCGTGTTCGGAAAAAAGCCTTATGCGACCTTTTTGGCAAAGATCGTTTTCAAGACAAACAGGGTCCCGATGATCAGTGCAGCGCCAATGATCAGGCAGATCGCGGCATTCTGGATGAAACCCGCGATAATGTAGTTCACAAAGCTGACGCCCGCAACGGTCAGGGCATAGGGTAACTGCGTGGACACATGGTTGATGTGCTGGATCTGTGCGCCGGCAGAGGCCATGATCGTGGTATCGGAAATGGGGGAGCAGTGATCGCCGCACACAGCGCCCGCCAGACAGGCAGAGATACCGATAATCAGCAACTTGCTGTCAGCAGGGAAGGCAGCCATCACGATGGGAATCAGGATGCCGAAGGTGCCCCAGGAGGTACCGGTGGCAAAGGCAAGAACGACGGCCACGGCAAAGATAACGGCGGGCAGTAGCTTGAACAGCGAGCCGGAAGCGTTTTCCATCAAGTCATGGATGAAGTTCGCGGCGCCCAGCGCGCCGGTGGCGGCTTTCAGGGAGACGGCCAGCGTCAGGATGGTCATGGCGGGGACCATGGAGATGAAGCCCTTGGGAACGCATTCCATAGCTTCTTTGAAGCTCATAACGCGGCGGCAGAGATAATAAATCACAATGAGGATCAGTGCAATGATGGAGCCCCAGGGCAGAGCAACAAATGCATCGGTATCACCGAAAGCATTGATGAAGTTGCCGGCGTTATCGCCGCCCCAATAGCCGCCGACATAAAGCATGCCGATGACGCAGAGGATAATCAGAACGACAACGGGAAGGATCAGGTCAATGACCTTTCCCTTGGTGCTGCCCTTGACGGGTTCGGAAGTCTCCAGGCCGCCCAGTTCGCCGCTTTCCTTGGCAATGGCTTCGTGTTTCTTCATGGGGCCGTAGTCAAAGTTCAGCAGAACGATGCCGATGATGAAAACGAAGGTGAGCAGGGAATAGAAGTTATAAGGGATGGCCTTGATGAACAGCTGGATGCCGCTGATGCCGGTACCCAGGTCTTCAGCAACGCCGGAAACGGCGGCTGCCCAGGAGGACACGGGGGCGATCATACAAACGGGAGCGGCGGTCGCGTCAATCAGATAAGACAGCTTTGCGCGGGAGATCTTGTGCGAGTCGGTGATCGGCATCATGACGGAACCGACGGTCAGGCAGTTGAAATAGTCGTCGATGAAGATCAGAATACCCAAGCAAAAGGTTGCCAACTGCGTACCGACGCGGGTTTTGATGGCCTTTTGAGCCCAACGGCCGAAGGCAGAGGAGCCGCCGGACAGGTTGACGAGGTTAACAATAATCCCCAAAAGAACCAAGAACAGGAAAATGCCGGCATTGTCGGCAATCGCGGGGATCATTGAGTCATTGACGACGAAGTCCAGCGCGCCGACGGGCTTGAAGTTGCTGACCATCAGCGCGCCGACCACGACGCCAATGAACAGCGAAGAATAGGCTTCCTTGGTAATCAGGGCCAGAACAATGGCCAGAATGGGAGGAATGAGAGCCCAGAAGGAGTTCTCAAACCTACTGCCTCCGTCTTCCGCGAAGACAGCCACGCTCATCGCAAAAACGAGGCTGAAGCACAGAGCGACGATCAACAGCTTTTTGATTGTCGTGCGTTTCATAACAGACGCTCCTTTTTTAAGATTATACTTTATATTATAACCACTTGTTTACAATTTGTAAATAGTATTCTGTCTATTTTTGCTATCAATTTGATAAATTGTCGCGTGGTTATTACGGCAATTTATACAAAGCAAAGCAAATTCATTCAAAAGAAGAAATTGGAAATCGTTATACGGATTTCAGCAAAGCCACCGCCGCGGAGACATCCGCCGCGTGAAAAACGGCGGAGCCCGCCACCAGAACATCCGCTCCGGCAGCCGCCGCCAGGGGCGCGGTTTCCTCGTTGATGCCGCCGTCGATCTCCAGCAAACAGGAAAGCCCCCTTCTGCGGATTTCCTGCTTCAGCGCCCGCAATTTGGGAAGCGATTCGGACATAAACAATTGCCCGCCGAAGCCGGGCTCCACCGACATCACCAATACCATATCGCACAGCGGAAGCAGGTCAAACACAGCCTCCGGCGGCGTCATGGGCTTGATCGTGACCGCGCTTTTCGCACCCGATTCCCGGATATGCCGCAAAAGCGCGGGCTTGTCGCCCTCGGCTTCGTAATGGATATTCAACAGGTCGGCTCCCGCGGCCCGAAAGGCATCGAGATATTTTTCCGGCTGCGATATCATCAGATGGACATCGAGAAACCCGTCCGTTGCCTTGCGCAGGGATTTGACCACCGGCACGCCGATGGAGATGTTGGGAACGAAATGACCGTCCATCACGTCCACATGGAGCCAATCGGCCCCGGCGTTCAGCACAAGTTCCACATCGCGCTGCAGATTGGCAAAGTCGGCCGAGAGGATCGATGGGGCAAGCATCGTCATGGAAAAGACCTTCTTTCATACGGAATATGGCCGGGCAGAAGAGTCGATACAGGCTGCCCGACACAGATAGTTTAACGCAGTTTTGCAAGATTGTAAACAGAAAAACACGCCGCCTGTTGAAAGGCGGCGTGTTTCAGTCTGTCAAAAAACTATACGAGCGCCCCCGTTTCTGGTACAATAGAAGCGGGGGCGATGTCATGGAAGAATGGAAAAAGGATTCACGGCGGGAACCGGTGATCACAGACCTGGACGCGCTGGTGCCGAAGGATCA
>JAFSZV010000045.1 GCA_017455565.1 Clostridia bacterium
TGAAAGTACTCTCTGCAGTACGTTTACGGCTCTGCTGCGGAATTCAACCTTGGATTCCTGACCATACACTGCCTGATCAATGGGGAGGTTCTCTACGTGAGGATAAAGCCGGTCCGCATCTTCGCGGGAGAGACCTGCCAACAGTCCGTTGTTGAACTCCATCAAATCCGGATCAAACTTGATTTCAGTTTCCGTCTCATCGGATAAGTGCCTCGCAGTTTGAGCCGCCCTCTTGAGCGTGCTCGCGTAAATGCGCGTAAGCCGATAATTCTCGGCCACATGTTTTGCCATGGCAGCAGCCTGCCTATGTCCCTTTTGCGTTAATTCAAAATCTGCCCTGCCCTCGTGGACATCCAGAATATCTGCTTCAGATTCACCATGTCTGATAACTAAAAGAATCATCTTGGTTTCCCTTTCAAATTCTTATTTGTTTAAGTCTTTATACCATATCTAACTTGCGCGGTCAATTGCCTCATGCATAACTGAAAAGGAGACGCTTCCTTACGAAGCGTCTCCTTTCAGGGCGCTTTTGCCATTTAACCGCTTATTTGTCCTCTTCCATGACCACAGGGGCGTCGGGAGCGTTTTTCTTCACCGACTCGATGCCGTTCATGCAGCTTGCCATGGCCTTATAGCCCTCGCTGACGGCGATGATCTGGCCGTTGGTGGCCTTCAGGCGGAAACGGAACTCGCCGGCCTTGTCGGCATAAACCTCGAACTTGGGATGCTTCTCCACCTGGTAGCCCTCGGCGGTCTGATTCTCAACAGGGGCAACAGGGGCGTTGCGGCGGACGGATTCGATGCCGTTTTTACAGGCCTCGTCGGAATTATAGATCTCGGAAGTGGCGATGACCTCGCCGTTTCCGGCCTTGAGATCGAACTTCACACCGGACTTGGTGCGCTTCATTACAAATTTGCCCATACGTTTGACCTCCTGAAATAAAATTAACGGAATCACTTTATGACTTTATTATAGAATAGAACCCCCTCTAAATCAAGAAAAATTTTGCTTTTCTGCCGAAAAAGCGCATTTTTTAAAAAAGGAGTGTCCCGTTTGTTGCGCAAAAGCGCCGTGCTGTGCTATACTGTTCCCAAAAGCTCACTTGCACGGAGGCGACCGCCATGCTGTTTCTCTGCTATTCAAAATGCTCCACCTGCAAAAAGGCGCAGGCCTTTCTGGACGAACAAAACGCCGCCTATACCCTGCGGGACATCAAGACCGGCAACCCCACGGAAGCCGAGTTGCGGCGCTGGCACGCCCAAAGCGGGCTGCCCCTCAAGCGCTTTTTCAACACCAGCGGCCTGCAATACAAGGCGCTGGAACTGGCAAAGCGCCTGCCGGAAATGCGCGAGGACGAGCAGTTCGCCCTGCTGGCTTCCGACGGGATGCTGGTCAAGCGGCCGCTGCTCATCGGAGAAGACTTCGTTCTGGTGGGCTTCCGTCAGGCGGAATGGGAAGCCGCGCTGGGACTGAAAAAATGACGCCGGAGATGTTGCTTTCCTCGCGTCTGCGAGGGCAGTTTTTGACGGAAACCGCCGACCCCCGAACGGCGGCGGCCGGGCTGTGCGGCGTACAGGCTCAGTTTTTGAACGCCGCCCTCCACGCCCTGCGACTGCGCTGTGGAGACGCGGACCCCAACAGAAGTCTCATCAAGCTGTGGACTCTGCGGGGAACCCTTCATCTGATTCCGCCGGAGGATCTGCCGTTCTACTGCCTGCGGCAGGGAACGCCGGAGGACGCGGCGCAGACGGAGATCTATCGGTTTTTGGATACCCACAGCCGCAGTATCGGCAAGGAGCGGGCGATCTTTTTTGCCGCCCTGATCCTTGACGCGGTAAGAAACGGAGTCGACCGCAAGGAGACCCTGCGCACCCTGTGCCGGGAAGCCGGGATGACCGATTTTGAGGAACTCCACGTATTTCATCCATGGGGCGGCACCCTGCGGGAGCTGTGCGAGCTGGGGCTGATCTGCTTTGATCTCACCCCGGAAAAACGCATTCTCCCCTGCCCCGCCTTCGCCCCCACGGAGGAGCGGAAAGCCATGCAGGAGCTAATGCGCCGCTATCTTATCCACTACGGCCCCGTCACTCTGCAGGACGCTGTCTATTTTTTTCGCCGTCCGAAAAAGATCCTGCGGGAATCGCTTTTTTCCTTACCTGTGACGGAATATCCGCTGGGCAGCGACGTTTTCTACGCGTTGACGCCGCCGGAGGAGGGGAATATCCCGCCCTGCCTGCTGCTGGCAGGCTTTGACCCCATGCTGCTGGGATATGAAAAGGCCGACAACCCCATCCTGCCCGTCGGGCATCTGCGGCAGGTCTACACCATGACAGGCATCGTTCACCCCACCGTCTTGCTGGACGGACGCATTGCTGCCCGCTGGAAAGCCTCGCCCAAGGCTTTGGAAATCATACCATTCCGCCGACTGCAGGCCCGGGAAAGGAAGCGGATCGCCGTCCAGGCTGAGGTGTTTTTTCCGAAAAAGCAGGTGCGGTTCGCCGAAAAATAAAAAAAATTGCCGCATTCGCGGCAATTTTTGCTTATCTGCAATAGATCTCGATGGCCTCGGCGGCGAAATGGGCCGTGCCCGGGCCGCCGGCGGCGTCGATGTTTTCGGTGAAGGCTCCCCCGCCGTCATACATCTTCCCCAGCCCCGCAAGGATCTCGTCGGTACAGGTATAAAGGTGCTGGGTGATATAATCCTGCAAAGCCCTCACCTGCTTCTGCGCCGCCTCGGACGCGGGATCGGTGTCCCGCAGCGCGCCGAAGCCCACGAAAAAGGCCATGATGTCCCGCTCGATATTCGCCTCTTCGTCGGGCTTCCAGTCCTTTTTCTTTTTCTCATATTCCTGCCAGGCGGGCGTTTTCTCCCAGTTTTCCCTAGCCTGGGCGGCGTATTCATCCAGCTTTTCCTTATCAAACGCTGTAAAGTCCATCAGCTTTAGCCCCCTTGTTCCTTTGAGCCAGAGCCCTTTTGCAAACAGGATCAAATTCTCAATGTGTTCCTTTTTCAGCTCCAGCAGGCCGATCTGCTGTTCCAGCGCCCGGTTGCGGTCGAAATCGGGCGCGGACAGAATCTGCTCGATGTCTTTCAGCGAAAACTCCAGCTCCCGAAACAGCAAAATCTGCTGCAGCCGCTCCAGCGAGCCATCGTCATACAGACGGTAGCCGCCCTCTGTCCGCCCGGTGGGCGGGAGCAGGCCGATCCGGTCGTAATGCCGCAGCGTGCGCGGGGTGATCCCCGTCATGCGACTGACCTCTTTCAAGCTATACATGGCGCTCTCTCCTTTCTTAAGCACATTGTAAACGATGACGCAGGGTCAGAGTCAAGCCCTTTTTCGCGGAATTTTTTACCGCTCTTCTGGAATTTTCCGGCCGGATGTTTTATACTGATACCTGTAAACAAAACATAGAAAGGTCGTGACGCCATGCCTCCCGGAGGACACGGAATGGGCCCCAGAGGCTTTCTGACCGACGAGGAAAAGAAAAGCATGCCGAAGGTGACGAAGGGCCTTCTCCTTCGCATCCTCTCGTATCTCAAGCCCTATTGGTTCCAGTTTTTCCTGGTGTTTGGGGCGATCCTGCTGTCGGCCACGGTGGGTCTTCTGCCTTCGATCATCACGGGGCGCATCGTGGATCAGGCGCTGGTGGGCCGCAATATGGAGCTGCTGGTCAAGCTGCTGCTGATGGCCTTCGTCACGCTGGCCGCCTCACAGGTGATCGGCGTGCTGGAAAGCTACATCAACGCCTGGATCTCCCAGCGGATCATCTTTGATATGAAAAATCAGATGTACGATCATCTGCAGCATATGCCTCATTCCTTCTTCACCTCGGAAAAGCAGGGCGACATCATCACCCGCATGAACAGCGACATCAGCGGCGTCAGCTCGGTGATCTCGGGAACGCTTTCTTCCATCGTCAGCAACGTGGCCACGGTGGTCACCACGCTGGTAGCCCTGTTCACCATGAGCTGGCAGCTCGCCATCGTGGGCATCGTGGTCATTCCTCTCTTGATCCTGCCCACCCGCTCGGTGGGCCGCACCCGCTGGAAGCTGCTTACCGAAAGTCAGGAAAAGACCGACGAGATGAACCAGCTTGTCAACGAGACCCTGAGCGTCAGCGGCTCGCTGCTGGTGAAGCTCTTCGCCCGGGAAAAGACCGAATACAACCGCTTTGTCGGCGTCAATGAAGAAGTCACCCGCCTCGCCCTCAAGGAGCAGCGCTCGGGCAAATGGTTCCATGTCATTATGGGGATGTTCACCCAGATCGGCCCGCTGCTGATCTATTTTGCCGGCGGCTATTTCATCATCCGCGGTCTGGATCCCACTCTCACCGTGGGCACCATCACCGCCACCGTTGCCCTCATCAACCGTCTGTACCGGCCGGTGCAGTCCCTGCTCAATCTGCAGGTGGATTTCACCCGTTCTCTGGCGCTATTCACCCGCATCTTCGACTATTTCGACATGGAGAACACCATCGTTTCTCCCAAAAATCCCCGTAAGCCCGACGTTACCCGCCGAGACATTTCCTTCGAGCACGTGGTGTTCTATTACGACGCCGAAAAGCCGCTGCTCACCGACATTGATTTCACTGTGCCCGGCGGCAAAATGTACGCCATCGTGGGCCCCTCGGGCTCGGGAAAATCTACCGTGGTCAACCTGATCCCCCGGCTTTATGACGTGAAGGGCGGGCGTGTGGCCATCGGCGGCGTCAACGTCAAATCCTTTGACCTGTATTATCTGCGGGAGCAGGTGGGCGTGGTGACGCAGGACACCTATCTGTTCAACGGCACCATCCGGGAAAATCTCCTCTATGCCAAGGCCGACGCCACACAGGAGGAGCTTGAGCGCGCCTGCCGCACCGCCAGCATCCACGATTTCATCGTGTCCCAGCCCCAGGGCTATGACACCGTGGTGGGCAACCGGGGATTAAAGCTGTCGGGCGGCGAGAAACAGCGGCTGTCCATCGCCCGGGTCATTTTGAAGGACCCCAAGATCCTCATTCTGGATGAAGCCACCTCGGCGCTGGATTCCATCTCGGAAAACGCCATTCAGGATGCGCTGGAGACCCTGATGCAGGGCCGCACCTCCATCGTCATTGCCCATCGGCTGTCCACCATTCTCAAGGCTGACCGGATTTTGGTGGTCAAGGGCGGCGTCATCGCCGAACAGGGCACCCACGAGGCGCTTTTGGCCAAAAACGGCGTCTACCGCGCACTTTATGAGACCCAGTTCCGTCAGGTGCTGGATTACGAAGCAGGGCGCGCCGAAGCCCCCGCGGAGAACGGCGGAAAATAGCAGTCTTCCTCCCATCAGAGGCCGGCGGGAGGTTTTTCTCTCGCTTCCATTGCTTGACAATCCAACGCACGGATGGTACAATGCAGATGCTCTTGCTCCGTGCGCGGAAGCGGGCGCTTTTTTATGACTTGATAACAGCCGCCTTGCGGCGCCGAGAAAGGAATCACCGCCATGGAATACCGTTCTGATATCGAGATCGCTCAGAGTTGCCGGATGAAGCCCATCCGGGAGATCGCCGCCGCCGCTCACATCGACGAAAGTGATCTGGAACCATATGGCTGCTGGAAGGCAAAAATCAATCTTTCTCTGCTGAAAAAGAATTCCCGCCCCGACGGGAAACTGGTCCTTGTGACCGCCATCACCCCCACCCCTGCCGGCGAGGGAAAGACCACCACCACCATTGGCTTGGCCGATGCGCTGCGCCGCATCGGAAAAAACGCCGTGGTCGCCCTGCGCGAGCCCTCGCTGGGTCCCGTGTTCGGCGTAAAGGGCGGCGCCGCCGGCGGCGGCTATGCCCAGGTGGTGCCCATGGAGGACATCAATCTGCACTTTACCGGCGACTTTCACGCCATCGGCGCGGCCAACAATCTGCTGGCCGCCCTGCTGGACAATCATATCCAGCATGGAAACGCGCTGGACATCGACGTGCGACGCATCACATGGAAGCGCTGCATGGATATGAACGACCGTCAGCTCCGTTTTATCGTGGACGGCCTTGGCGGAAAGACCAACGGCACGCCCAGAGAAGACGGCTTTGATATCACCGTGGCCTCAGAGGTGATGGCGGTGCTTTGTTTGGCAAACGACATCACCGACCTGAAGGAGCGGCTGGGCCGCATCATCGTGGCCTACGATCACAGCGGCAATCCCGTCACCTGCGCCCAGCTTAAGGCGCAGGGCGCCATGGCCGCCCTGCTGAAGGACGCACTCAAGCCCAATCTCGTGCAGTCGCTGGAGGGGACGCCCGCCTTCATCCACGGCGGCCCCTTTGCCAACATCGCCCACGGCTGCAATTCCATCGCCGCCACCCGCATGGCTCTGAAGCTGGGCGATTACGCGGTCACCGAGGCCGGCTTTGCCGCCGATCTGGGCGCGGAAAAATTCTTTGACATCAAGTGCCGCATGGCAGGTCTAACCCCCTCTGCCGCGGTGATCGTGGCCACGGTGCGGGCGCTGAAATATCACGGCGGCGTTCCCAAAGCCGAACTGGCGAACGAGGATCTTGCCGCGCTGGAAAAAGGACTTCCTAACCTTTTGCGCCATGTGGACAACATCAAAAATGTGTTCGGCCTGCCCTGCGTGGTGGCCGTCAACGTCTTCCCCACCGACACGGAGGCCGAGCTAAAGCTGGTGGAAGCCAAATGCCGGGAGATGGGCATCAGCGTGGCGCTTTCCCGGGTATGGGCCGAGGGCGGCGCGGGCGGCGAGGCGCTGGCAAAAGAGGTGGTGCGTCTCTGTGAAGAGCCCAGCCGCTTTACTCCCTGTTACGAGCTGAACCAGCCCGTGGCGGACAAGATCTCCACCATTGCCAAGCGGGTCTATCGGGCCAAGCACGTGCTTTTGCTGCCCGCCGCCAAAAAGCGGGCCGCGGAGATCGAGGCCATGGGCTTCGGTCATCTTCCCATCTGCATGGCGAAGACCCAATACAGCTTCTCAGACAACCCCAAGTTGTTGGGCGCGCCCGAGGGATTTACGATCCAGGTCTCCGATCTCAGGATCTGCGCCGGATCGGGCTTCATCGTGGCCTATACCGGCGAAATCATGACCATGCCCGGTCTGCCCAGAATCCCCTCCGCCGAAAAGATTGATGTGGACGAAGAAGGAAAAATCACCGGCCTGTTTTAAGCCTCGAAAGGAGGATCGCCCATGAAACCGCAGGAACTGCTGGACATTCTGGCCGTGGCGGCCCGGCTCAAGACCAACACCCGCCACTGCTTTACCGCGCCCGGCCGCAAAGAGAGCATTGCCGACCATAGCTGGCGCATTGCGCTGATGGCCATACTGCTTTCCGGCGAGGAGGAGTTTGCCGGATACGACATGGACCGGGTGACCCGCATGTGCCTGATCCACGATCTGGGCGAAGCCTTCACCGGCGATATCCCTTCCTTTGAAAAAAGCGGCGGGCAGGAGGCCCTCGAGGAAGCGCAGCTTGCCCGCTGGGTAGACTCTTTCCCCCCGCCCCAGCGGGAACAGTGGCAGGCGCTTCTGGCTGAGATGAATGCGCAGGAAACGCAGGAGGCCCGGCTCTATAAGGCGCTGGACAAGCTGGAAGCCGTGATCTCCCACGACGAATCCGATCTTGCCACCTGGCTGCCGCTGGAATTTGACCTGCAGCTGACTTACGGGCGCGAGCAAGTGGCCTTTTCCCCTTATCTGCGGGGATTGAAGGCTGCCGTGGACGACTTCACCCGCCGCGAGATCGACGCTTTCCGCCAAAAAACCGAATAACCGGTCAAAAAGCCGCCCCTGCGTGCTGTAACGCAGGGGCGGCTCAGCTTGTCAAAGAACCCTCGTTTTTGTTAAGCAAAAGCGAGGGATTTGCTGTATTTGGGCAAAAGCAGCGAGAAAACAAGGCGAGAATAAGAACCTTTCCAGCTCCATTCTGCCAGCTTTTTCAGATTCATCGCAGCA